>JBBQXO010000015.1:0-54769 GCA_038209595.1 Chitinophagales bacterium
GGAGCGATCGCGTACGCAACAATACAAAATATGCCCTTCTTCCAGCAAAACGGGAATGAGTCGTTGTCCGATGTAGCCGTTGGCGCCGGTGATGAGAATATTGTGAGGCATATTATTCAAAAATGAATATAGTGAAGGTTTTTTAAAAAACAAGGCTTTGTATTGATTTGGGGTAACGGAACCCTTGCCTTGGGGCATTATTTGCGAAACGAGTCAAGGAAACGTGAAAGGTGAAAGGTGAAAAGTGAAAGGTGAAAAGTGAAAGGTGAAAAGTGAAACGTGAAACGTGAAAAGTGAAACGTGAAAGGATAAAGGTGAAAGGAGAAAAGTGAAAGGTGAAACGTGAAAGGTGAAATGATAAAGGTGAAAGGAGATAAGTGAAAGGTGAAACGTGAAAGGTGAAAGGTGAAAGGTGAAAGGTGAAAGGTGAAAAGTGAAAAGTGAAAGGTGAAAAGTGAAAGGTGAAATGATAAACGTGAAACGTGAAATGATAAACGTGAAAGGTGAAATGCGAAAGCAGAAAAGTGAAGGGAAAATGATTTTTTTTGGAATTTGGAACCTGTCTGCTCTGTCTTTTTACCGGCAGGCGATAGGCAGTTTTTATTTTTTGGAATTTTAAAACTCACCTTATCCCTAAAGTGTTGCAAGGGGAAACCCAACTAAGCATTTGGAATACTTCACAAGTCGACCTGTTTTGTGTCTTGCAGCAATGCATGAACATCCAAAAGCTTTTTGAAGGCTATTCCATTAACGCTCAATCCCTGGCTAATGAATTCCTTCAACAACTTGGCTATTCGTTATTTTATATGCAATTTATTTTACTCTGCAGGATAAGGTACATCCATTAAGCCTTCACATGCCAGAGTCTTACCGAGTTTTGAACTTTCAAAAGCCAGTTCTATCAGTTTGATGGTGTTAAAACCATGTGCGGGTAATTCCCGTGGTCTTTTTCTATTCACTATGGAATCGTACAAGTTTGTATAGTAAGTGCCAAAATTGCCGGGTAGGGTGGGGATGAATTGCCTCACCTCTTTGCCTTCTATTGTAGTGTGCAGTAATCCATGATAACTTATTTCTTCCACGCCCCAAAATTCTCCAACGGGCATATGCCCCTGTTTCAGAAGGGCTTCCTGTGGGTCATCGCCATATTTGAGATAGCTGCCTTGGGTGCCATGTACGGCATATCTCGGTCCCATTTCTTTTACCAACATCCCCGATTTTAAAATGGCAACACAATCATCGCCAAAGTCGAGTCGCAATTCGAAATAATCATCCACTTCAGAAAAGGAACGTTGATTTTTTACAAACGCCGTAATAGTTTTAGGCAGGCCGAATAAGCAGAGTGCCTGATCAATCAAGTGGGGACCAAGGTCAAATAATATCCCACTGCCGGGAATATTTTTTTCGCGCCAGGGATTTCCGGGGCGGGGCGCAGTCCGATAACGATCGAAGTGGCAAATGTATTCGTGCACTTTACCCAATGAGCCATTTTGAATAATCTGTTGGATGGTTTTAAAGTCACCCACATATCTTCTGTTTTGGTAAACAGAAAGCTGTGTGTCACTTGCTTCACCCAGTGCCACCAGTTTTGCCGCCTCTTCTATATTATTGGCAAAAGGCTTTTCCAGCACTACATTTTTGCCTGCTTCCAGCGCCAGCATAGTATAGGGATAATGGGTTTCATTGGGTGTAGTAATTACGACCAGATCAATATCGTCCCTTTTCAACAAAGCATCTAATGATCGCTCCGTAGACACATAAGGATATATTTCTTTGGCTTCATTATGGTTACGTTCCACCACAGCAGCAAGTTCATATTGTGGCAGCGTATGCAAAAAAGGGGCATGAAACACCCTTCCTGACATTCCATATCCAACGAGGCCAACACGGATTATCTTTTCCATTGGGGAAAGATAAAACAATGGGGCTTATTTGCCTATGGCAACACTATCTTTTATCCTAAAAAATTTCGAATACCCAACTCAGCTATCCTTCGCCAATTTCCATCCAGGTATGATCGGCAAGCAGTTTTACTCCGGTTATAAAGTGTTTGAAAGGACCCGCACCGCCCCATTCCTTTGAATTCACCAAGGAAAGAATATGTGTGCCATCGTGCTTTTCGTATAAAAAATAATTTTGACTTATAATAGGTGTAAAGCTGAGCTTGGCTGCATAAATCATCAGACTCAGTTCCTTTCTTTTGCGTAACTCCTGTGCCTGCTTGGCCAGTAATTCTATTTGCTGTCTTATCTGATCGAGCTGCATATCAGTTTGCTGCTCCATAGCCAGCAGGGCTTTGTGCTTGATGGCTCCTTCTTCAGTTGGCTTAATGGCAACACTACCTACCGAAGATGCATACGGGAGAACACTCAGTTGTTTGTGATATACTTCCAGATTGGTAAAAGCTTTCCCGTCCTTATCCTGACCTGTTTGGGTTATCTTCATATACCCATTAGGCTGAATTTCCTTAGTTACTTTTAGTACAGGTCGATTTTCCTTAAAAAACTCTATGACCATGGTGGAGCCATCCGGCACTTCCCCTTTCACAGAATCGGCGAGGTCTTGATTTTCAAAGGGTTGTAAATTGCCATCGGGGACAAAACGATATTCGGAGAAAAAAGCGCTGTTATCCTGCGTTACCCAATTGGAGGTAATTATCAGTTGTTGCTGTTGAGTGTCCGTTTCTATTTTATAATTACCACTTTTGGGTGGAACACCCTGTTCGAATGTGCATTTTTCGGGAAAAAGCTGCCAGGCAGCCAAAAAATTATAAGCCTTTACCATAAATATGTGTGCAAAGTTAGGTTGTTTGCAGTTTGTATTAAAGGGCAAATAACAAGACTGCGGTTGTACTGTTCGGAAATAAAAGGTAAATCTTTTATTAAGTTTACCTGGTAAGAAAACCATTCTTTCCGGGTAATGATATTTCCTTCAAAAGGAATATCTTTAAAAAGTTATTTATAAGGTCATGTAGTAAAATGGTTAACTGGCTATAGAACTTATTTAAAACCAATAAGGAAACACGTGAAATACTTAATAAATGTGAACTTTACATAAATGAATGAAATTTTAGAATACTCGCTATTTGAAATCGGGAAGGTGAAATTTACCGTTAAAGGATTATTGTTTCTGGTTCTTTTTAATGTAGGAGTTTCTGTTTTCCTGATGCTACTGAGGAAAAGCATCAATAAATTCGATAGGATAGAAACAGCAAAACGCTACTCTATTTATTCTTTATTAAAGTACCTGATTGTTATAATTGCCATTGTTGTTTCGCTTCAATTAATCGGTTTTAATCTTTCTTTATTACTGGCAGGGTCTGCCGCCCTACTTGTGGGTTTGGGCTTGGGAATTCAATATCTTTTCAGTGATTATATTTCCGGGATCATTCTCTTAATGGATTCCACCATCAAAGTGGGGGATATCATTGAAACCAACGGGATCATTTGCCGGGTGGAAGAAATTAACCTGCGCACTACCACCATACGTGCACGGGACGATAAATTTATTGTCCTGCCTAATACCGACCTTACTCGTAATTCATTGATCAACTGGACACTCAATGAGCTGGTTTCCCGTTTTGAAGTTACAATGGGAGTAGATTATTCTTCGGATGTGCCGCTGGTAATGAAGATCATGAAGGATGCCGCCATAGCCCATGAATCAGTAGTCGATGTAAATACTCCATTTGTTCGTTTTAATGATTGTGCGGACTCTGCTTTGATTTTTACCCTGTATTTTTGGGCAGATGAGGTCTTTCGGGTCGAAAATATAAAAAGTGACCTACGGGTAAAAATATTTGCCGATTTTAAGAAATTTGGGGTTACAATCCCGTTCCCTCAAAGGGTGATTCATTACAAAAAGGAAGATTAATGGAAGAGTTTTTTTCGAAATATTTTAATGATTTGACCATCAGACGGCTGGTGATTATTGTAGTAGGCATAACCGCCATCTGGTTTTTATTGTCTTTACTGCAAAAGCGGTTTTTTTCGAAAATAAAAGATATTGACGGCCGCTATAAAGCAAAAAAGATTTCCACTTTTGCTGGTTACCTTTTTACCATCCTGTTGCTTTTGTTTGTTTATAGTGACAAATTGGGCGGGTTTGGGATTGCATTGGGGGTTGCTGGTGCCGGTATTGCTTTTGCACTACAGGAAGTAATTGCTTCTTTCGCCGGATGGCTCGCCATACTTTTTGGTGGTTTTTACAAAACAGGCGATCGGGTGCAGCTCGGTGGCATTAAGGGAGATGTAATGGATATTGGCCTCCTTCGTACAACGATCATGGAAACCGGGCAGTGGGTAGATGGCGATTTATACAATGGTCGTATTGTGCTTGTAGCAAATAGCTTCGTTTTTAAGGAACCCGTATTTAACTATTCCGGGGATTTCCCATTTTTATGGGATGAGATTAAGATCCCGGTTAAATATGGCAGCGATTATACAAAAACCACAGAAATGCTCATAGATGTTGGTAAAGAAGTGGTAGGTGAATTAACCAGTCAGTCGATGGAAGATTGGGACCAATTGCAGCGTAAATACCGGCTGGAAAATGCATTGACTGAACCCATGGTATCGCTTGTTGCCAATGATAATTGGGTGGAATTTACCCTTCGTTATGTGGTGGAGTATAAAATGCGTAGAACCACCAAAACCGCTTTGTTTACGCGCATCCTGAAAGCAGTTGAGGATTCCGAGGGAGCTATTTCTTTTGCGTCAGCTACCTTCCAGGTAGTAGACGCACAGGATTTGAATGTCCATATTAGAAAGGATTAGATGCCTGTTTTTTATTTGTTTGTATACTAATTCAATATTCGATTTAATTAGTAAAGGGATGCCATTTAAAATGACATCCCTTTATTTTTTTAAATTTCACATCAATAATCCCTAAAGCTTTCCTACCATTTGTGCAGGAACCACCCATTCGTCAAACTCTTCAGGTGTAAGATACCCCAACTTTACCGCCATATCTTTGAGGGTTGTTCCTTCTTTATGGGCCGTTTGGGCTATTTCTGCTGCTTTATAGTAGCCTATTTTGGTATTCAGACTCGTTACAAGCATCAGGCTGTTGTCTACATGTTTTTTTATGTTTGCTTCAATAGGCTCGATACCCACGGCACATTTATCATTAAAACTTACGCAGCCATCTCCAATCAACCGGGCACTGTGCAAAAAGTTGTAAATCATCATGGGCTTAAAAACGTTCAATTCAAAATGGCCTGAAGCGCCGCCAATATTGATGGCCACATCATTGCCGAGTACCTGCGCTGCAATCATGGTTAAAGCTTCACATTGAGTGGGGTTAACCTTGCCCGGCATAATGGAAGACCCCGGTTCATTGTCAGGGATATGCAACTCGCCAATACCACTTCGGGGGCCACTGCTCAGCATCCGGATGTCATTTGCAATTTTCATCAGGCTTACTGCAACGGTTTTTAGTGCGCCGTGTACCTCCACAATTGCATCATGGGCAGCAAGCGATTCAAACTTATTTTCTGCAGTAATAAAGGGCAAACCCGTCAGCTTTGCTATATGCCCTGCTACATTTTCGCTGTATCCATCGGGGGTATTGATGCCGGTGCCTACAGCAGTTCCGCCTAGTGCGAGTTCGCTCAGATGTTCCAGGGTGTTTTTAATGGCTTTCAGCCCATGGCTCAACTGGCTTACATAGCCGCTGAATTCCTGTCCCACGGTTAGGGGCGTTGCATCCATAAAATGGGTACGGCCAATTTTCACTACATGCATATACGCCTCGCTTTTGGCCTTCAGGGTATCCCGAAGTTTCTCAATACCCGGGATGGTAATATCCATCAGCATTTTGTAAGCAGCAATATGCATCGCTGTTGGAAAAGTATCATTGCTGCTCTGGCTTTTGTTTACATCATCATTGGGATGCAGGAATTTTTCCTTATCCGTAAGTTGCCCGCCATTCAATACATGTCCTCGATAAGCAACCACTTCATTTACATTCATATTGCTTTGGGTACCGCTTCCGGTTTGCCAAACTACCAAAGGGAAAGCATCAGCTAGTTTGCCGGCAAGTATTTCGTCACAGGCTGCACCAATCAGGTCGCATTTTTCTTTAGAAAGTACACCCGCTTCAAAATTGGTAATGGCTGCTGCCTTTTTAAGATAGGCAAATGCCTGAATTATTTCCTTTGGCATGCGGTTGATGTCGGTGGCAATTTTAAAATTGTCCACACTGCGTTGGGTTTGAGCGCCATAAATGGCATCGGCAGGCACCTGAACCTCTCCCATGGTGTCTTTTTCAATACGGAAAGCCATGATGTTTCTATGTTTTTTTTATGAAAAAATATAATACATTTTTTACCGGTCAGGTATGGTTTGCCTGCCCGATGTAATTTTTGCAAAAATACTTCAATGCACCTTCAATAACCCATTTTAAAAGGGAGGTCTATATGTTTTGAGTAGAAATATTTGCCATTATCCACGAAATGCCTTTCCCTTTTCTTTAATTTTCAAAATCTGAGCAGGTTTCTCAGGGAGACTACTCTTACAAATTCGATGCAGCAAATTGTTTCGGTTTTCCACCATTTTCACCTTTGGTGCATAAGTCTCTAAAGCAACAATTCCATTTGACTTTAATTTCAGCGTTCTGTTTATTTTCCTTTCAGGTACCATCTTTTGCAAAATACCCACGGCAAACCTCGTGGGTTTGCCTTTTAATATAACGTCTTGTTAAAGTAGTTTCCCCTGAATTTGGGAGCGCTAAAGTAGCGATTAAGGATTTTAATAGTTGTTGGGATTGAGAGTTAAACAAGAATAAGCGAGGAGCTATTTTTTCTAACAGTTCAAAAAACGAGCTTTATTTTTTTTACTTATTTTCACTTTTTTTCTTAATATATATTTCATTACCTTTGCCCACTCTTATTTTGGGTGATTTGACATTCTTTTTACGTAACTTACTGATAATCAAATGATTTTCTTTGGTCCAACCAAGGGAAGGATGTCTATTATTCTAAATGAAGAGTTGTTCTGCAAAAAATTTTAACACGCAATAGTAATTATGGCGATCAAAAAAGACAATCGGCCCAAATCGAATTTTTCGAGCATTACCATTAGCCTTGCAAGTCCGGATAACATTCTGGAGCGCAGCCATGGGGAAGTATTGAAGCCCGAAACCATCAATTATCGTACCTACAAGCCAGAAAGAGATGGTCTCTTCTGCGAGCGTATTTTTGGTCCTGTGAAGGATTTTGAATGTGCTTGTGGAAAGTACAAGCGTATCCGTTACAAGGGCATCGTTTGCGACCGTTGTGGTGTGGAGGTTACCGAAAAGAAGGTACGCCGGGAGCGGATGGGTCACATCAAGCTAGTAGTGCCCGTGGTACACATTTGGTATTTTAAAAGTTTGCCTAATAAAATCGGATACCTGCTCGGTATGAGTTCCAAGAAATTGGAAACCATCGTTTATTATGAGCGGTATGTGGTGGTTAATGCCGGTATTCGTGCCGATAAGGGACAGAATTATGGCGATTTGTTGACTGAAGAGGAGTACCTCGACATCATCGATGCACTTCCCAAGGATAACCAAATGCTGCCGGATGATGATGCCAACAAATTCGTAGCCAAAATGGGTGCAGAAGCCGTTCGGGAACTGCTTTCCCGTTTGGAACTCGATCAGTTAAGTTACGATCTTCGGAACTCTGCTGCCAACGAAACAAGTCAGCAGCGTCGTGCTGATGCATTGAAGCGTTTGAGTGTAGTGGAAGCTTTTCGCGATTCAAGTGCCCGCATTGGCAACCGTCCCGAGTGGATGGTGATGCAATATATTCCTGTTATTCCTCCTGAACTGAGACCGTTGGTGCCTCTTGATGGTGGCCGTTTTGCTTCGAGTGACCTAAACGATTTGTATCGTCGGGTAATCATCCGGAACAACCGATTGAAGCGTCTTCTGGAAATTAAAGCACCGGAAGTAATCCTTCGGAACGAAAAGCGGATGTTGCAGGAAGCAATAGATAGCTTGTTTGATAACAGCCGCAAGTCAAATGCGGTTAAGGCAGAAGGTGGGCGTGCACTGAAGTCATTGAGTGATGTGCTCAAAGGCAAACAGGGTCGTTTCCGTCAGAACCTTTTGGGTAAGCGCGTGGATTATTCTGGTCGTTCTGTAATTGTAGTCGGACCTGAATTGAAACTCCATGAATGTGGTCTTCCCAAAGACATGGCTGCTGAATTATTCAAGCCGTTTATCATCCGTAAATTATTAGAACGGGGTATTGTAAAAACTGTGAAAAGCGCCCGTAAATTAGTGGATCGCAAAGAAGCGGTTGTCTGGGATATTCTTGAAAATATATTGAAAGGGCACCCGATTATGTTGAACCGGGCCCCAACCCTTCACCGTCTTTCTATTCAGGCATTTCAGCCGCGATTGATTGAAGGTAAGGCTATACAGTTGCACCCGTTGGTAACCTCAGCTTTTAACGCTGACTTTGATGGTGACCAAATGGCGGTTCACGTGCCTTTGAGTAACGCTGCTGTTTTGGAAGCTCAGCTTTTAATGCTTTCCAGCCATAACATTTTGAACCCGCAGAATGGTACGCCGATTACCCTGCCTTCACAGGACATGGTATTGGGATTGTATTATATTACAAAGGGTAAGAAAACCATGGACGACCTTGTTGTAAAAGGACAAGGGATGACCTTTTACAGCATGGAAGAGGTGATTATTTGCTACAACGAGAAGCAGGTAGATCTGCATGCCAACATCAGATTGCGCACCAACATGCGTAATAAAAAAGGAACACTCGACCGTCAAATTATTGAAACAACGGTTGGTCGTGTTCTCTTTAATCAGCATGTGCCACCTGAAGTTGGTTTTATCAATCAATTACTTACCAAGAAGAGTCTTCGGGAAATTATTGGTAATATTATTAAATTTACAGACGTTCCAAAGGCTGCCAAATTCCTTGATGACATCAAGACATTAGGATTTAAAATGGCCTTTAAAGGAGGATTGTCCTTTAGCATCAACGACCTTATTATACCTGATACCAAGCACCAATTGCTTGAAAATGCGAAAGCAGAGGTAGAAGAGGTTTATGAAAGCTACAACATGGGTCTGATTACCAACAATGAACGTTACAATCAGATTATTGACATCTGGAGCCGGGTGGATATGCGGATCACTGAAACGCTGATCACAGAAATGGCAACCGATAAGCAAGGCTTTAATTCTGTATTTATGATGCTTGACTCCGGTGCACGGGGTAGTAAGCAGCAGGTAAAACAGTTGGCTGGAATCCGGGGATTGATGGCTAAGCCAAGAAAAAGCGGAAGTACAGGAAGTGAGATTATTGAAAACCCAATTCTTTCCAACTTTAAAGGTGGATTGAACGTATTGGATTACTTTATCTCTACCCACGGTGCCCGGAAAGGTTTGGCGGATACGGCCCTGAAAACGGCTGATGCCGGTTATCTGACCCGTCG
The DNA here is from genome assembly GCA_038209595.1 of Chitinophagales bacterium. Classification (GTDB taxonomy): domain Bacteria; phylum Bacteroidota; class Bacteroidia; order Chitinophagales; family Chitinophagaceae; genus Phnomibacter. The sequence goes on from JBBQXO010000015.1 coordinate 9,447, forward strand.
TCTTGTGGACGTTTCGCAGGATGTGGTTATTTCAGAAGAAGATTGCGGAACCCTGCGTGGTATTGCAACGTCTGCCCTCAAGGATAATGAAGATATTGTGGAGGATTTGTATGACCGTATTTTGGGTCGTACCTCGCTGCACAACGTATATGATTTGATTACAGACGAACTGATTGTAAACGCTGGTGTACAAATTACGGAAGAAATTGCCCTGCAAATTGAAGAAGCCGGAATTGAAACAGTAGAAATTCGTTCTGTATTAACTTGCGAAAGCAAGCGAGGTGTATGTGTAAGATGTTATGGTAAAAACCTGGCAACTGGTTATACCACACAAAAAGGTGATGCTGTAGGTATCATCGCTGCTCAATCCATTGGAGAGCCGGGTACTCAGTTGACGCTCCGTACTTTCCACGTGGGTGGTGTTGCGGGTAGTGCTTCGGTTGAAAGTACTATGCTGGCTAAGTTTGAGGGTATCATTCAGTTTGATGGGGTTCGCTCTGTTGCCGGTACCAATGCACAAGGTGATAAAACACAGATTGTAATCGGACGGACGGGAGAAATGAGGATCATGGACGATAATAACGAGCGTTTATTGATTACCAATAACATTCCTTATGGTTCCAACCTGGTAGTTAAAAATGGTCAGAAGTGTAAGAAAGGTGATCTGATTTGCAGCTGGGATCCGTTTAACAACGTTATTGTGGCCGAGCAGCCGGGTACAGTTGAATTTGAAAGCATTCTCGATGGAGTAACCTTCCGGGAGCAGCTTGATGATCAAACAGGACACAAAGAAAAAGTGGTTATTGAAACCAAGGATAAATCAAAAATCCCCGTTATACAAGTACATGGTAAGGATTCAAAAATGTATAACCTGCCTGTAGGATCGCATATTGTGGTTGAAGAAGGTGTAGAGGTAAGATCTGGACAGGTTATGGCTAAGATTCCAAGGGTATTGGGCAAATTGCGTGATATCACCGGTGGTCTTCCAAGGGTTACCGAATTGTTTGAAGCAAGAAACCCAAGCAATCCTGCTGTAATAAGCGAGATTGACGGTGTGGTTACTTTTGGTAATGTAAAACGTGGTAACCGCGAACTGATCGTAGAATCAAGAGATGGTGTGACCAAGAAATACCTGGTACCACTTACCCGTCAGATTCTGGCACAGGATGGTGACTTTGTAAAAGCTGGATCAGCTTTAAGTGATGGGGCAACCTCGCCTGCAGATATCCTTGCAATTAAAGGACCATTTGCTGTTCAGGAATATGTAGTAAACGAAATTCAGGAAGTTTATCGGTTGCAGGGTGTAAAGATAAATGACAAACACATTGAAGTCATCGTTCGTCAGATGATGAAGAAGGTGGAGATTGTAGACGCTGGAGATACCAAATTCCTGGAGGAAGATCTGGAAGATCGTTACGATTTTGTAGAAGAAAATGACCGGGTGTTTGATAAGAAGGTTGTAACTGAGCCTGGTGGAAGTACTAAGTTCCGTCCCGGTCAGATTGTAAGTCTTCGCGAACTGCGGGAAGAAAACTCGGCATTGCGTCGGGGCGATCTTCCAATTGTAGAAGTACGGGATGCCAATCCTGCTACCGCACGTCCGGTGTTGTTGGGTATCACAAAAGCCTCTTTGGGCGTTCAGAGCTGGATTTCAGCAGCTTCGTTTCAGGAAACAACCAAGGTCTTAAGCACTGCGGCCATTCATGGCAAACGTGATGATATGGTTGGTTTGAAAGAGAACGTGATTACCGGCCATCTGATTCCTGCTGGTACAGGTCTCCGCGATTTCGACGGCATGATCGTTGGAAACAAGGAAGAATACGAAGTACTGAGTACAGCACGGGAAGTGATGAGCTTCGACGAAGAAGAATAAATAAATACTTCTTAAAAAATAGAGCGCGGTTGATGGAAACATCAGCCGCGTTTTTTTATGGGTTAATCGCTCATAATATTTTGATTACTTAGTAAGGTCTGTTCTTCAATATACGACTCTAGCGGATTCTTATATTTCTAACAGGGAAACCTCAGCATACCCGAACCGACTCCAATGGAGTCGTAGTTTGCCTTATGCGCCGTCAGAGTGATATGCGACTCCGCTGCGAATAGGCGTCAACTTATGAATATAATTCCTTTAAAATCCACTTTTCGCTTTTAGCGATAATACTCCTTATTTCGTGTTTGCGTAAGACGCTAAGTTGCCTTGATATACCTCCTGCTCCAGCGGATTCTTATATTTCTAACAAGGAAACCTCAGCTTACCCGAACCGACTCCGGCGGAGTCGTACATTGCCTTGTGCACGGCCAGAGTGATTTGTAACCCCGCTGGATTCAGTTCATAGCAGCATGCTGTTTTTGGTTATACATTGTGAGTCTCCGATGGATTTTTTTTGCGGATAGTCGGATTTAAGCATAAGGGCATCTCTAAAAACCCTGATACTGAGATATACCAATTTCATAATATCCTCATTTACTAAAGTAAACTCCGGTGAGATAAAATTGGGAAGCCTTGTCTGAGTAGTTTTTAGAGGCGCCCATAATACATTGGCTCATTGACCTTTTAATTGGGTTAATAATAAAAATTTTGTTGGCTAAATTCTAAGTTGAGGGATATTAAAGCCTCACTGACCACCAGGAAAAAGGTGCGGGTGGAAAAATAAACAGACAGAAACACAAATCCGGGCATTCATGAAATTGTTGTATTTTGATGAATTAAAAAAGTACCAAAATTTCGAATCCCAATTCTTGAGATTATGAGCAGCCCCTACTTAATATAAATTTAATTTTTTTCTCAAGTCCAGCTTGCCCGGGCACTTGGGCTGCTGCTGAGGGCTGCAAATGAGCCATTGAGATATTTGTAATGCCCTGTTAGCGCAATCATGGCGGCATTATCGGTACAATATTCAAATGCAGGAATAAAGGTATCAAAACCTTGGGTTTTTCCGGCTTCGAGGAAGGATTGACGCAACCCGGAATTGGCACTGACCCCACCGGCAAGGCATACCTGACGGATATCGGTTTGACGGATAGCCTTAGCTAGTTTTTTCATTAACGTTTCCACCAGCGCAAATTGAATAGAAGCGCACAGGTCATGGAGGTTATTGGTAATAAAATCGGGGTCTGTTTTTATTTGCTTTTGTATAAAATATAGGATGGAAGTTTTAATGCCACTGAAGCTGAAATTCAAATCTGCGATTTGTGGTTGAGCAAAGGGAAACACCGGTTTGCCTTCTTTGGCGTACCGGTCAATCAGGGGGCCACCGGGATAGGGTAGGCCCAGTATTTTGGCGCTTTTATCAAAAGCTTCTCCGGCAGCATCATCAAGGGTTTCCCCAAGGATGGTAAAATCTATGGCTGATTTCGCCAGCACAATTTGGGTGTGGCCTCCGCTCACCGTTAAACAAAGGAAAGGGAAGGCAGGTTTCGGATCATCAATCAGATTGGCAATTACATGTGCCTGCATGTGGTGCACTTCAATAAGCGGGATATTTAAACCCAGCGCAAGGCTTTTGGCAAAACTGTTTCCTACCAGTAAGGCCCCGATTAATCCGGGGGCCTGTGTGTAAGCGATAGCATCCAGTTCAATCTTATCAACCTTTGCTTGTTGAAGAGCGGTATCCACTACCGGCAATATATTTTGCATATGTGCCCGGCTTGCAAGTTCGGGTACTACTCCGCCATATTGTTCGTGAATGGATTGGGTTGCAATGATATTGGATAGAATCTGTCCACCGCTGCATACCGAAGCCGATGTTTCATCGCAGGAGGATTCAATACCAAGTATTACCGGATTACTTTTTATCACGAAAGGAGTTACATCGTTCAAAACCAGCCATTTTTTGCAAATATACTTGATCCCTATTTGCTGCGTATAGCTACCACAGGATCGAGCCTTGCAGCGGTCCATGCAGGTATAATACCAGCAAGCAACCCAACGGTAATGCTGATGCTTAAGCCTAAAACGATTATGGAAGGCGATAGTTCTACTTTAAACGGTAATACGGCACTTAGGCCGAGTGTTATCAGGAAAACAAGAAACAAGCCAATCAACCCCCCAATGATGCACAAAAAAGAGGATTCAAGTAAAAACTCGGTAAGAATGGTGCTTTTCTTGGCGCCAATAGCTTTTTTTAAACCAATCTGCGAAGTGCGTTCCTTTACGGTTACAAACATAATATTGGCAATACCAAAAAGACCCACAATCAGGCTAAAACCACCAATAACAAACCCGCCGATGTTGACACTTCCAAAAAAGGATTCCATTTGTTTGCTTCCTGATGTTACATCATTCAGCGCAAAATTATCTTCCTCAATTGGTTTCAGTTTCCGGATATTGCGCATAATGCCACGGACCTCATCTTTCAGTGCTTCCAGTGGAACGCCCTCTTTACCGGCAATCAGTAAAAACCTTTCAGCCTTTCTTTCATCAACCACCTGCCGGCAAAAGTTGAAGGGAACGATGATAATATTATCAAAATCCCAGCCCCCGATGAGGCTGCGGCCTTGTTTTTTCATGATTCCTACAATGGTAGCCGTTCGGCCGCTTACTTCTACTTCTTTGCCCAATGCTTTTTCGGCATCATTAAAAAGAAGTTTTGCATTTTCATAACCCATTACCATAACCGGGCTGCCGGTGGCAAATTCACTGCTTGAAAGGTAGCGTCCGAATTCTATTTTTATTTCCTGAATGGTATTGAAATCATCCGTAGCACCATACCAGGTCACATTTCGTAAAAGATTATCTTTATAACCTACACTCGAACTGTTGAACAGCATAAAAGCGGCAGCTTTAGCATAATTGCTTCTTTGTGCCAGCGGTTTCAATTCATCGTATTTCGGGTCTGGTCTTTTCATATACTTCCACCAGGGAAATTCATCATCATCCCCTCCTGCCCATGGCCATTTTTGTATATAAATGGTACTGCTGCCTATATCGCCGAGTCCATCTTTAACGCTTTTCTCCAGGCTTTGTACCGTAGTGAGCACCCCGATGATGCAAAATATGCCAATGGTGATGCCAAACAAGGACAAAAAAGTCCTGAGTTTATTTACCCTCAGCTCTCCTAATGCCATTTTCAGGCTGTTCCATACCACTGTTAGTGACTTCCGCATAAAGCAAATTTAGCACTCCTGCGTTTTTTTTAGCTCTAAAATGTATGAATGGTCGGGCAATCAGAGAAAATGTTTGCCCATCATTTGCAAAAGAGTGTATAAACTTGCTAATTTATTCTCTATCAAAAAGTTGGGTTGTCGTACTTTTGCACTCAAATAACTTTTCTACAATGACCTGGAAACAGATGTTTACTTCCTCAATCGGTAAGAAACTCGTAATGGGGCTTACCGGTCTATTTCTTATTTCATTTCTTCTTATTCACGTAAGTATTAATGCTACCATTTTTGCGGATCTGGTAAACAGTTCCGAAGATGGAGAAATGTTTAATAAAGCAGCTCATTTTATGGGTAGCACTGTGCTGATCAGAATACTCGAGGTGGGATTGTTTGCCGGAATCTTTTTACACATTATTCAGGGGCTTATTTTAGAGTATGATAACCGTCAAAAGCGGGGGAAACAGGACTATGCAGTAAATTTGGGTAACCGGGGCAGTAAATGGTATAGCCGGAGCATGGGACTGCTCGGAACCATCCTTTTGATTTTTTTGGTTATCCATTGGTGGCATTTTTGGGTTCCTGCTCGTTTTACCGGTCACCCCGAATTGACAGAGGTTTCCTACAACGGCGTTGAAATGCACAATTTGTTCAACCTGATGAAGTTTACTTTTGTCGACTTATGGGTGGTTATTGTATATGTGCTGGCTTGTTTATCGCTGGCATATCATTTGTTGCATGGTTTTCAGAGTGCTTTCCGTACCATGGGTTTGGTCAACAATAAGTGGTTGAAGCTTGTTCAATCTGTAGGCTGGGGTTATTCCATTTTGGTTTCGCTTTTGTTTGCACTGATGCCGGTTGCCATGTATCTGGGATGGGTTGGTTAAAGCAGGCGAAACAATAAAGGGACCAATGTGGTCCGAAGTTGTTAAAGGACAATGAATCCCTTTCTGATGTGATTAAAAAGCGATCATTCCGATAAAAATCCTTCCACAGCCTTTTTCTTATTGACGACACAATGATACCTTTAAACAGTGATATTGAAATATATCGCACTCAACGGATCTTATTTAAAAATTATTAATTTGTTTGAATATGTTAAACGCAAAAATACCGGCCGGACCTCTCGATGAAAAATGGGATACTTACAAATCCACCTGTCGATTGGTAAACCCTTCCAACAAGCGTAAGCTTGAAATAATTATTGTAGGAACTGGTTTGGCAGGCGCTTCAGCAGCAGCTTCGCTTGGCGAGTTGGGCTATAAAGTAAAAGCATTTTGTTTTCAGGATTCCCCACGCCGGGCTCATTCCATTGCTGCGCAGGGAGGGATCAATGCTGCTAAAAACTATTCAAACGACGGTGATAGCGTTTACCGTTTGTTTTACGATACCATCAAGGGCGGCGATTACCGTTCAAGAGAAGGTAACGTACACCGGCTTGCTGAGGTAAGTAGTTCTATTATTGATCAGTGTGTGGCACAAGGGGTACCTTTTGCCCGGGAATATGGTGGTTTGTTGAGCAACCGTTCTTTTGGTGGCACACAGGTAGAGCGTACTTTTTATGCAGCAGGTCAAACCGGGCAGCAATTGTTGCTTGGAGCTTATAGTTCATTGGAGCGTCAGATTGCATTAGGCAATGTAGAAGTGTTCAGCCGGCACGAAATGCATGAAGTGGTAACCATTGATGGAAAAGCAAGAGGTATTATTGTAAGAGATCTGGTAAGTGGTGAATTGGAGCGTCATTTCGGGCATTCTGTTTTGTTGTGTTCAGGTGGATATGGAAACGTATTTTATTTGAGTACTAATGCCATGGGATGTAATGTTACCGCTGCCTGGAAAGCACATAAAAAAGGTGCTGATTTTGCCAATCCTTGTTTTACCCAAATACACCCCACCTGTATTCCTGTAAGTGGCGAGCATCAGAGCAAACTGACGCTGATGAGTGAGTCCCTCAGAAATGATGGCCGTATCTGGGTTCCGAAACTGGAAGGCGAAACCCGCAAAGCGGTAGATATTCCTGAAGCAGACAGAGATTATTTCCTCGAACGCCGTTACCCTGCTTTTGGTAACCTTGTTCCCCGTGACGTAGCAAGCAGAGCTGCCAAAGAGCGCTGCGATGCAGGCTTTGGCGTAGGTACAAGCAAGCAGGCTGTTTATCTTGATTATGTCGATGCGATCCTTCGTTATGGTAAAATTGAGGCAGGTAAGAAAGGCTTAAAGAATGTTCCTGAAGAAGAAATTATTGCCATGGGTAAAGCTGTGGTAAAAGAAAAATATGGCAACCTTTTCGAAATGTATGAAAAGATTACCGGCGAAAATCCATATCAGATGCCAATGCGCATTTTCCCTGCGGTACACTATACAATGGGTGGCCTATGGGTGGATTATGAACTGATGACTACCATTCCCGGGCTTTATGCTTTGGGTGAAGCGAACTTCTCCGACCATGGAGCCAACCGTTTAGGTGCCTCGGCATTGATGCAAGGTTTGGCGGATGGCTATTTTGTGATCCCTTACACTATTGGTAATTATCTTGCTGACGAAATTCACGTAAAGGCAATGTCAACGGATCACCCTGCTTTTGAAGCAGCTGAAAAAGAGGTGTCTGATCGCATCAATAAGCTGATGTCCATTAATGGTAAGCAAACCGTAGAAAGTTTTCATAAGCGCTTGGGTAAGATTATGTGGAACAACTGCGGCATGGCACGAAACGTGGTTGGATTAAAGCAGGCCATTCAGGATATCCGTGCTTTGAAAGTAGAATTCTGGAGTGATGTAAAGGTTCCCGGAGAAATTGGCGAAATGAATCCAGAGTTGGACAAGGCAGTTCGTGTAGCAGATTTTATTGAACTCGGAGAGTTGATGTGCATTGATGCCCTCGACCGGAATGAAAGCTGTGGCGGTCACTTCCGGGAAGAATATCAAACACCGGAAGGAGAAGCCCTGCGTGATGATGCTGACTTTATGTATGTTTCTGCGTGGTCATTTAAAGGCGAGCATGAGTGGCAATTGAACAAGGAAATGTTGGATTACGAAGTAGTAAAGCCAAGTCAGCGGAGTTACAAATAAGGTAAGTGAAAAACCTAATTACAGCATTTTAATACAAAATACATGGAACACAATACAATGAATTTAAACCTGAAAGTTTGGCGTCAGAAAAATGCCAACGCGAAAGGAAATTTCGAGACCCATCAGGTTAAAGGTATTTCTGCGGAAATGAGTTTTCTGGAAATGATTGATGTTTTAAACGAAACTTTGATTGCTGAGGGTAAAGATCCGATTGCTTTCGATCACGATTGCCGCGAGGGTATTTGTGGTTCCTGTTCCATGTACATCAACGGCCGTCCGCACGGTCCGTGGGAAAAGAACACGACCTGTCAGTTGCACATGCGTGCCTACAAAAACGGGGATACCATTGTGATTGAGCCATGGCGTTCAAAAGCATTCCCCGTAATTAAGGATCTGATGGTAGATCGTACTTCGTTTGATCGCATCATACAGAGTGGTGGATATATCAGCATCAACACAGGTAATGCGGTTGATGCCAATGCGATACCTATTGAAAAGCAACATGCCGACGATGCCTTTATGGCAGCCGCTTGTATTGGTTGCGGAGCCTGCGTAGCAGCTTGTAAAAACAGTTCTGCTATGCTGTTTGCTTCTGCTAAAATATCTCAGTTGGCTTTGTTGCCACAAGGAGCTCCAGAGCGTAAAAACCGGGTATTGAATATGGTAGCACAAATGGATAAAGAAGGTTTTGGTGCCTGTACCAATACCGGCGCCTGTGAAGCGGTTTGTCCGAAAGGAATCAGTCTGACCAACATAGCCCGCATGAATCTTGAGTACCTGTCAGCAAGCCTTGTATAATCTGGAATTTATTTTTGAATAAAAAAGAGGCCTTTTTGTATTTTGCAAAAGGCCTTTTCTTTTGACAATATGCCAACTTTCTTTAAAATATGGTTTTCACTTTTTTCGTTTTGCTTGCCGGCACTACTGGTAAATGGCCAAACCGATTCCGCTAAAGTGGTGGTAACTGGCATAAGTGCGCAGCTTCATTATGGTACTATATTTGCCCATAGCGAAATCGTAGAAAATACAGCAGGTTCCAATCCTCGTGGTATTTCCATGGCTTATACCTGGCAGCGCCGAGACCGTGGAGTGTTAGATCTTTGTAATTGCTACCCCCGCAAAGGAATTGTAGCTTCTGTTTTCGATTTTGATAATGAAATCCTTGGCAGGGGAGCTATGGCCGGCTGGATGCTCGAACCCAATTACCGGATCTCCGAAGGCTTGATGCTAAGGATTCAAGGAATAGCGGGGCTGGCCTGGTTATCCAATCCTTACGATTCAATAAAAAATCCATCCAATCAAAGCTATAGTACAGCCATAAGTGCCTGGCTTTCTTTGGGACTGGGTTTTTCTTATGCCATTAATAATAAATTGCGTGTGGAAGCCATGGGGCATTTTCAGCATACAAGCAATGGCGGCATGCGGCAACCCAACAAAGGCATTAATATGCCGGGTGCAAGTATAGGCATTACCTATATGCCCGATCCTAAACCATTTTACAAAGGACAACGATCCAAAGAAAAGACCTGGAAAGGGAATCCTTTTGAAAAGGAATTAACTGTTTTTGCCACCGCCAAGCGTACTTTGAATGAAAACGGTTCGAGTTCGCGATTACCTATTTTGGGTTTGCAATTCCAATGGTTAAAACAAGTCGGACGTATCAACAGTCTGGGTTTTGGGATGGAAGGTTATTTTGATGATTTTACCCGGGCAAGATTGCATCAGGAGGATCGAAAAGACGAAAGCCCGGTAAGGATAAGTTTATTGGGTGGGCATGCTTTTCACTTAGGGCGTTTTGGATTTTCGCAGCAAGTGGGGGTTTATGTTTTTAATCCTACAGGTTACGATCCCGGCTGGTTTCATCGCTGGGGATTGTATTATGATGTAAATCAGCACTTCAGAGCCGGTTTTAATTTCAGAGCCCATTTGCATGTGGCAGATTTTATTGATTTCCGCCTTGCCTACCGATGGTAAAATCGCTAGTTGGTAAGTACAATAATTAAACCGCACAGAAGTAGGGTGATGCCTGCTATTATCCATCCTTGATGTTTTGTCCACCAAGCTTCCCTTTTTCTTTGCCCATACCAAACTTCTATGCCGCGGAGCATACCGGCATCCTGCTCTGAAAGTCGGATCAAAGTGGGTTTCAGCACGCCCGTTTCCTTATATTTAAGCGGTTCCATACAACGCAATAAATCTGCCAGAATTTTTTTATTAAAAGATATTTCTTGGTAATGGGAAAGCGCTCCCAACACTTCGTCATTCACGAGTTCGAGAATTTGTTTTTGCAACGCTTTATGGTCCATACGGAAATGATCCATTTGCCGGACCTGTGTGGCAAATAATGCTACGCGTTGAGCAATATAGTCCGGGCTTAAGGGGAATATTTCCGTAAAAGGTTTGCCCTGGCTTTTAAGCAGCCACCTTTGTTCATGATATTGTGCTTTGGCAATAGGATCGTTTAATACCTGATAAGCTTCCTGTATTTCCCGATACCAGGCATCTGCATGCAGCAATTCCTGATTTACATCCGGATGAAAACGCATCGCAAGTTTCCTGAATTGTCTTTTTATGGCGATCTCATCCGCGTTCGGTTCGAGCTCTAATATCTTGTAATAATCTTTAAGCATAGATATTTCTTGCAAATGGGTTGCATTAATAGAGGGCTGATAAAAGCAAAGTTTTTCAGCAATAGACGTCTATTGGATAGTTTGTGTTCTAATTTACCTTATTTTAACAAACTTCTCCTATTTTGGTTGATGGATCCGGGGCCTTTCAGACCTTGATTGATCTTCTCTTTGATTTAAAATTTAACCGCAAAATAAAACCAAAAATGAAAAAAATTATTGCGCTCTTGTTCTTATCCGGCCTGCTATCTACTGCTTTTGCAGGGCCGGGCCCCAAGCCGAATGCCGAAGAAAAATCTTTGTCGGCTGAAGTAATCAGCAAAATCAGAAAGGAAGGACTTGAAAATTCCAAAGTGATGGAATATGCTTTCCGGCTTACTGATGTAAGCGGTCCAAGGCTTACGGTAAGCCCAGGTTTTAAGCGGGCCGCCAATTGGGCCAAGGCAACCCTTACCGATATCGGGTTGGAAAATGCCAGACTGGAAGCTTGGGGTGAATTTGGTAAAGGTTGGGAAATGGAAAAATGTTATGTGGCCATGAAAGCGCCGTATTACACGCCTATTATTGCCATGCCCAAAGTATGGACAAGCAGTACTCCGGCCGATCTGAGCCAGCAGGTGATCCTGGTGAAGGCGCAGGACAGCACTACTTTTAGTGCAGAATACGCAGGAAAGTTGAAGGGCAAAATAGTTATGATGGAAATGTTTGACACCCTCAGCCCTTCTTTTAGCGCAGATGGCAGCCGGTATGATGACGAAACACTAGAAAAAATGGCCAAATCGGAACCGTTGGTTAGAAGCAATCCGGATTTTCGTATTGGGCCCGATATGGCGCAGCGATTTCAAAGAATGAATTTGCAGCGCCGGGTGATGTCATTAATTGATCGAGAAGAACCTGCGCTGATTTTGAGTATGAGTGCCCGTGGCAATGATGGAACTATTTTTGTACAAGGGGGTGGATCTTATAAGCCCGGTACACCGGATGCTCCCGCCAATGTGGTGATCAGCTCAGATGAATACCTGCGGATACAGCGGTTAATCAATGCCGGCGTACCGGTAACTCTGGAAGCCGATGTACGTACCCGGACACTTACAGATGATATGAATGGCTACAATGTGCTGGCTGAAATACCCGGTACAGATCCTAAGTTGAAGGAGGAAGTGGTAATGCTCGGTGCGCACATGGATAGCTGGCAGGGAAGTACCGGTGCTACCGATAATGCTGCCGGAACCGCCGTGATGATTGAGGCCGTAAGAATTTTAAAAGCAGCAGGATTGCAGCCACGCCGTACCATTAAAATTGCATTGTGGAGTGGGGAAGAGCAAGGATTATACGGCAGCCGCAACTGGGTGAAAAGTAACCTTGCTGATCCAGCCGATATGAATTTGTTGCCCATGCATGAAAAAATAAGCGCCTATTTTAACCTTGATAATGGCACCGGACGCATCCGGGGCATTTATACGCAGGGAAACAAAGAGATTATGTCCATTTTCCAGGAATGGCTGAAACCATTTGAGGATTTGGATGCTAAAACCGTAACGGTAAATAATACCGGAGGAACCGACCACCAATCTTTTGATGCCGTTGGAGTTCCCGGATTTCAGTTTATTCAGGATGGCATTGAATACAATACCCGTACGCACCATACCAATATGGATAGCTACGATCACCTGATTCCGGAAGATCTGAAGCAAGCCGCCACCATTGTTGCTGCATTTGTTTACAACGCAGCGCAGCGCGATGAAAAATTACCTCGGAAAGAATTGCCGAAGGCACGTGCAAGCAGAAGGTAATTGTACTATATTAAATAGTTTATGAAATAACCCACCAATGCGTCAATTTGAATAATTGAGATATTGGTGGGTTTATGTTTTTTATTACAAATGAGTTGAATAAATTTATTCATGTATATATGTTTAAGCTTTTTGCCACATTACTTTTAGTCCTTTATTTCAATTATGTGTCTGGGCAAAACAATCGGGATAGTTGTGCCTGCTTGCCCTATGAAAAAGCTACGATTTCAAATGTGGATTCAAGTACAATGGAGCTTTCTGTTTTAAAAAGCGGTTTTAGTTTGTCATTACGTGATTCGGTAATGAAAATTACAAGTTTTAATCTTTCCTATACGATAGAATCAGAACCCGGAATAACTACTTTTTATGCCTTTTCTTATCAGGGCAATCAATTTAATCCAACCAAATACCCAAATATGGATCAACATCTGGATTTGGTAAAACGGATTTTTATTGATGCCATATTTGCAGGCAAAGGTGATGTTTGTTTTAAGATTAAGGCAATGTCTTATCCTGTTAAATGAGACATTATCTACCTTTATACAAGTAAACTAAAACTTATTTTTCCACATCATGCTTTCTACTGGCTTATCGGGCTGATTGCCATATTTAGCATTCTTTTTATTATTGTAACTGACCCCAATAATCCCATCAACCGGAAAATAGATTAATTGTCCTACAGGCATGCCTTTGTACACCTTTACGGGCTGCTTTACAGATATTTCCAATGTCCAGTGACCACAGAAGCCTACATCGCCTTTGCCTGCTGTAGCGTGGATGTCAATACCTAAGCGGCCGGTACTTGATTTGCCTTCGAGGAAAGGGACATGTGCATGCGTTTCGGTATACTCCATAGTAACCCCGAGGTAAAATACATGCGGATACAATACGAAGCCTTCTTCCGGAATTTCAAATGTTTCGATCAGGTTGTGTCGCCTGGCATCGAGAATATGATCTCGATAAGTGGCAAGGGTTCCGCCCAAATGCACATCATAACTATTGCTGCCAACGCATTCGGGATCGTAAGGCATAATTTTTATGGTTTCTTTTTCTATTTCTTCGAGTATTCTTGTGTCGCTGAGTATCATGGATAAAATTTCAAAAGTTTTACAATCATTCTTTCGCTTAGAAACTTATTTGGTTGTATTTTCATGCCACAGGCCAAATGAAAATATAACTTACGCAAGTTGCAACCTGTTTTTTAAATATGCCCCTATTTTATACACAAACTATTGACGATAATACCAAACTCGCGGTTTGGCACATTACAGAGCCCGATGAATTTTTCCGGGAAAAGGTCCCGTTAAGCCGTTCGATCACGCATCCGGCCAAGCAATTACAGCATCTTGCAGGCAGGTATCTGTTGCAGCATCTTGTTCCTGATTTCCCCATCCGGCTTATACAGATTGCAGACACCAACAAACCGTATTTGCCAGAGGATCCTTATCATTTCAGCATTTCGCATTGCGGAGCCTATGCCGCCGCCATTGTAAGCGAGATCAAAAGGGTAGGGATTGATGTAGAAGAACCCACAGAGCGAATCCTCCGGATCATGAGAAAATTTTTGAGTGAAAAAGAGCGGCAACTCATTGTTCCGCATTCCACTGAACAACTTGTAAGGATGGGAACCGTTTTTTGGAGTGTAAAAGAAGCCATGTTTAAATGGTACAGTCATGGGGAGATTGATTTTATCCGTCATCTGCAGATACAGGATATTTCCTTTACAGATACGGAAGAAAGAAAGCAGGAGGGTCTGATTGAAGCGCTTTTTACGAGAGACAACAGGATCGGACTAAAACTGCATTTTAAGATGTGGGAAGAGTTGGTGTTGAGCTGGGTGGCGGTGTGAATAAATTTTAAGTTTTAGTGTTTTTTTATTTAAGTGTAATTGTTTTTTTTTTAACTTAATTACACTTATATTTTACCTAACCCAAGCAAGGCAATCATCCATTTTGGTAACGGGTTTGTAGATTTTTCTTTTTTCAAATTAATATACCATCCCAGTGTTTTTATAATGGGTATTTTATGGGTTTCTACTAATTCTAGTAATGTTCCATCAGGGTCTTCAATATAACAAAATCTACCGGCTGCACTTTCCATTTCATAAGAATCTTCGCTGTCAATGGAAAACGAATAACCATGCAATGCCGCTTGGGCTTTTAGTTGGTTCATATTCAGCATACCAAAGCATAGGTGGATAAATCCGCAATCTCCCCACAAGCGGTTCTCGAAGATCCTATTCGGTTTTTGATCCAATGCCTGTACCAATTCTAATTGAATATTGCCCAACAGGTTGGCAAATGCCCCTGATGTATTTTTACTTTTTTACAGGAGTATTTTTTTGACCATCACTTCTTTTCAAATACCCTTTCTTTGGAAATTACCTCATATATTTTTTGACAGAAGCCAAAGGCATTACTATAAAAATCCACAGCTATACCCATATCAGAAACACCACTAATAGCACCGCAATCCCCTCCAAAAATAAAATTATTTTCTTTGTAGCTTTGAGGATATTCCACAATTTGAAAATAATTTTCGTAAGGATCGAGCACTTAAAATTAGGAGGATTGATCTGGTTGAATTTGAATAGAAGATGTATCAACTATTTCGTTTTTAGTATAGAATCGATGGGCTGCTTTAATATCAATCGTTCTTATTTTAGCTGCAAAAATGCCTAGGTTCCCGTAATTATAATTGGTTGTTTAGTAGGGATTCTACTGTTAAATTGCCAAATTTCAAAGCCACCATCGCCTGACAAGTTAATGGTTAGGATGGCGTGAAGGTTATGTACATCGCCACCGGTATAAGGTATCATTAAACTAGCCGGTCATTTATCGTCAAATATTTTAACTGCCATCCCGAACAAATCCCTGTATAAAAATTTTGCTTCTTCTGCATTCATAACACCAATGCCAATTTACTATATACCCTTGATAATATCTTCTATTTGCTATCTTTTTTTTTCTTTTCAGGATAAGGTTTAAAATGATACCTTATGTTCAAAAAGCTGTGTGTTAAATGTTGGTTGTGCATGTACATATTTCAAAAGGAGGGCAAAATAAATCTATTTTTTTGGATGATTTAATTGATTAATAGGTTCCTTCGGACCATTTAAAGACGTGGAAAGGTTCTCATAATATTTTCTTTCCATCTTGTCTAATTAATTATTTAATTTAAAATTTAAAATTATTTCAACTTAACTTAGTAGCTGGAAAATAGGGAGATTTCGGTTTACTTACAAAGTAATTTGTAAAGTTATATGTTGATGTGGAATAGACAAAAGGCAGAAATTTGTAAATACAGCTATTATTTAATATTAGTGTTACAATTATAAGGTTGGAGCACTGATTTCCTGACAAGGGAATATGTAATTTATATTAAAAAAGAATTTTGTATTGGATGTATTTGCCATAAGGGGAAATTTCATAAGAAATTCTGATGAAATTTTTATATGCGCTAAACCATTCTTTTTTATCTTTTTAGAGTTCGCTCTATAATTATCTGGATTTTGCAATTATAATTTCCATCTGTTGAATTCATTATCTAAAGGTAATTCTAAAGTTAAACAATTTTAAAGGTTGCTTCAGTATACTTTTTATTAAATATTAAATGGATCAATCTTTTTTAATAAATTTCAGTATCCTGAGCAAAATTAATTTTTACACCAATACAATAATCCTTAATAAATGAAATAAAATATGCTACATTGCATTTGCTAAACCAGGTGATGCAGATAACGAGGATCATTTATCCTGAGGAATATGCACAAATGGCAATACCAAGTAAGCAAATTTTAATTGATAAATGTAAACCCTTTAAAAAGAGGAATACTGGTTCACAATACTGCGATAATATTTTTTTCAAGGTCAGCTTCCTGTGAAGCAGTGGCGAAACCGTACCTGAAAGCTTCTTTAAAGTCGAACACTCAAATTGCTGAAAGTTTAATTAGTAATAGTCTTGCTACGTTAAACAAAACTGCCTTGCCATTTTATTTATTTGATGAAAAAAAGCAGGAGGGCAATACTTTTAATGATAAGTTATTGAATGCCATAACTTATGGTTTCGATAAAGGTCATGAAAAATTAATAGTAGTAGGAAACGACTGCCCGCAACTTACTGCAAAGGATATATTAATCGCTGCTGAAGAGTTAAACAACAACGATTTTGTAATAGGCCCCACTTATACCGGAGGATTATACCTCATCGGGCTTACCAAAAATGCGGACTTTCATAATTTCATACCCAATGTAGCATGGCAAACAGATACTGTTGTAGAACGAACTTTAGCCTTTTTGCATGAAACCGCAGTTGCCTATTTTTTACTGCCCACCCTAAGTGATTTTAATGATATAAATGATTACACCTTTTTAAAACATCGGTTAACTGTTTATAATTTATTTTTAAAAGTCATTAAAAGTATTATTGCTTCTCATCATTCCCCTCTTTACCCTTCCCCTGTCAACTTTATCTATTGTGTCCATCTTTCATCTCTGCAGTTGAGAGGGCCACCTTTCTTTAGATAATCTGGATTTACATCATCTTATTTATTTTATTTTAAATTTTTTTTATTATGAAAAAGTGTATTTCACTTTTTTCTCTATTATTTTTTGCATGTACTATCCATGCACAGGTTGATTTACTGGTAAATGTAAGTAACACTGCTTCTTTAAATCCCGTGAATGCAATAAAAGTGCGTTTAGAAAATAGGGAAATTGGTTATGCTCAGGAACTTTTAACCAATCAACAGGGAAAAGTTATTTTTAAATCGTTGAATATTGCAGGAGAATACACGGTTATTATACGGGATGATAACTATTTTGCGGATACCCTGAGAGAAATCCAGTTGCGATCAAATCAGTCACCAAGCATTAATATATTTATTACTGAAAAGAATAGTACGGAATTAAAGGAAGTAATCGTAAGGTCTGGTAGTTCAAAAATAAACACCATTAATGCCGAAGTTTCGGCACAATTAAAAAGAAAGGAACTGGAAACCCTTCCAATCGAAGGTCGGGACATCACCCGTGCGCTGTTTAGATTGCCTAACGTAACCCAAGCCACAGGATTTTATCCCGAAGCACCAAATGTGAGCATTAACGGAGCTAATTCTTTATTTAGCTCTTACCTTATTGATGGTATGGATAATAATGAAAGGTTTTTGGGGGGGCAGAAGTTTGCCATACCACTTGGTTTTACTCAAAACGTAAGCGTACTCACCAATAATTATTCTGCTGAATTTGGAAACACTGCCAATGGTTTATTCAATATAACAACCCGAAGTGGTAGCAATGATTTTAAAGGAGAAGTAT
Organism: Chitinophagales bacterium; assembly: GCA_038209595.1. GTDB lineage: Bacteria > Bacteroidota > Bacteroidia > Chitinophagales > Chitinophagaceae > Phnomibacter. The sequence continues at coordinate 27,351 of JBBQXO010000015.1, forward strand.
TCTACCTTACCAGACCTGGCCCTTCCATTGATGGCAAAACAACATTTACCCAAAAGGATCTTTCTGGCAATGATGTTAAAAATGGGTTCTCCCGCCAACAATTTGGCTTTGCTTTGGGCGGTGCAATTAAGAAAAATAAGACCTTTTATTTTTTAAATGTGGAGCAAACCATTGATGTGAAAGATAACCTGCTATCTTCTCCACAATTAGGTGTGCTTGCCAGCGTAAAGGGAACAAACAGCTTTACCTATCTATCTGGAAAAATAGATCAGATATGGAATCCACATTTTCATTCATCATTACGCGTAAATGCTGGTATTATAAATATCGAGCGGCAAGGCGGCGGACTTGAGGGAGGTGTTGCATTTCCATCATCAGGTAATAAACAAGATAGAAATTCATTGCTGATTGCGTGGAAAAATACCTACACAAAGGGGAGTTTTTCCTCTGAAACTAACCTGCAATACAGCCGTTTTCGCTGGAACTATGCAAAACCCAATAACTCCAATAGCCCACAGGTTACCCTTCGTGATTCTTCTTCCAATCTAGCTACCATTGCCGTATTGGGACATCCTGGTTTTGTCTTTGATTCTAAAGAAAGCACTCAACAAGTTCAACAAAAATTTAAATGGTATTTTAATAAACATACATTAAAAGTTGGCGCGGAAATTATTTCAGCTAATCATAGTTTATTTGGAGGCGGTACACCATCAGGGGCTTACCGGGTTGACTTGAATGCATCGCAGGTTGCGGCATTGAAAGCATCAAATAAAGGCGCGGCTTTAAATATTAATGATATACCCTCCAATGCAACAGTATCTGCTTATAGTATTGAATTGAGGCCTGCAGAATTTGGTAAACGTCAAAGTATTTATACCGCATACGTTGAAGATCTTTATTCATTTAACAGCAAATTGAATTTTACATTTGGTTTACGCTACGATTATGATAATCTTTCAAAAGGCGGTAGCAGCAAAGGCGATTATAACAATATAGCTCCAAGGGCTAGTTTTAATTATAAACTCACAGAAAGCAGCAGCATCAGGGGTGGTACAGGCTTGTTTTACGATAAGGTTGCCTACGCTATTTACAGTGATGCTTTGCAACAAAATACAACCAGTGCAGATTATAAGTTACAATTACAGGCATTAATCACACAAGGGATTTTGCCCGCCGATACTGATCTTTCTAAAGTTACGTTTAATGGAAATATTTCTGCTGCCGCAACCAACGTAACTTATCTCAATGGCCCTACAGCAGCATCATTGCAAAGCCAACGTGACAATGCATTTAGCTTTGAACGAAGGATTTTAAACCCGAATGGCTATGCAAATCCTTTTACATGGCAGTCCACAATTGGATATCAATATCAAATTAATCATAAGCTTTTATTTTATACAGACGTAGTTTATAACCGTGGTTATAATTTATTCAGGTTGCTTGATTTAAATGCGCCTTCATCTTATGTAGTTCCGCAGAATGGTGCAACAGCCAGGAGCGAAACTGCTGCCAATGCAACAAGGCCGGTGCCCATTTTAACAGATGCCCAAGGTTTCTATGGATCGATTAATGGACAAAGAGTTAGAGGTGTTTCCAGAAATGTAACTATGACTGATGCAGGTGGAAAATCAGTATATGTGGGCCTGAGTGTAAATCTTAAAAAAGACAAGGCGGAAGATAAATACGCCTATTTTGTATCTTACACTTTATCTGGGTTGAAAAATAATACGGATGATATTAATTTCAGGGCTGCTGATGCAAATAACTTTGACGCTGAATGGGGCCCTTCGCTAAACGATCGCAGGAACGTGGTTAGTGCTGTATTTTATTATTATCCTGTAGAACAATTCAGTTTTAGTTTGGCCACTTTATTACAAAGCGGGCAACCTGTAAACAGGATACCGCAGGCAAGCCTTTATGGTGGTACAACGGATTTAAATGGTGATGGAGGAAGTTTTGGCGATGCTTATGTTGGTAACAGCGACAGGCAACCAGGCGAAAAACGTAACAGCGACCGTTTGCCGTGGAACAAATTATTTGACCTTGGATTACAATATAACCTGAAATTGAAAAATGCAGGTACATTTGAAATAAGAGCCGACATATTCAACATTTTCAACACACAAAACCTCAGTGGCTTTAGCAATAACGCCACCCAAAGCAATCAGATACAGATTGGCCCAATAAGCAATGGTATCGTTCAAAACAATGCCGGAGCACCACGACAGTTTCAGTTTGGAGCACGGTATGCATTTTAATTATATCATTTTCAGGAAGGGGATTTAAAAACTTCCCTTCCTGTTTATAAATTATTTTGGGAAATGAAAAAATACACTTCTTTACTGCTAATGCTTACGGTGTTTTCTTTGAATGCATGCATCAGCAATAGCACAATTAAAGAAAAAGATCCTTCACAACTTTCGTGGGATGAAATATTAAAACAGGCAACTGGCCAAACGGTAAATTTTATGATGTGGCAGGGTGATCCACAGATCAATAAATACATAAACAGTTTTGTTATCCCCGCTGTAAAAGAAAAATATGGTATCATACTGGAAACAAGTGCAGGGCAGGGCAATCAATTAGTTTCTATTTTAATGGGTGAAATAGATGCAGCAAAAACCAATAGTGAAATTGACATGTGCTGGATAAATGGAGAGACCTTTTATCAGTTAAAACAAATCGATGCATTGTTTGGGCCGTTTGTTTCCCAAATACCCAATGCGGCATTCATAAATTTTGATAACCCCTTTATTAAGTATGATTTTCAAACATTGGTGAATGGTATGGAATGCCCCTGGGGAAATGTGCAATTATGCCTCATTTATAACAAAGACAAAGTTCCTGTTCCACCTAAAAACCGGCTCGAATTAGAAAGTTTTGTCAAACAAAACCCAGGCAAGTTTACAATTCCTAACGATTTTGCTGGTCTTACTTTTTTAAAATCTTTATTAATAGATATCGCTGGTGGTGGTGCTTCACTTTCTGGCGCTTTTGATGAAGGTAAATACAAAAATTACTCCGGGCAGTTATGGCAGTATATCAATCGTATAAAACCCTATATGTGGAAATCCGGTAAAACATTTCCCAATTCAGTGGCACCCATGCATCAAATGTTTTCGCAGGGCGAACTTTACGTTACCCTAAGTAACAATGATGGTGAGGTAGATAACAAAGTTACGGAAGGTACACTTCCAACATTTGCCCGGTCATATGTATTGGATGCCGGTACCATCCAAAATTCGCATTACCTTGGCATTACCAAAAATAGTAATCAAAAAGCGGCCGCCATGGTTGTTATTAATTTTTTGGTGTCCCCGGAAGCACAAATAGAAAAACAAAAATCTTCCGTTTGGGGCGATGGAACCGTACTTGATTTAAACAAACTTACTGCCATTGAAAAGGCAGCATTTGATTCGCTTCAAACCAGGGTGTATGGCTCAAACAGGGCAGATATTCAGCCCAAAGCGTTGATGGAATTGGCTCCAGAATACATGATCAGACTTAACGATGACTTTAGAAAATATGTTATTCAACAATAAAATAGTAAACCGTTCAGGCATTATTTGCTTCATGCTTTTGGTAGTACTACCATTTGCGGGCAGCCTGATTTATGCAATTCTCTATGCATTTGGGTTAACCGGCATTCTATCCATTGGGTTTACCACAACACATGTTTCAGGGATGCTGCAAAACCCTGAAATGTTTTTCTCATTAGGCTATAGTTTTTATATCGCTTTTTGCTCCATACTTTTGGCGCTAATACTTTCATTAAGTGGTGTATTATTATTTAAGACAACTATTTCCAAAAGTAAATGGTCGTTTTTTTCGTATTTACCATTGGCTTTACCTGCCATTGTTACCGCTTTTGTTTCCTTACAGGTATTCAACAAAACTGGTGTTCTTTCAAGAGTGTTGTATCAAATAAATATAATCAAAAATTTAAACCAGTTTCCGGATATAGTGAATGACAAATTTGGTATTGGGATAATCCTCACCCATGTATTTATGGCGACACCTTTTTTTCTGATTTTCTTCTCAAACATATATGAAGCAGAAAATGTAAAAGCTTTATCCAATGTGGCCAAATCACTGGGCGCATTATCAACAAAGATCGCTAAAACAATCGTTATTCCGATATTGTTAAAAAAAGGATTAAATACCATATTGCTTTATTTCATTTTTGTTTTTGGCTCTTATGAAATTCCACTGATACTTGGACAGCAAAGCCCTCAAATGATTTCGGTGCTGATTGTACGAAAAATGCAACGATACAATCTGATGGACATTCCGCAGGGCTATTTTCTATCAATCGTTTATTTATTAGCGGTTATATTATTGTTAGCTGTTTTTTTAAAATCTAAAAATCAGGCAATATCATGAAGCACTTAAAACATCCAATTGCCATTTTTGCGTTTCTTGCATTCACAATGCCCTTTGTTTTACTTTTTGTATTATCTATTGCCAATGGCTGGAATTTTCCAAAATTGTTGCCGTCGGGATATAGCACGAAACGTTGGAGTGGACTGTCGGAAAATACTGGCGGACTCTTACAAAGCTTACAACTTTCATGCATGATTGGATTAATCGTTGCAACTTTTTCCACCATCACCGGGTTTACCATCAGCCGCTCCATATCATTGCATAGCAAAAGGAAATACTTATTATTTGCCTGTTATTTTCCACTAGCGTTATCACCGGTTATTTACTCGTTGCTGCTAAATCATTTTTTTATTCTATTTAATTTGTCGGGCACTTTTATTGGGATCGTCATTGCACAGCTAATCATTACCATCCCATTTGGCATCCTATTATTGAGCAGTTTATGGAACGAAAACATGTACTCATTGGAGCAGGTAAGTGCAACATTAGGAAGCAATTTGCGACAGACATTTTTCAGGGTACTATTGCCGGTGGCAATGCCACAATTACTGGTTTGTTTTTTTCAAATATTCCTTATATCTTGGTTTGAATATGGATTAACAACCATTATTGGTGTTGGAAAAGTACAAACCCTTACTTTGAAGGTATATCAGTATATTGGCGAGGCAAATATTTTTTACGCTGCATTGAGCAGTTGCATCCTTATTTTTCCACCAGCTATATTTTTATGGCTTAACAAAAGATTTGTTTTTTCTAAATTTAATTAATGCTTTTAAACATCCAACATATCAGTAAAACATTTTCCACTGAGCTAGTGCTTGAGGATATATCTCTTACATTAAAAGAAAAACATACACTTAGTATTTTAGGGAAATCAGGTTGTGGTAAATCTACCTTACTTAAAATTATTGCCGGCCTTGTTTTACAAGATAATGGAAACATCCTTTTAAATGGAAAAAATATCAATATACTGCCCGCAAACCTGCGCCATATTATTTATATGAGCCAGGAGCCGTTGCTGTTTCCGCATTTAAATGTATTTGAAAACATTGCGTTTGGCCTGCGGATAAAAAAAGAAAAAAAACCAATAATTGAAGAAAAAGTAAATCAATTGCTTGTCAGTCTTGGTTTACAAAGTCATCAAAAAAAGATGCCACACCAGCTTTCAGGCGGGCAAAAACAGCGGGTTAATTTTGGCAGGTCATTAATAATAAACCCGCCTCTATTGTTATTAGATGAGCCGTTTGGTAACCTCGATACACAAACCCGTGCAGAGATGCAACAACTATTTAAAAAGGTTTCCGGTGAATTTAATATATCTTCCATATTTGTAACGCATGATATTAAAGAAGCTTTATTGATGGGAGACGACATTGGGTATATGAATGCTGGTCAACTTATAATTTACGATAACAAAAAATCATTCATCGCAGACAGTATTACCGGTGCTCAGCAGGAAATTACTTTCTGGCAAAATTTGTAAATTATGACTATAGAAAACAACTACAATCATTACGAAAGTATTTATTGGGTATTTACGCAATTGTGTAATGATAAATGTAACCACTGCTATAATAGTTCAGGACCGCAGGGAGAAAGAATTTCAGAAGAAGATTGTATGAATATTATTGATAATCTGCCGGATACACTTGACAGGCTGATTCTTTCAGGAGGAGAGCCATTGGCTGATAAAAAATTATTATACAAAATATTAGACCGCCTTAAAGAAAAATTTATTGGTGCTACCCAAATTATGTTGCAAACAAATGGTGATTTGTTAACAGGCGAAATATTGGATACACTTGTTGAAAAAGGAATTACCCGTATTGATTTGGCAAGCATAGACCGGTATCATAAAAATGCAGGGGCAAGATTGGAAGTATTAAAAAAATTATTCTTTTCCCGTGGCTTTAGCGATGAAAATACAGCCCCACTTATTGAAAAGGATACATACCTGAAAAATAGCAAACTTTCTTTTGGCTATTGGGGGGCTACCGAAGATTTGTGGCTTGGTGGTAACTGGGCAAGGGGGAGAGCAATGGAAAAAAATATCTGGTTGAAAAATCCTGACCATAACTTCTGCAAGATATTATCAGGAGCAAGAGGCTTCTTAGGCGGCACTGAATTGCCTATGGAAATTTCAATCCAACTTTGGAAAATAAATCCCTGCTGTCCTGGAACAAAATACCCTATGGGCGACGCAAGAAAAGAAAAGGTGGCTGATGTATTACATCGGATATCTAAATTGGAAGTTTTTCAACAATTGAATCTAGGTGAACCCTGGCAAATGGGAAAACATATTGGTATATCGGAGGAACAAGCCAAAGCAGAAACAACCGTGGTAGAAAATATTTGTTTGTATTGCGACCTTTTCTTTTTAAAGAATATTGATGGGGCAACACTTGGAATTAAAAATATTATTAAATAGAAAATATAAGTCTTTATTCGCTACACCTTCATTTCATCAAACAATATTTTTTCTTTCCATTGTGGTATTTAATCAAGAACTAATGATAAAAGACTCAGGGTTTGGCCTTAAAATCACCAAAATATTAGGATTTAGATTAAAAAAAATTCAAAGTCGTGTAGTCTCATTTATTTCTAAGTCTCCTTAGAAAAGAGTAAAGTGTTTTATTAAAGAATTAGCAATAGAGGAAAGTCAAAAAACAAATAAAGGAGGAATAGAAATAACATTGAAATTCACCCATGAATACATTTGAAAAATAACTGCAACAAGCAGGCAAATGGTTACTACTGAAGTAAATGGTTAGATAAAAAAATTGTTTCTTATGGTCTAAGGAAAATTTTATTAGAAGTATTAATGGCTTTTAGTTTTTTATTCTCATAAAGCAAAAACAGAATAACTATCGAGTATTCTATCCCATTAACCCATAAGGATTCTCTGTAGGGAACAGAATTATAGGTGAAGTAGCTTCCAAAAATTAAAATAGACCATAAAATTGCAAACCTATTCTCTACAAAGACGGTAATTAAAACTAATAAGGAAACATACCACGGGTGTACTATTAAGGATAGGAGATAGTAGATAAATAAAATATTTAGTGCTCGTTTAAAGAAATCTTGCCAGGTTCCATCGCTTATGACTTTAAAGGAAATGTATAAAATAATAGAGGTTGAAACGATTGGTAACACTTTACCAATCGTGCTAATTGTATTGTATCCAACCATTTTATACCCAATTTCTCTTAATAAATAGTAGATACTGGCATTGAATTCAAACTTTTGAAAGTATAGCCCTAAACTCTCACTAATATTTGAAATTAATAACCGATCAATAAATGGTAGAAATAATACAATAATGATGCCAACAGAAAATATCGAGTAAATTATGCCATTTTTCCAGCCTATTTTTTTTACTATTAATGGTAAAAATATTAGAGGAATCATTTTAGTGGAAATAGCTAAAGCTAAAAGCGCGGCTGAAAAAATATACCTATTTATTATTAAATAGTAAAACGAAGCTGTTAAGAAGAAGATCATCACTCCTTCAAAATGGAGATTTCCGGTAAGTTCAATAATTACGAGTGGATTTAAGAGATAGATAAAAATTTTTGTTTTTTCAATCTTTAAGAAATGTATAATTTTTTTTAAATAAATAAAAGTACCGAATTCAGCTAATATAATAAATAAACGAAAAAAGTATATTGCTATTGCATTGTGTCCAAATGACATTTTAGCTGAAATAAAAAATAGTAATTGCATTACCGGAGGGTAAACCGAATAGTAATCAGGCGAATTCATTTTTTGAAATAGCTCCATATTGCTTGCTTTGCCAATAATCTCTTCTGTAATTATTTTATTTGGCAAATATCCGAATGGGTTAAGTCCTTCTTGAATTAGCCGCCCATCCCATATAAATCTATAAAAATCATCAGATAATGCAGGAATAGAAAATAGAAACAATATTCTTAAACCAAAAGATACTATAACAAAATGATGATATTTTTCTGAAAGGAGTTCATTCTTATTTAAAATGAAATAATACATTCCAGCCAATATTGCAAAAGCACCGAATAAGACAAGCGTATTTTCTCTATTTAAAATATACGCAAATAAAAAATACGCTACTGTTGATATTGAAGTATAAGCTAATACAGGAATTTTGTTTTTTCTAATGATATTCATTTCTGCAAGCTTTACTATAAATATTTAAAAATGGTTGTTATTATTTTATAGCCAGCTAATACAGTTCCTTTTACAGTTCCACTTATTTTAGAGTGGCCAATTCTTACCCGATAGGTTACTGGAACTTCAGTTATCTTAAGTTTATGTTTGGCTGCTTTCAGTTGCATTTCAACTGTCCAGCCATAGGTTTTATCAATCATCCTTAACTCTAATAATTTTACATATTTAATCGCTCTGAATGGTCCCAGGTCTGTATATGAAACCCTGTAAAAGAGTTTCAACAAAGAAGTAGCTAACCAATTGCCAAATATTTGTTGGGGAGTCATTGATCCCTTTTCTCTATTACCAAGCACTCTTGATCCTATTACCATATCATAATCTTCTTGTAATATGGGTTTTATTAATTTCTCAATTTCTTCGGGATAATCAGAATAGTCAGCATCAATAAATACTATTATATCTGGCTTAGTATCCATTTCAGCAACATAAGTCATTCCTTTTAAGCAGGCATTGCCGTATCCTTGTAAAGGTTCATCTACCACTATCGCCCCAACAGCAAGGGCATTTACCTTGGTTAAATCGTTTGAATTATTATCAACTACAATAATCTTACTTACAATACTTTTCGGGATATCCTTAACTACCTTTCCAACAGAATTTTCTTCATTGAACGCAGGAATAATTACAACAATATTTTTCCTATTCATGATCCATTATTTTGTATAATTTACCTGCTTCGTCATATATTTTCCACGTTCCTCTTTTTACACCGTTATATAATTCGCCTTCTTCGGTAAGAACCCCCTTCAAATATCTTTTCGAGTACCCTGAAATTTCATTGCTCGAATATGCTGCTTCTTCTATAAGATTTGAGCTTGAGTCAAAAGATTGCCACCAACCACTTTTATACCCATCGTTAAAGTAGCCTTGCTCCTTAATTTTGCCATTGTTATAGAAATATTTCCAATAGTCCGATTTTAATCCCCTGACATAATTCCCTTCTGCCAAAAGAATATTTTCAACATTGAATTCTTGTGCAAGCCCATTCAGTGTGTCATTCTTATAGTAGACAATTTTATGAGATTCCCCATTCAATTGATAATACCTCCAAAATCCACTCTTTTTATTTGAAATGTAATGGCCATTGCAAATCATATTTTTGTTGTTTAATACTTCCCACCATCCATTTTTTTTCCCTTTCAAAGTATGGCCTTGATACATTATATTCTCTTTTAAGTCTTTTATTTTCCAATACACTGCACCCGGGTGTAATGAATCAACAAATGTATTTACCATATATTTTCCTGCAACGTGGTTGAAGTATTTCCCTGATTCTATTTCTAAATCAGGTATTTCCGAAAGAAAAGATGGAACAAAATCATTGAAAGGCGTTAAATTTTTGGTAGTCTCACGCTTCTCTTGAGTATTTGTACATGCGGAAACAAGCCCTACTATGCTAAACAAACACATAAAGTATATGAATTTCATTTTGCAAGTATATTAAAAGTTATTTTTGAAAATTGTCTTAATGGCGACATTTTATACATATAAAGTTGTTTTTCTTTGATTATAAAAAAATATCATTCCATGCATAGAATCTATCTTGTACTTTTGATTCACTTACATATATTCTATTCTTTAAATGCTCAAAATTCTGATAAATCACCATATAGAGAAATTGATCATTTTTATAAAAATTATATCACAACCGGATTAGTAGATTACAAACTATTGAAATCAAATGTAAATGAACTGGATTCAATTGTGAAAATACTAGGAAAATATACTCCAAGTGGCGATCAAGATAGAAAGGCTTTTTTAATTAATGCTTACAATATTTTTACTATAAAGCAATTGACGACTGCATATCCGGTTCAATCGCCGCAAGAAATTAACGGTTTTTATGATAATAAAATATTCTTTCTTTTCGGTGAAAAATTCAGTTTAAATGAAATTGAAAATGAGGAATTAAGAAAAGTGTATAAAGATCCCCGGCTTCATTTCGTTCTAGTTTGTGGCGCTTTAGGATGTCCGCCGATAATAAATGATGCATATACTCCCGAAAATCTGGAATCTCAGTTAACCAATCAAACCAAATTAGCTTTAAATAATATTAATTTTTTGAAATTTGAAGGTGATAAGGCTCTACTTTCGGAAATTTTTAAATGGTATGAGAGTGACTTTAAAAAGCAACAAACAGTATTAGAGTTTATCAATCAGTACAGAGAAGAAAAAATACCAGACGAGTACAGCATTGATTATTACCCATATGATTGGAGAATTAATGAATATGTTCCTTTGACAGAAACAATTCAGGATGGAATTGAAAATCCTGAACCCAATGATAAAACAAATAATATTCAGGTATACACACCTTCCGTTTTATTCAGAAAAGGTCAATGGGAGTACAAGTTTTTTAATAATCTATACACCCAAACAAAAGGATTTGATAATAAGGGGAATAAATTTGACTACGGAAACAGAAGTAATTATTTTACCTCCATCAATCAATTTTTAATAGGAATCAATTCAAAAATTAATATTGGGGCAGACGTCTGGATTAATTCAGTAAGAGTAAATGATAGTACAAGGGATTCCCCTTTTAATGTTTTAACATTTGAAAAATCTCCTGATACAAGGACTGAGATTGGTTATGCAGGGCCAAAAATTAAATTCATTCCTTTTAAAAAATTAAGTCATCTGAGCCTTCAAACCACTTTTTTAATTCCTTTGGCAAGTGATTTGGAGGGTAAAATGAACGGGAGACCTTTTTTGACAAGGGATAGTTACATTTCAATTACTCAAATATTTTATGACTATTCTATTTCAAACAAGTTTCAACTATTTTTTCAATTGTCATCCTGGATTTATATTGCAAAAGTAAAACCATTGGCAGAAACATCAAGGGTTTCTGTTTCAAGCCCTGCTAGTATATTTCTAAGTTATTTCCCATCGAAAAGGCTTACTTTTTACCTGCAACAAGAGTTTTGGCCAAACTACGGAAGTAAAGGCATCAATTCCTGGTTTATGCAACAAGGTTTAGGCATGAAAGTTCAGATTATTACTGGGATACTTGAGGCTGAAACATCCTATACAAATTTTTTACTTGGGGCTAATACGGGAGCAGGGCAAACATTTAATTTTGGATTAAGACTCATTCAATTATAATATCATGCGTAAAATATTTTTTTGTAGTTTATTCTTTTCCCTTTTATATTCTTGTAAAAAGGATTCTGATATTCTTAAATTCAATACCCCTATCCTTTCTGATTATATAAAATCTGTAAAAAATCAATTTGCCTTAACTCAACAATTAATTGCATGTGCAGCGAGTACTGATATTGCTGATCCGGAGCAAATTACTTTCCCACTCTCGGTATTTTACCTTCCGGTAAATGGAGCTTACGACTTTAAGTATTTTGAAATGAATAGCAATGGAATTGATCATAATAATTACGAAAACTACACTTTTAAAAACTTAAAAAATGTTCCGGAATTTAATGGATATTTAGGAAGATTTAAGGGTAAAGTAGAGAAGGATACATGGTGCGTTGTTACCTACAAAACTCCTGGGAAATTACATATTTGCAACCCCATTAAAATAAAGCATTTTTCTCAGCCTACACTTTTTGCTTCACAGGTGATCTCTGTTCAGAATAACGGAACTCAACCCAAGTTTATTTGGATTGATAGTTCTTCGATAAATAATTCAATATATTTTCAAGTTGTTTCTGATGCGTCAAATAATCTTATTTCAGGCACATATACCCATGATAAACATTGGACTTTTTATAATTTAAGTAATGTGGTTTTAAATATACGCAATGTAATTCCAATTCCTTCTTTGAAAAATGCTACCAAATATAATTTCACTTTGATGGGTGTAAGTGTAGATAATTGGGTAAATTTAGCCGGACAAAGAGAATTTATAACGCCATAATAAATTAATAAAAATAATTTTCCATGTTTTTTTCAGGCTATTTTTATCTTTAAAAAATTAGAAAGCATAAAGGATTTAAACCAGGATTAATGGATGCATTTTTGTGTCTCCAACATTAGAAATGTTAGGACAAGATATCTATAATGTTAAGGTATCTTAGCTTAATATAAATAACTTTTACTTAATGTCGGTAAAGTTACCTTTTCTTAAAAATTAATATATATCAATCATGAGAACCATATTTGTTTTTTGCTTTTCAATTATAATATTTCAGCTTAAGGCGCAAGAATCTTTATCTAAAAAATATGATTTATTTGCCGACTTGGGAATTGGACTTGGGAGTTCGAAGGTTAGTTTTACCTCAGCTTTTAACTATAACTATCAACTAGGTAAAAAGAAAAAAATTGTTGTTGGAACCGGGATAAGATATACATGGTTTGGTGGCAAGAATATTAACTTCACTTCTGCGCCCAATGACTTAGCAATTGATGAAAAAAGTATTGATACTTTATTAGCTCCTAATCCAAATGTTCATTCATTAAATTTATTGATTAATTTAGGATATAATATTTCTCAAAGAGTTCAAGTTGGTTTTAGTATTGATGTTTTTGGTTTTTCATTCGGACCATCTGGAACTCCAATCTTTATAAATAACGGTATATCACAAGCTACCTCAGCAAGCCCTTCAGAAATAAATGTTTTGCTGGTAGGTAATAATGATATAGGTAGTCTTAATTCTTTCTTTTATGGTAAATATCAATTAAGTGAGCGCTTTGGAATTAAACTTGGATATCAGTTTTTATTTAATGAATTAACTACAATTACAAAAGTTCAAAGTTTCCCATCAGAAAACGATAGATTCAGAACTAAATCATCTTTAGGTTATATTGGAGTAATCTATAACTTTTATTAAAGATGATTACATAGTATAATAAATAATTTACTATATTATTTATTACTTTAATCTTTTTACTATTTAAATGAAGCAATCCTATTTAATTATTTTAAGGTAAAATATATTATCCAGATTGAATGTATGCTTTGAGAAAGTTTTAAATATTTTTTTTATACGATTAAAAGGGGATTTTAATTCAGGATCTTCTAAGTTATTTTACATCTGGTAAAATATACTAATAAAATATTGGTTATCAATTTAATAAAATATCTCCACAATCAATTAAATTCATTTGATCCTCCAATAACTCATTTTAATTTTTCCCAAATAAAGGGGTCTGTCAAAATTGGTTTTAATCCAAGTCTTTAATAAAGTAACATAGCCATCTTTATACTCAAATATTCCCTTAGTTTTTTACTTTTTTACCTTTGTAAATGGATATATTTCTTGTTTTATAAATGAAGTCGGAAACTTCTCCATATCATCAAAGCCTAAAGGTTCGCTTCCATTCTCATTTGGTATGTAGGCTGTTTTAAATAAGTAATCCCAAATGCTTAAGCTTAATCCAAAATTAACGCCATATCTACCTTCTGGTAAATGACGTGCATGATGCCATAAGTGCATAACAGGGTTGTTTAAAATGTACTTTAAAGGCCCATAGGTTAATTTTATATTGGCATGATTTAAGTGCCCAATTGCCACTGCAATAATATGTATTATGAAAAAGTCCTGAATTCCAAATCCAATCATAGCTAGTGGAATATATTGGATAGTTTTGTAAATGACAGATTCCATCCAGTGAAATCTTAAGTGAGCCGCAAAACCCATTTCTTGGACACTGTGATGAACTTTATGAAATTCCCACAAATACTTATTTTTATGCAGTAAACGATGAATATTCCATTGAATAAAATCTGCTAAAATAAACATGAGTAAATACTGACACCATATAGGCCACTGTTGAATATGGAAAGAAATTACATTTCTAATTCCAAAAAGGGCTATAAATTGATTGAAAAAATTTACTCCTACATTAGAAATTGCATTGAATAAAATAAGTGAAAACAGAAAAAAGTTAAAGAACATATAGAAACCATCTAACCAAAAATCCTTTCGTACGATAGACTGTTCTTTTCTCCAGGGAAATACCACCTCCAACAACCACACCAATAATGATAGTGCAAGCAACCAATAAAAATAATTATGCCATGATGGATATAGCATTTCATTCTTGAGGTAATTAAAATATCCGATATAAGAGTCGGATATTGTATGTAATATATCTTGCATCATTTAATTATAAACTTTTATTCCGTTGTTTAACCATACTCCCCAGGTTTTACTGTAGGCGTGAATTTTTTGAGTTTCAGATCCTGTATTATCCACCACTATTTTATTTTGATTTTTCCATTCAAAAATACCTCCAACCATATTAAAAATATTTGTATAACCAGCTTTGATGAGTTTCTCCGTAACTTTTTCGCTACGGTAACCTACAGAACAATAAACAACTATTTTTTTGTTTTTTGTAATGTTCTTTACCCGGCTTATTTCAAAATCATTGTAACCAACCCAAACGGAATTTTTTAAATGACTTACATTGTACTCTAAGTACTCACGTGCATCTAAAAACAATGTATTAGAGTCAATGCTCTCTTCTTTTACTCCTATCTCTTTTACATTATGCGAAAGCAAAGTTTTTAGCATCACATTAAAAGATTTATTTTCAACCAATTGGGTGTGGGCAAATGTGTTGAATCCTATAAGGAATAAAAGAATTATTATTATTTTCATAGATATTTATTTAATTTTCACTTGAATTTGATTTTGTTTGGCTTTTACAATTTCCTTAAATCAATATGTAATAATATTTAGACCTTTTGTTTATTTTTTTTATTTGTCATCCACAAAGCATTTTTAGTTTATTTTTTCAGGTTCCTTTAGATCGTCTTATGAATTGTAAAGATGTTTCGATAACTATCTCAAGATCATTTGACAAACATTAATATTTGAAATCTTAGTTTTTATAATATGATCAGATAATTTTTAATAATATCAAGTAAAATACTTTCGTTATACATTTTCGATGATGATTTAAAGATTATTTTTTATTTTAACCATTTGTCATGTCTATTTAATACATCATTATTACTTTCATTTTTTTGATGCAAAACTTTGTTTAATTGAATAGTAGAATATTATTAAAAAACCAATAGTAAGCATGAGATGAAAAGGAAGCAATCCATAATCTTTTAATTGAATTCCCTTAGCTATTCCAAATGCAAAATAAAATGCCAGGATTAATTCAATCAAGTTCACTGTATTCAAGTTTGTTTTCAAGTATTTATTTCCTTCCCATTGTCCTTTTTTTTGGTTGAGATTAAATTTCGGGGTTCTGATAAATGGTGTTTTCCTCCCAATATATCCCTCAACAACTGCAATACCGTTATGTAAAGATAAACCCATTGATATGGAAAGGAAAGCAAGAAAAGTGAATATTAAATTGCCGAAAGCCATTATTTTATTGTCAAATCTTTTAGCATAAGAAACATAATACATGGTAACTAAAATTAAAAAGCTTACGATAAATAATGAAGCAAGTAAAAATAAGTTTTTTAATTCAGGAAAACTTACTTTTATATACAGAAGTGGGACGCTAAATATTGAACAAATCAAAACACTTAAAAATATCGCACTATTCAGTAAATGCATTACACCGTGCCATTTTACTGAGAGAGACTTCTTACTCATTATTACTGACATCAGATGCTTTCTTGCTGTTTCTGCACCACCTTTTGTCCATCGGTATTGCTGTGTTTTTAAGGCACTTATTACGGGAGGTAATTCAGCAGGAGACTCTATGTTTTCTAAATACACAAATTGCCAATCTCTCAATTGTGCTCTGTAACTTAAATCCAGATCTTCTGTTAAAGTGTCAGGTTGCCAGTTTCCTGAATCTATAATACAAGATTTACGCCATATCCCCCCTGTCCCATTAAAATTGATAAATCCATTGTTATAATTTCTTCCTACTTGTTCAATAGAAAAATGAGCATCTAGTCCAAATGCCTGTAATTTAGTTAATAAAGAATAATTGCGATTAAGATGTCCCCATCTTGTTTGTACCATACCAATCTTTTCTTCTTTAAAGTATGGAACTGTGTGAAGTAAAAAATCTAAACGAGGTAGAAAATCGGAATCAAAAATTGCTACGAATTCACCTTTGGCTGTTTCTAATCCTTTTTCTAAAGCTCCAGCCTTAAAGCCTTTTCTTGAGGTGCGTTGAACATGAACAATATCTATTCCCTTAGCTTTCCATTCCCTTACCTTGTTATTTATTATAGCACTTGTTTCATCAGTTGAATCATCTAAAACCTGTACTTCAAATTTTTCTGATGGATAATTAAACATACAAACGTTATCAATAAGACGTTCCACTACGTATAATTCATTGTATATTGGAAGTTGTACTGTAACATACGGAAAGAACGTCCTATCTAATTTTATATTAGATTTATTCTTTTTGTTTTTAAAGTATCTTCTAATCAGAGTTGCCTGGGTTAAGCTATATGCAAAAATAAATAGTAGGGCAAAAGAATATACCGCAAGTATAGTTACCATAAATATTTTATACATCATTACAAGTTTATTTTTATACTATTATTTCCAATTGTTATGGGGTTATTATTTAGTTTATTTTCCTCATCTTTATTTTCCAGTTTTAAAACTCCTCTTGGACAAACAGCTGAACAAATTCCGCATCCGACACAACTTGCCCTTACAATATTTTCTCCTCTTTGAGCATAAGCCTTCACATCAATTCCCATTTCACATGAATTAGAGCAATTTCCGCATGAAATACATTGCCCTCCATTTGTCGTAATTCTGAATCGTGATTTGAAACGCTGAAAAATACCCATGTATGCCGCTAATGGACACCCAAACCTGCACCAAACGCGATTGCCTAAAATTGGGTAAAACCCAACACCAACAACCCCTGAAAAGGCAGCACCAATTAAAAAGCCATAAGGTTGTCTGAGCCAGGTATACGTATCTAATCCAAGAATAGTGGTAGTATTAGTAAAATAGTTATATAGAACTCCTGCTGTCATAATAACTGAGAATAATAAAACTCCGTGAATAATATAGCGTTCAAATTTCCAGGCAGATAATTTCTTGGAAGAAAGATGCCTGAAAGGATCTCCTGCTGTTTCTGCTAAACCACCACATCCGCATACCCAGGAACAATACCAGCGCTTACCGACAAAATAGGTAATAATTGGAGTAACAATTAAAAAGAGTACAATTCCCCAAACTAAATAGGCCATTCCCAATGATCCCCCATTTCTCATATTATCTATATGCCATGCATCAAAAAAATAATAATTGAGTGGCCACATGTTTTTTAAATCTTTTGCGTAATATGCCTGATCACTATTTAATCCTTCAAGGATTTCAGGAATTAGAAATGCCAAAAATAATTGAGCGATAATCACGACAATGGTTCTAAAAACCTGATACCGACTATGTCTGTATTTTAAAATAAATTTATAGCCCAACGCTACAATGCATGTAGTGTATATTGTACCATACATAAACCATTGACTGGCAACTTTGCCATTTAATAATATACTTAGCGGATCAAAAAAAGCAATGACTCCTGTATTTGCCTCCCCATTTTCTCCCAAACCTAAAAATGAGGGAAACCAATAAAGCAAAATGTAGAAACTTGTAAGTACAACTCCTAAAATCCAACCTACCAAACCTCTTGAACTTAGTGAGCGAAACCACGCACCATCATTTTTAACACCTGCCGGCTCGTTCAAATACATTGAACGTGCGTACAAAATAATTCCAAAAATAGTTGTAGATAGAGAGATTGGAAGGAAATATGATGCTTTTAATTTGACATTTAGAAAAGAAACAGCAAACACAAGTAACCCAATGGAGATTAAGGCAATTGAAAATTTAGTTCCCTTGTTCAATGGATGCTTATCCGGGTTTGCTAAAGAAATAGATTCATTTTTCATAACTACACCAATTCTTTTTTAAATTGAAAATTTATTTCGTTCTCATATTTCACAAAAAATTCAGGATCGAAATTGGCTTCGGGAAGGTGTTCCAATACATAACCAATTTTTTTATTCTCTGAAAGCCAACGATCAAATATTTCGTGGCGCATTCTTATTCCAAATACATTAATGCCAATCAAATGATGCGTTTGAATATCATATACAATTCTAAAACACATTTTTCCAGAAGAATGTTCCCAATATAAGGAGCTTAAAGGGGCCGAAATAGTACCCGGAACATTTCCGTAAGTTTGATATTCAATATCAAAAAATTTTGCAGAATTAAACCAATGTCCCGGATTATAGCTTGTTTTAATTACTGTTAAGGAATGTGCTAGCGTTTCTCCATGCATTCTACCTGTGTACCACACTTGCTCAATTGGTCGCCTGCCGTTAATTGAAGATATAAATTGAGCACAGTCCCCGATTGCGTAAACATCTTTTACATTGGTTTCAAAAAATTCATTTACCAATATTCCTCTGTCGGTTTTTATTTCGCTGTCTTTTAAAAAAGAAATGTTTGGGCTTACACCAACGGTAAGTCCAACAAATTGACACTCGATTTTTTCGCCTGACTTGGTTATTATAGCTTTCACTTTACCGTTGTCGTCCGAAATAATTTCTCCAAGTTCAGTTTCTTGTTTCAAATTTACATGGTGTTCTCTCATATGCCGTTCAATTAGAATAGCTTCCTGTGTTGGCATTACTATATCCCAAAAGTGTTTTTCACGAATTAAGAATGTTACATTTATATTTCTCGACCTCAGCATTTCTGCTAGTTCGACTCCTATCAGGCCACCTCCTACAATGACTGCTTGCTTTATCTCTTTAGTGTTTTCTTCTAATAGTTGTAAATCTTGATAACTGTATAGTCCTTGAACCCCTTTTAAATCCTGTCCGGGCCATCCAAATTTGTTTGGATTAGAACCTGACGCAATTATCAAAATATCGTATTTAAAAAATTCACCATTTAAAAAATATAAAGTTTTGCTGGAAGATTCAACCTTACTGACATGTTTATTCAGTAAATTAATTCTATTTTTAGTCCAAAACCAATCCTCATAGGGCTTCGTGTCTTCATACCTTAAATGCCCCATGTAAATGTACATTAATGCTGTTCTCGAAAAATGATATTCTGTTTCTGAAGAAATTACTGTAATGCAATAATTGCTTTTCTTTCTTATGTTTCGGGCACAGGTTATTCCCGAAATGCCATTTCCTATAATAACTACCTGCCTTGTGGAGGCACTGTATCCCTTTAATAAATTTATTATAGTAGCCATCTTATTTTATTAACTTCATGCCGCAACATGACTTTATCATATTTGTCAAGGTGTTCAGCTAACTCAGGTACGTTTTATCTTATTTAATACGTGTCAATAAATCCTTACTTTAATCGTTTAAATCCCAACTATAATTCAGGTAAGTGATACTCGCATTTGAGTTTATTTTGATTACAGAATATTTATTTAAATAATCAATTAAGGAAACATTTTTCGATTTAAAATCCATATCATACCACTCGAATATTTTTGATATTTTAGGTTTATCGCTGGAAATGACATTTCTTGATTTGTCACTTAAAAATACCTTTGTCTGTGTATCTAATTGAGCATCTAATTTTTCAGAAGTATAAGCTTCATTTAAAAGAACGGGACAGGATTTTGAGGCACAGACAAGTGCAAAATGAATACGCGCATCGCTAAAATTTTTTCTCAATTCACCATGCTCTATTTTATTTAAATCATAGGAATCCTTTTCGATTTTAATAAATTTTATATCCCAAACCGTATTTACTATAGGGATTTGTAATTTACTCCCGATGTCTTTAATACTTTTAACCGGATAATGATCGGTGATTAATTTTACAGTAAAAGCATTATATGCATTTATCCAATAGGCTTTCTGTTCATTTGCAGACCAAGTTTTTACATCTGGCTTGTTTTCTGATAGATTCTTTAGGTATTTATTCAATTGTGTGGAATCGGAAATAAACCCTTTGTAGTTTACCTTGCCTTGAGCTGAAACATGTTTTCTAAGTAAGGTATTCCATATTTCATGCGATGGTGCTTTACTTTGAGCAATAGATATTGTAGCTATAAAAAGTGCAAATAGCATGATTATTTTTTTCATTAATAAAATACTGTAATAAGACTTCATAAATTGGTTTTACTACTAAATTAGAAATATGCTGGCATTAAATTTGTCTTGTACACGACATTTGAGGACTTTAACCATTGGTTTTGGTCATGTATGCCTATTGTATATACGTGGAAATGTTTGGATGGTTGAGGGGTGGTAAAATGATAAAATAAGTGATTTATCCAGAGGGTGGTTTGATTATTTCTTGCTAATCATCCTTTATTTCATTTTCTTATTTCAAGTAAAATTACCGGGAACGTTAAAGGAAATATTAAAATTACCATCAAAAGTTAAACGAAGTAGCGTAGGGTAGTTTGATATTTATTGTAAAACATGGAAAGTACACGTTCTTAATGTATTAGAACAGGATAGTGTGCCGCTATTTGTAACTAAGTACTTTTTTTTTGCCATTCAATCGAAGTCCTTTTCCAATATTTTTTCGTTCGAAAACATTGGTTCTCTTTTACCCGACAAGCAATTTATTATGGGTAATGGTGCTTACGGGGCAAATAGCTTCACAGGCCATGCAGGCAATATCGCATGGGGTGTTGACAGCAATTGTATCGAAGGCGGAGATAAAACCCGGCTCCTGCGGACAAACCGCAACACAAGCCCCGCAATGGATGCAGGCATTCCATCCAATTTGAAAAACAACTGGTTCTTTTTTAGACATGTTCACTCAAATTTTTTTGTATTCCGAATAGGGGCTGAAATAGGCTGACATGGTTTTATAGAGCAACCTGTCCCGTTCAGCAATATCTTTTTCTCTGAAAATCGACGTTTTTTCCCGGTATAATTTCCACATGGCGTTTCCGGTTTCCTCGAGCCACTGATCCTGATAACCTTTCAGGTTTTTTTTGTTTGGTTTTTGTCCGCTTTGCAGCAGATTGGCCATAAAATTACCGGCTATATTTCCGGCATGTAAAGCTGTATGGATACCGCCACCCGTAATAGGATTTACGTGTCTTGCGGCATCCCCCACGAGGATAAGGTTGTCGGCATACTGTGTTTTTAGCGGAGCAGCAAGCGGCACACCTCCTCCTTGTATTTCGAGGATGCGGTAATTTTTAAAACGCTCTTTAAAAAAAGATTGGTGGATAAACTGATTGAGATGCCATTGCGCATCGTGGGTGGTTAGGTTGCGGGTTACTCCCAGGCCAATTTCGGCGTAGCCAGTCCCCTTCGGAAAAACCCAGGCATATCCGCCCGGTGCCCAATGCTGTCCGGTAACAATTTCCAAAAGGCCGTTAGTTTCAACGCCCTCTACCACATATTGCAGGCAACTAGCCAATTCCTTTAATTTGATATGGGTTTGCATGCCGGCCCATTTTCCCACCTGTGATTGTACCCCGTCGGCGCCCACCAAAATTTGCGCTTTTACCTCAAAATTTTTATTAAATTGTCGGAGCTGTACATGGCATCCGCCGTTTTGAGTGGGCTGATAACCAAGGCCTTCGGTTTTTAACTGCACCTCCACGCCTGCACGTACTGCCTGTGCCATCAGGTAGCGGTCGAAACGGCGGCGATCCACCAAATAGCCAAGTGGATGTTGGCCTTCGCCCTGTCCGTATTCATCCGGTTTAATCTGCCGGTAATCTATGGTGGTTTTTTCCCCATCCTGATTGTAGATACCAAAACCGTAAATGGCCTCATGAATAAACTCCTTGTTGGGTTCAACCCCTGCAGCAATGAGGGCATGCCTGCTGATAGCACCTGAACATTGAATGGGCGCCCCCAATTCCTGCCTTTTATCAACCAACAAAACCTTTAAGCCCTGCTCCGCAGCTACCCGTGCCGTGGTAGCACCTGCAGGCCCTGAGCCGATAACCACGATGTCAAATTCATTTGTTGGCATGTTCTAATTAAGTGTGTTGGCGCATCCGAACCCGGTGTGCAAGAAAAAATGAAGTTACAAAAATCAAATTATAGGTAAGCCAAAGCGTTACATAATCCTTTCAAATGTTTAAAAGATTCACACTTATTGTAATGGAACCTTTATGAATGGTGGAAAAGGCAGGCGGCTTATTGTCTTTTTTTGGAGGAAACTGTAATAGATTATTTTGGATGCATGGTTACTTTTAATGGACTTGATTTCGGATCTGTTTATTGGGAAACTTATTTTTTTTGTTTTTTGGAGAGGTTGGAAGACGAGGGTGGTGAAGGTTTACTAAGGGGATGATTTCAAAGTGTGAAAATGTCAATAAGCACTGTATGTGATTGAAGTACCCGCTCCATGTTTTACGTTAGCCCATCTAAAGTGCAACATCTTTTACCGGATTATTTTCTATTCTTCAGTTCTAATAACAGTCCCATATTGTAATAATTGTATCAGCATTTAAACTTTTAAAAACGTAAAAAAGTGGACTTTTTCTTTATAAAAATTTGGGATTGTGAAACACTAATATTTAAAACTGGAGGGATAAAAAAACATTTTGACTAGCATAGGAAAAGCTGGATAATTAAAGAATATACTGCCAACCTGCCAGAGACAAGAGTAGAAAGTAAACAATTGCTGTAGTAAGAATCTTTTGATGGAATTCCTATAAAATGGAAGGAGCTGATGTTAGCTCCATCACCTTCATTCGACAGCCTCTAGCTTTGTGCGGGCTGATGATATTAATTCTTTCAGTGACTTATATTGGTTGAGTTCAGAAGCTGAAAGCAGTAACTGTACCTCTTTCCCATTACTAATTAATATAACGGGAAGTTGAAGGTCTTCCGGTTGATACATTCGTTGAAAGTTTTCTTTATGCAGTTCTGATTTCTTTAGCGGTAAACTATCAATAAACCGCCGCCATTCATCTTTCATCTGAAATGTGCCAAAGGTTTGTTGGCATAAGTTGCAGGGATAAGTTTTAGAAAAAAATTCTTTGTGCACAAAATCAACTAATCCGGGATAGATACCACCCCACGCATTATATACCAGCACCATTTCATTGGCATTACTGATTGGAAAATGATTAGCAGGTTGTATCACCATCTTGGCTTCCGCATCTGGCTTCAGGTACCTCATGGCATCAAATATGGCTGCTATAGTAAGTAGTAATGCAACAAAAAGCCAGATTATTTTCTTCTTATTCATAAGACGTTTTTCCTTTTTCAATGTTCGTTTTTGTTATTTCTACCAAATCTTTTCCGGTATATTTTGGCTTGGGGATAAGGAATAAAGACTTTGACCTTTACTCTCAATAAAAGCATCTTGCACACTTGCTGCCATAGACCCCGCTATATCCCAACCATGAGCCGCTTCCATTAACATGTCTTCTGTTTCTAAACCTAATGCATTGGCGGCATACTGATAGCATTCATTGGCAGGTTTATACATTTTAACCGCATCTATACTAAGCGGTTGTTCAAAATATTCTGTAAGACCCGCATATTGCAACTCTTCACTTTGTGTAGCAGGCGGAGAATTGATTGGAGTAGCTAAACGATGGCCTGCTTCCTTTAAGAATTTTAAGCCTTCGTCTACATCCGGATAAGCAGTCTGCTTTTTTATCTTGCTCAAAGTCTCTTGTGTCCGTTCTGCGTTTATGGTAATTCCTAATGCTATGGCTGCCATGTCAGGTGTGGTATCTGCAATGGTAAAAAAGTCATGATAAACGCGTGTACAGTTATCAACGAGAGAATATTGCATCAACAAGCCAAACCAAATGCGGAAGCCTTTTTTGCTGTCTAAAAATTTATTCACTTTTTTCTTTAATAGAGACATGTCTAACAGGGTCTCCTTTATATCAAATAGAATGACTGTCGGTTTCATTTGTTTCATTTAGTTTTTCATTTATTGGGTGTTGGTTTTACCCTTAATTTTATTGTAAGTTGAATATACACCATAAGCAACCATTATAGCTATAAAAATATATACCCATATAGGAATGTTTTTACCAGCAATAATCAGGTATAGGTAAGCGGATATAAAACATAATCCTGTTAACAAAACAGGAATTACAAAAGGCTTTTTGTTCCTTATATTTTTTACAGTCCAGCCAAGACAGAGGAAGAAAAGCGGGATAGCGCCAATATAAATCCCGCCAAATATGTAAGGATTAACGCCATAATTAGTACCAAGGCTTAAAAACCATTCTTTAAAAATCTCCCACCATTCCATACAAATATTTTTTAGTTTATAAACTTATACAAACCGGTAAAGAAATTTTAACAGCTTTTTTAAGGAGTTGGTCAACTGCTTTTCTTTATGTTTTACGATAATCATTTGATTTACACGGGAAGCTACCGGGTATGGATAAATCTTATTGAAAATAACATTTATCCCAAGGCCCTTTACATTTGCGAGAATCAATTCCTGTACCAATTCTCCTGCATTCGGTGCAACCATACTGCCACCCAATATTTTTTCCTTTTTAAGTAATCCCCCCTTACTTATGTACAATACCAATTTGCCATATTGATAACTGTTAACAACGGCCCGGTCATCGTCTTCAAAATTCATTACCAGTTTTTCAAAGGAAATATTTCTTTTCAACAATGCCTTTTCATCCAATCCAAATGTAGCCACTTCGGGGTCGGTAAATGTTACCCACGACATGTAATCATTATTTAATTTCTTTTTAAAAGGAGAAAAGAAATTATTGAGTAATAACCTTGCCTGCTGCTCAGCAGCATGAGAAAACATCAGTGAGCCTGAGGCATCTCCACAGGTATATACATTCTTATTGGTAGTTTGTAAATATTGATTCACTACAATTTTATCGTTCTTTATTAGTATTCCTGCCTTTTCAAGGCTTAAATCTTTTATGACAATGTTTCTTCCTACTGCAACAAAAACCGCATCAAAACTTAGTTTAAAATTATTTTCGTCTTTTTGTTGAATAATAGCTTCATTGACGCTGGTAAATTCTTTTACTTCTGCATTCAAGTGAAAGGCAATTCCTTCTTCTTGTAATTGTGCCATCAGAATGCTTCCCATTTCGTTTGCATCGTGTGGAAGAATACCTTCACCCCGGTGAATGATTGTGACCTGAATGCCTAAACGATTCAGGGCTTGACCAATTTCAATACCAATTGGGCCTCCACCAACTACCAGCATTCTTTCAGGCATATCATTCAGAGCAAATATATTTTCATTATTGAACTGTCTGACTTTTTCAATGCCAGGAACATTTAAAGAGGCAGGCCGTGAACCGGTTGCTAATACTATTTTTTTTGCAGTATATATTTCATTCCCCACCTTGATACAAGAGGGAGAAATAAAATGAGCCGTGCCTAATACCACACCAAGCCCTTCTTTCCGCAAATAGTCAGCTGTCTCATGTCTTCGTATAATTGCTTGTTTTGACAATACGTATTCAATGGCTTTATTATAATCAGGTTTACCAGAAATGGTGTATCCAAAAAGCGCTGCCTGTTTGGCTTTGTGCATCAACCGGGAAACATGTATCAATGCTTTGCTAGGTACACAACCGTCATTCAGGCAATCCCCGCCAATACGTTCATCGCTTCTTTCAATCAATAGGGTTTTAAGACCAACCTTTGCCATAAAAAGTGAAACACTGAGGCCACCGGAGCCAGCACCTACTACAATAATATCATACTTAATTTCCTTCATATTAGTTTTCATTAGCGGCATTTTTAATATTCAGGATGGCCTGATGAGTTTTTTATAAATGCTAACCAGTTTTTGTTGCGAAACACCAAAAACATAAGCAAAATAGATATAATAAAAAATACCCTGCATCCTATAAACACCATTCGCTCTGTATTTTCGGGCTGAGGTGGTAATATAACCTGAAATTACAGCAAACTTTCCTTTTTTACGAATACGGTGAATAATTTCCTGGTCTTCCATAATAATTAAATCTTCTCTGAAACCACCAATGATGTCAAAAACTGATTTGTGTACAAATAAACTTTGATCCCCAAAGCGAACGGCGTTTACGTTGAACCTTGTAAACCAGGCATTGGCTTTTAAGAACCAGTGATCAAAATCAAATCGTAACCTATAGCATCCTGCAACGTGACCAGTATTTATCTTTTCCAGTACATCATTAACAAACCCTACAGGCGGTATTGAATCAGCATGAAGAAAATACAGGATATTACCAGTAGCAATTTTTGCACCTGCATTCATTTGTCTTCCTCTGCAGGACTGTTCACTTAGTATAACTTTAGTTTCAAATAAATTTGCAATGCCAACGGTATCGTCAGAACTGTTACCATCGCTGACAATTATTTCAGCAATAGTATCAATATCTTTCAAGGAGGTGATATACTTGAGGAGATTAGGAAGTTGTATGGCTTCATTTTGTGTTGGAATTATTATACTGATACTGTTTGCCTGACCAGTAGCTAAAGAGACAATATTATCAATTTCTACATTCATTTTTTCTCCTGCCTATATTAATTATGGATAGAAACGCTTATCGTTGATGTATCAATTACTGAGAAATTTGAAAATATTTTCACTGATATATTTTGAGGATTTTCTCTCTTATACATCTTTCTATTCTGGTAATAGGATATCCGCACTTTTTTCATTTTTTGGGTTTAAATGTTCGCCTTTATTTTTACAACAGATATTTGAATGATTTTATAATCTGATATCGCTTTTGCACTTTTTATTAGATAATAAAATTCCATATATAGTATTTTATTTTTAGAATTAGCTCTAAAGGTAAACAATTCACTCTTTGGTAGATGCCTGAACCGGCAGTTTACTTTTATTTAGAATTCATAAAAGTATAAAACCTGCAGATGATAATCACCCATTCAGATAAGGTAAAGAATTTTATTTCTGTCCTAGATTGTAGCTATACTTATTTTTTCAATATGTAGGAGGTATGTCTTTTTACATAGGGATTTCCCACATTTCTAATCCTGCTCC
>JBBQXO010000016.1:0-53910 GCA_038209595.1 Chitinophagales bacterium
TATAAATTAGGGAAAAATTAAATGTTACCATTTCCAATCCCGTAGGGATGACATATCGATAGAAAAATAAATGATACATGGAGTTATGAATCCCGTAGGGATGGCACTAAATGAAAAGCTTATTGTTAGTTTGTGTGAGTTATCCAATGCTATTTGTGTAGGATTGTTTCGGGATTATTATTTGCTGTTCGCAATACGAAGCACTCACAATATACCATGCCTTCGGCATTCAGATGGACACACACGATTTTACCTGTTACCGATATGCCATGCCTACGGCATTTTTATAAAAATGCATTTATAATTCAGAGTAAGAATATGTCATCCTTTTACTTGCTACCTCCTTAAAAGATGAACGGATATAAATTAGGGAAAAATTAAATGTTACCATTTCCAATCCCGTAGGGATGACATATCGGTAGAAAAACAGAGGAGACTCAGAGTTATGAATCCCGTAGGGATGGCACTAAATGAAAAGCTTATTGTTAGTTTGTGTGAGTTATCCAATGCTATTCGTATAGGATTGCTTTGGGATTATTATTTACTGTTCGCAATACGAAGCGCTAATAATATGCCACGCCTACGGCATTCAAATGAACATGCGCAATTTTACCTGCTACCGATATGCCATGCCTACGGCATTTTGATAAAAATGCATTTATTATTGAGATTACAAATATGTCACCCATTTATTTAATTCCTCCTTAAAATAGGATCAAGTATAAATTAGGGAAAAATACAATGATATCATTTCTAATCCCGTAGGGATGACATATCGGTAGAAAAACAAAGGAGACACAGAACTTTGAATCTCGTAGGGATGGCACTTGATGGAAAGCTTATTGTTGGTATGTGTCAGTTAATCAAGGCTATGTGGGAGGATTGTTTTGGGATTATTATTTGCTGTTCGCAATACGAAACGCTAATAATATGCCACGCCTACGGCATTCAGATTAACAGGCAATATTTTACCTGCTACTGATATGCCATGCCTACGGCATTTTTACAAAAATGCATTTATCATTCAGAGTACGAATATGTCATCCTTTTACTTGCTACCTCCTTAAAAGATGAACGGATATAAATTAGGGAAAAATTAAATGTTGCCATTTCCAATCCCGTAGGGATGACATATCGGTAGTAAAACAGAGGAGACTCAGAGTTATGAATCCCGTAGGGATGGCACTTGATGGAAAGCTTATTGATAATATGTGTCAGTTAACCAATGCTATTTGTGTAGGATTGCTTTGGGATTACTATTTGCTGTTCGAAATACGAAGCACTCACAATATGCCATGCCTACGGCATTTGGATAAAAATGCGTTGATTACAAAGGCTGCTTTTGTAACTTGTATATTTCATTATAATTGATTCAATTTATATTAGCATTGCATAATTTAAATCCTGTAAAGACTGAATAAACGGATGCCTTTATGTCGTAGGTTTCACCCTTGCAATTTGGTGTGAAAATACTTTGCAGGTATTAAATAGGATGCGGCTTTCAAAGCTATCGGCCCAAAGCATCTGCATGTCCTATGTTCATTTTTTGTACGCTGCCTATCGGCTGCTTTTTTTATTTGCTATACCCGTCCCGCCAATTGCGGTGAGGGAATCCCCAGTATTATTTTTTTTATGGAAGGGGATTTCTACCAGGAACTGTCTCCCATTGTTATCCCTGCAACGTATATCCACAATAGTATTTTTAAGTGCAGAAATATCGGGAAGTAATTCTGAAGGAAGATACTCTATTTCAGTAATTTTACTACCTTGCTGTAGCGGCAAAACAGTATTTAAAAAGCTTATAAGTACTTTTGGATGTTCTCCAAATACCTTTTTGAAAGTGATGTCGTTTTTGGGGTCGAGATAAAACATAGCTATTGATTTATTTGACTAAAATTATACGTTTTTTTTAAGAAAAGAAAGCTTTATAATTTTTATACTAATGAGAAATTAAAGGCTGATTATTACGCAATAGTAAAAAAAATTAGTTGTGGCTTCTAGACATAATGCTGCTTCGCATAAGGAAAGAATTGAAATAGGAGGATGCATAGCGAATTGAAAATCTGAGGATATATATTCGGATTTTCGAGGAGCAGTCATTCCGGCTAAAAGCTACTCACTTCACTTTCTACAGCGGGATATTCCCGTGCTTTCTTCTCTGACGTTTGGCTACTTTGTTTTCCAGCATAGCAAAAGCCTTGATAAGTTTGCGGCGGGTTTCCCGGGGTTCTATTACTTCGTCAATATACCCCCGCTCTGCAGCCTGATAGGGATTAGCAAATTTTTCGGCATACTCGTGTTCTTTCTCCAGCAATTTGGCTTCATGGTCAGCGGCTTCGCTGATTTCCTTTTTAAAAATAATCTCCGATGCCCCTTTGGCACCCATCACAGCAATCTCGGCATTGGGCCAGGCAAAGTTCATATCAGCACCAATATGTTTGCTGTTCATAACATCGTAAGCACCGCCATAGGCTTTGCGGGTTATCACAGTTACCCGGGGCACGGTGGCTTCGCTAAAAGCATACAGCAATTTAGCTCCGTTGGTAATTATGCCATGCCACTCCTGATCGGTGCCGGGCAAGAAACCGGGTACATCTACCAATACAAGCAGCGGAATATTGAAGCAATCACAAAACCGGGTAAAACGAGCACCTTTTTTGGAGCTGTCAATATCGAGTACACCGGCAAGACTTTGTGGCTGATTGGCTACAATACCTATGCTCCTGCCAGCAAGGCGAGCAAAACCCACAACAATATTATCAGCATAATAAGGGTGTATTTCAAAAAAACTTTCTTCGTCGCAGATGCCGTCAATCACCGCCCGGATATCGTATGGCTGATTAGGACTTTCAGGTACAATTTGTTCTAGTACTTCGCGATATTCTTCGCCAGGTGTATAAGGCAGTTTGGGTACAACATCTTCACAATTTTGCGGGATATAACTCAGCAATTTTTTTACCTGTGTAATACATTCCATATCATTGACAGCGGTAAGATGTGTTACCCCCGATTTGACCGAATGCGTGGAAGCCCCTCCGAGCTCCTCGGAACTTACTTCTTCGTTGGTTACTGTTTTAACCACATTGGGGCCGGTCACAAACATATAGCTTGTATTTTCTACCATAATGGTAAAATCAGTCATTGCAGGAGAATAGACCGCTCCACCGGCACAGGGTCCCATGATAGCAGAAATCTGTGGAATGACCCCCGAAGACTGCACATTGCGATAAAAAATATCGGCGTACCCTCCTAAGGAACGCACCCCTTCCTGTATGCGCGCACCACCCGAATCGTTGAGACCAATCATAGGAGCACCTACTTTTATTGCCATGTCCATAACCTTACAAATTTTCTCGGCATGGGTTTCTGAAAGTGCTCCTCCAAATACGGTAAAATCCTGTGCAAAGGCATAAACCAAACGGCCATTCACTGTACCATAACCAGTAACTACACCATCACCGTAATATTGCTGTGCTTCCATACCAAAATCTTTGGTGCGGTGTATAACAAGCGCCCCGATCTCTTCAAAGGAACCGGTATCCATCAATAATTGTATTCTCTCCCTAGCGGTAAGTTTCCCTTTAGCATGTTGTACTTCAATGCGTTTGGCCCCTCCGCCTAATTTTCCTTCTTCCAGTTTTTCACGGAGTATTTCCAATTTGGTCTTCATAAGATGATTATTTAATCTTTAAAGGGAATCGGTTTTTGCATCAATGGGATAGCCGTCTTTTCCAACTTGTAGTTTTATGATCTACCGCCTTCAATTGTTTTTGCTGTTGCTCGTAGTAACAGATAGCGGCAAGTGCTGCTACTGCCGCTTTTTCTTTTTGAGCCTCTTTCAGCAATTCCGGAGTATAATATTTCTGTATGAAATGGGTATCGAAATGGCCCGATACAAATGCTTCATGTTCGCAAACAAAGGTGCCAAATGGAAGCGTGGTTGCCACACCGGTCACTTTAAAATCACGAATGGCCTGCAACATCATTTGAATGGCTTCTGTTCTGTCTCTGCCATGCACTACCAACTTCGCAATCATGGGATCGTAATAAATAGGGATGGTCATGCCTTCTTCGTATCCACCATCTACCCGTATGCCCGGTCCCTCGGGAATTTGATAGGTAGAAAGCGTACCTATAGAAGGTAAAAAATTATTTAGCGGATCTTCGGCATAAACCCTGAGTTCGAGGGCATGACCGTCCATTTTAATATCTTCCTGTTTGTACCGCAGCGGTTCACCCCGGGCAATGCGGATTTGTTCCTCTACCAGATCGAGCCCTGTTATCATTTCCGAAACCGGGTGTTCCACCTGTAAGCGGGTATTCATTTCGAGGAAATAAAAATTAAGTTTATCGTCCATCAGAAACTCTACG
Source organism: Chitinophagales bacterium (assembly GCA_038209595.1). Lineage (GTDB taxonomy): Bacteria > Bacteroidota > Bacteroidia > Chitinophagales > Chitinophagaceae > Phnomibacter. The sequence goes on from JBBQXO010000016.1 coordinate 4,372, forward strand.
GTACCCGTACTGACGTAGTTACAAGATTTGGCAACCATCACAGCCGCATCCCCGATTTGCTTCCGTAGTTCGGGCGTAATGATGGCTGAGGGAGTTTCTTCAATCACCTTCTGATGCCGGCGTTGTATGCTGCATTCACGTTCAAAAGCGTGAATAACATTGCCCTCATTATCAGCTAGCACCTGCACTTCTATATGCCGGGGTGAGGTAACATATTTTTCAATAAAAACGGAGCCATCTCCAAAAGCGGCTACTGCCTCACTGATGGCGCGTTGCATTTGCTCTTCTATATCGGCTTCCTTGGTTACAATCCGCATGCCCTTTCCACCTCCTCCTGCGGAGGCTTTAATGAGAATAGGATAGCCGATTTCATCAGCAATTTTTTTAGCCAATGCGAGGTCCGTTATGGCCTTATCAATACCCGGCACCATGGGAATATTGTAGTGTTTTACACATTCCTTGGCGGCAAGCTTACTCCCCATTACCCGCATGGCGTCAGGTCCGGGGCCTATAAAAATGATGCCAGCATCTTGTACCTTTTGGGCAAAATCGGCATTTTCGCTCAGGAACCCGTAACCTGGATGTATGCCATCTACGCCGAGTTCCATGCATACTTCAATGATTCTATCTCCTTTCAGATAAGACTGATTGGAGGGTGCCGGGCCAAGGCAAACTGCCTCATCGGCAAAAGTCACATGCGGCGACCGACGATCGGCTTCGGAAAAAACAGCCACCGAACGAATACCCATTTTTCGAATGGTACGCATGATACGCAGGGCTATTTCGCCCCGGTTAGCCACTAATATTTTTTGCATAGGACTATTTTAAGTATTACTCAAGTTCAATTAACACCTGCCCTTTTTCTACTGCTTCGCCAGGCTTTACACATACTTTTTTTATGGTGGCTGGTGTATGAATCAGGATACTATTTTCCATTTTCATAGCACTTAGGATTAATAATTTTTCTCCTTCTGCCACTTCCTGACCAGGTTTTACTACTACCTCGAGCACCAAACCGGGCATAGGCGCTTTTATCTCTTTAATCAACCGGGCACTTACCGTTTTAAAACCCATTTGATCAAGTTTTATATCCAGCGCATCTTTAATATCAATGGTAAAGATTTCACCATCCATTTCCACTTCGAGCTGTTTAGCAGATCTTGAAAGTTGTCTTACTTGGGCCGTATACGTCTTATGGTTATGTATAATATGAAAATGATCAGGTGCAATCTGCAGGATATCCGCTTGGTGAAGGGATTCCTTATCTATGTTAAATTGTAAGTCATTTACAGATACCTTGTAGGAGGATGTATTTTCCATTGGATGGTTGTATTTAAGCAAATTCTTTATAAACCAAGGGAGATTTATTCAAGAATATGCCATCGTTTAGTTTTATCTATCTAAAGTAAAGGCAAATTGACGAAATAAATGAAGTTTCCCAATGATTTTCATCATATTTTTTGGGATAAATTGACAAAATAGTAACTAATGGAGGGCAATGATGATCTATTGCCGTTTGGGATAATAAATAAATAGAGGAGATTTCATATGTGTATTTTATAATGCACTGGCTAAAGCCAGCTTTTTTTTATTGCCATATTTAATCCCTTATACTCATTTGCGCTGGTTGTGCGGTAGCTCGTGGGGATTTCAGTTGATTGTTTATAGACAACATACGTATTTTAAAACAATGGTTATAAAACAAAGAACCCTGTCGGGTCACCGACAGGGTTCTTTGAGTACAAAATGACCTTAGCCATGGAATCCATTAGTTTTTGGTGAAATCATCATACTTGCTTTTTGCCTTCGACAACAGGTCTTCCGCACCCAATTTTGCTTTATCATACGTATCATTTGCCGCCGATTTTGCCTTTTCAAAAGCATCTTCTGCTCCATCGGCTGCTCTTTTAGTAAAGCTTTCTGCCTTCTCTCCTATTTCACCAGGTATCACGTCAGAAATTTTGTCCATCCAACTTTCTTTTTCTACCCCTGGAATAGCTTCAAAAGGTTCTTCCATGGGATCGTTCCCACTCGCTTCTGCCTTAAAAATATTATCTACTGCACCTCCCAACATCGGAAATTTCTCTTTTACAAAATCTTTAATAGCTTCCAGTGATTTGATGGCCTGTTCTTCGGTAAGACCCGCTTTTATTTTAAGATTTTCAATTAATTCGTTCATGTTATTCTTATTTGATCAGGATTAATTATAGGAATGATTTTCGCAAAATATCAGCTTTAGGCTACCCGAAGTTTATTCATTTTGCTGCTGGCAAATTGTTCATGGGCATACTCCATAGTCAGCACAAATTTCTTTTGCATCAGACCAGGTAATTCGTACATGGCATCGGTAAGAATGCTCTCGCAGATGCTGCGCAAACCCCTTGCTCCCAATTTAAATTCGAGGGCTCTTTCCACTATAAATTCATAAACATCTTCTTCAATTTCCAGCTCAATTCCCTCTAGTTCAAACAATTTGGTGTACTGCTTGATGAGTGCATTTTTAGGTTCAGTTAATATAGATCGAAGTGTTTCCTTATCAAGTGGATCGAGGTGCGTAATTACCGGGAGGCGTCCCAGCAACTCAGGAATTAATCCAAAAGATTTTAAATCCTGCGCATTGACAAACTGCAACAGGTTTTTGCGCTGATAATCTTGTAATTCCTTATTTACATTAAATCCAATGGCATTGGTATTCACCCTACGGGCAATCAATTGATTCACCCCATCAAAAGCACCACCTGCAATGAAAAGAATATTCTGTGTATTAAGTTTGATGAGCTTTTGCTCAGGGTGTTTACGTCCGCCTTGCGGGGGTACCAAAACTTCGGTTCCCTCCAACATTTTTAAGAGACCCTGTTGCACGCCTTCCCCGCTTACATCTCGGGTAATGCTTGGATTATCTCCTTTACGGGCTATTTTATCAATTTCATCAATATAAACGATCCCTCTTTCTGCAGCCTGCACATCATAATCGCAGTTTTGTAGCAGTCTTGTAAGCATGCTTTCCACATCTTCACCCACATAGCCTGCCTCGGTAAATACTGTGGCATCAACTATGGCAAAGGGCACATTGAGCATACGGGCAATCGTTTTTGCCAGCAGGGTTTTCCCGGTACCGGTTTCTCCAACCAGAATGATGTTTGATTTTTCAATTTCCACCTCATCAATACTCACCTTTTGGGTCAGTCGCTTATAATGGTTGTAAACCGCCACACTCAATATTTTCTTGGCATTGGTCTGACCAATAATATATTGATCGAGGAATGCTTTAATTTCAGTGGGCTTTTTCACGTTTAACTTAAAAGCTCCGGGTGCCGTAAATTTTTTATTGTGCAGGGCAAGTTCCTGTTCTACAATCTCACGGGCACTTTCCACACATGATTCACATATGTGTACGGTTTCTTGTCCGGCAATAAGGATTTTAACCTCATCGCGACTTTTACCGCAAAATGAACAGTGTAATGAATGTTTTGCCATAATACTTTATTTGCCTCTAATATTTTTACTACCCATAACGGGCAAAATAGCTTACAAAGGTAACCAAATAAATTATGGTGAATCCTAAGATTAAACAAAACCTCGAAAAAACGAGTCTATTCCAATTTTTCACCCTCTTCTGAGCTTTGCCTGTGCAGCACCGGTATTAAAAATCAAGCCCCAATGAGAAATACCAGATAGGCTTACCCCGGAACAATCCGTTCATCTGCCAGGCTGCATCTACTTTCAACAGGTAACCCAGCAAGGTGGAGCGTGCGCCAAATCCATAGCCTCCGGCAAAAGGTCCGATACCAGGGGTTTTTACCGTTACCACCACCGGATTATTCGGATCACCGGTTCCATATGTTACATTGGGGCGACCTATACCATTGAAAGTACCTTCCCATGCAGTTCCTAAATCAATAAACTGCGTTAACTGAAAGTTTCTGAGGAAGGCATTATTGATAGGTTTATTAAAGAAGGTGCTAAATACCGGTAACCGGAATTCACTATTGATGACCATCGCATTGTTACCATTGGCCACATTCTGATTAAAGCCCCGCATATTTACTGCAAGGGTTTGATAAATATAATTGGTTTCCGGATTAGGGCGGTTGGCTTCCTCAAATTTTGGAATAATCCAGGAGTCGATACCTCCAAGATAATAAATGAGTTTAGAATTGCCCCAACTTGCATCAAAAGCAGCCCTACCGGCCCAAATAAAGTTGCGGTATATGGGATAATAGTAGCGCACATCGCCGCCTACATTGTAGGTCTGCTGACGGGGCTGTTCATTTTCCCGCATTGTTTGAAAGATATTTTCGACATAGACCTTATAACGCAAACCGTTCCAGATATTTTGCGCTTTGTTCAATACATTATCGTAAACATACTCCAGCCTGAGGTTCATAAAGCTGAGCGTTTGATCTGGTTCAATCAGCGAAGGTGGGAAATTACGGGTAGCCTGTGCCGCGAATCGATCGAAGCGGAAGGCAGGAATCAGCCGGATGCTTCGGGCTTCATCGATAGGGTAAACAACTTTTCCCTGGTAAATATTGGTAAACTGTTTACCGTTTACACCAAGATTTGGATCGAAGAAACTATTGGAACTACGATAATACAACGTACCCCAATCCACCCTTTTACGGAAGTTATCGAAAGTGAGAAAGTATTCATTATCAGAAAAATTGAAACCCGGTTTAATACCGCCACTAATGCGGTAATCTTCCATCATATCGCTGATACTCGCCAAAAATGCCCAACTGATGTTGTTCCCATTATTTAGTTGAACCGGCCCCGAACCACCTGCATAAGGCTGGAATCGGTTGATAATGATATTGTTACTGACTCCACCTAGCAAATAATCATTGCTGAATCGCAGCTTGTATTTGTATAGCCTGGCTTTTTCAAGTGCTGAAATACGCGATGACTCCGGAGGCCGGAGGGTGAGAAATGGATCAGAATAATTGGAGTCTTTTTTTGCTCTGTCAATTTCCTCTTCAAATTCGGTTATAAATCCATTGGGGGCACTGGAATCAGCTCTGGCTTTTTCAGCAGGCTTGTATGTGGTAGCAAATCCTTTTCTGGCTTTTGCCTCCATCATCACTTTTTTCATGTACTCAGTAGGCCTTGCCGTTACATTTCTTCTTTTCAGCGTATTGCTGTCCACCCTAAGGCGGTAGAGCATTTTTAAATCACTTTGCTGGGTCACTTCGCTCACCTGTCCCCTGTCCCCGGCGTTGCGTGTTTCCAACAAGCTGCTCTGGTAATTGGTCATAGGGAAGGTATAAGTGGAATCCTTCGTAATTGCCACAAACCCAATTGAATCAGGCTCGGGCAAGTCCCAGGCTTTGAGGGTACTGTCCACTTCCTTCCCATCGGGATTGCGCAATACCTCTTCGCCAATAAATACAAGGGTATCCAATCCATCAGCACGGGTAGTAAAAAATCCGGCATACCGGTTGCCAATACCATTTTGATCAGAAACAAAAGTGTAGTGGTTTACATTGTATTGCATGGGATAGCGGGCGTCCCCAAAAGGAAGATTGGTCAATTGGGTTATTTGCCGGAAACCTGCTTTTTCGTCATAATCTGCCAGGAATACATTGTAGCGATTGCTGCTTGGCAGCGAGGTATCGCTACCTTTCATTTCGGGTCCGGGTCTGTTGGAGGAAAATATAATACCTGTTTTGTTGGGAAACGAAACATAGGAAGCGTCGAGATCATCCCACACATCGTCAGTCAACTGATCTACCTTTCCGCTGGTGATATTGTAAATAAATACATCAGTATGTCCGTTTTTTACGGCACTCATTACCAATTTGCGATAATCCAGAAAATATTGGGCATCCTGCACCTGATCGAAAGGCAGATCCACCTTAATATCACTCGAACGGTTCACAAGGTCCTTAATCAGCAATTTGGTTTTGTCCTTTTCCCGATAAATTACCGCCAGTCTTGTGCCCCGTCCATCCCAGGTCATAATGGGATAGTTTGGGTTCCGTTCATGTTTTTCGGTACGAATACCATTTTTAATCAAAACTGTCCTTTTTACATAATTCTCAACCAGTACCACCCGGTAATAACCTTTAATATATTCAGCTACTGCGTAGGTATACGAACGCGGATTGGGGTTGGGTGCAAAGCGGAAGAAGTCCCGGTCATCGGAAACTACCTCCGATATAGTCATTTGCCCCCTAACATTGCTGCGGCGTCCCCTGATTTCCTCGTAGTACTTATCCGTTTCCTTTTGCATAAAATCTGAAAGAACATTCTTGAATTTCTTTTTAGCAATACGTAAAGAAGCACTGTTGAGGTTGCGATAAAGTGTAGCGAGATATAAAAAGTAAGTTACGTTATCTCTTTTATAATTGGAAGCGATATAATGCCAAAAGGCATGACCAGCCAAATCAGGTTCATTAAAGGCAAACTGATAGAAATTTTTGTAATCTCGTCCCAGTAGAGCATTTTTTAATTTATCGTCCATCTGTGGGCTCCAGGCCTCTGCCGTATAGGCTACATAACCATCTGTAAGCCATTTTGGTAAATCGAGCAAAGCCGCATTTCCTGCAATTTCTCCAATATTATCTCCGGTTAATTGATTATCCACGAGAATGCGGGCAATACCTTCTCTTACCTGTATCCTCAAATCATCGTGATTGGCATTAAAATACACCAGCATTTTATTGTTTACCAACCGGGTCAATCCACCTACATCGGGTATGTTATTTACCAAGCCTACATTGGTAGCCTGCAAATCATCATAAGTATTGTATAAAACAATGTTGGCACGGCGTTGCAGCCCGCTTTCTGTAAAGGACTCTATCTGCCCTAGTTCTTCTTCAGCAATTTGCAATACAAATTTTGCCAGCTCCAGTCCGCCTTCATTGAAGTGTACATTGAAGTTAGGCGTTTGGTAAAAACGCCAATTGTATTTTTTATACTGGATCCTGTTCTTGCCGAATTCTACAGAGGAAACTTGCGCTTCTGCCGAAAAAGCAATCATACAAAAAAGCCCCGAGTAAACCAGAGCGCTCCATAATTGCCTTAAAGATTTTGAAAAATGCATGTAATTATCTATGGTTCAAAATAAAAGAATGAATAAGCTATAACAACAAATAAAGGTAGCGGTTTCAAAACCAGCAATATTTAATGTGGCATTATTTGAAATGAATTAACATAATCCCGTGTAAAATACGCTTATTTGCACCGTACAGTTTACCTGTAATTGAAAATAAAACACTTACAGGCCGTAAAAATATTAAGTATGCTGCAAATTAAACAATTTACCTTTAGTCCTATTGCGGAAAATACCTATGTATTGCACAATGACGCATCAGAGGCCTGTATTATTGATCCGGGTTGCTACTTCCCGGAAGAAGAAGCGCAATTAGCAACCTTTATAGAAAAACAGGGGCTCCATGTTATTAAATTACTAAATACGCATGCCCACCTCGATCATGTATTTGGATTGAAATGGGCTGCAGAACATTATAATCTGACCCCACATTTGCACCCTTTGGAGAAACCCGTGCTGGAAAGAGGACCCTGGGCAGCACAAATGTACAATTTGCCCTACCCCCAATACGAAGGACCGCTACTGCCATTGGCAGATGGGGACATCGTTTTAATGGGAAATGATGAACTTGAAGTGATTTTCGCACCCGGCCATGCGCCAGGTCATGTGTGTTTTTATTGCAAAAAACAAGGCTTCATAATAGGCGGAGATGTATTATTTCAAAGGAGCATCGGACGGACAGACCTGCCCGGTGGTAATCACGCCCAATTGATAGAAAGCATCAAAACAAGATTACTTCCCTTACCGAACGCCACCATTGTACACAGCGGGCACGGCCCGGCTACTACCATTGGGGAGGAAAAAAAGCATAATCCATATTTACAATAAATCGTTTTAGCAGCGTTCATTCCTTTCGCCATTCCGGAAATTGTTTTCCAGGTTAATGGGAAAACAACGTGGCATCCACGTCAGGAAGGATGCGCAAGGCATTTTTATAATAGATTTTTTCCAGTATATTATCAGGAAGTGCCATCCCGTACATGGGCCAGAATGCATGGTATTTTTTATGGTAAGGGAAATATTCATCGGCAGATTCAAGTACCCGAAAATATGTGCCGTATTCTTCGGGTACCCAACTGTCTTTCCCAAACAAAATCCGATCCTGGAATTTTTTAAAAAAAGCAGCTGCAGTGCGGGGTTGACGGCCAAGTTCTGCAATTACTGCACCAAATTCCACCACCACATTGGGCATTTCTTCCAAAAGGTTACTTAGTTTACCCAAATCGTTGGGATACCAACCGAAATGTGCCGCAATAAAAATAGTTTTTGGGTGCTTTTTAAACATCCGATGCTGCTCTTCGATAAGGGTTTCCCATGGAGCCGGATCATCGGCTCCGCGTTTGCGACGTGGATGCGTTTTTAACTCGAGCCAGCGCTCATTTTTTTCATCAAAAGGATCCCAGAATGGCTTCGGGTCCGCCGTATGAATCAATACTGGTATTTTCAGTTCACCGCATTTTGCCCAAACAGGATCCAATGCGGGATCATCTACCGAAACCCGAACTCCTTTTTCATTTTGAACTGAAAGACCCAGGTTCTTGAAGATTTTTAACCCGGCTGCCCCGTTTTTAACATCTGTTTCCAGTTGTTGCACTGTTTTTTGGGTCCATCCAGGTTGGCCAATCCCCCTAAAATCAAGATTGGCAAATACTTTGAACCGATTTGGATATTTAGCTTTAATGGCATCGGTCATAGCTTTTAATTTTTCGCCGCTGCCCCCACTCAGGTTTACCATCAACTTCATATTGAGCTTGTCCATTTCAGCTATCAACTTATCTAACCCGGCAACATTCATACTCCATTGGTGATTGTGCACATCCACAAAGCCATAACGTGCCTTATTTACTTCTGCTCCAGGTACTACCAAAGTGGAGGGTGGGTTATATTTTTCAAAATCCATTACCTGTGCTCCCCCTAACAATCCTGATGCCATTCCTACCAAAATGAGGCAGGATTGAATCATTCCAACTTGTTTACGCATCTTCCAAAGAAAATGATTTTCTGGAAAAAAATCGATTTAACATGGTTTTTAGTAAATATCAATGTTTAAACATTAATTTTGAATCCTAAAATAAAAATATAATGACAGACTTAAAAACACTTGTCGACGGCCTGAACCAGAAGATACTTGATGGTAAAATTCTGGATGCGTTTGAAGAATACTACAGCGACGATGTGGTGATGCAGGACAACGATTACCCGGCCCGGGTAGGGAAAGATATTTGTCGAACATACGAAGAAGCATTTGTAAATGGCCTGACTGAATTTAGAGGTGCCAAAGTGGTAAATACCCTTTTGAGTGATGGCATTGCTGTGGTAGAGTGGTGGTTTGACTATACCCACAAAGACTATGGGGTGCGCAATTACAATCAGGTTTGTGTGCAGCGCTGGAAGAATGGAAAAATTGTAGAAGAGAAGTTTTATTATAACAATTGATTCCTTCATTAGTGGCATTGGCGATTTTTTTTACACAACATCTACAATGCCACTAATAAAATTTCACATATTTCTTAAACAAAAAATATTATTACTAATTTTGAAATCAGAATTGTTTACCATGAGTCTGGAAAAAGAAATACAGCAAACGAGGTTTAGGAACGAGCGGCAAAAGGCCATGATAAACCTTACCTACACTCAAAACTGGATGAATGAACGGTTTAAGCAGTTCTTAGACAGGTTCAACCTGACCGCCCAACAATTTAACATTTTACGGATTTTACGTGGGGCAGCCCGGCCAATAAGCACTTTGCAAATCCGAGAAAGGATGCTGGATAAGATGAGTGACACAAGCCGCATTGTGGATCGGTTGATTTTGAAAGACCTTGCTCAAAAAACAGTTTGCAAACATGACAAAAGGCTTGTAGACGTAATGATTACAGAAGCCGGATTAGATATTCTATCTAAAATTGATACCCTGGCTAATGAAATGGACAATCTTGTAAATGGCCTTACTGAAGGAGAAGCCAAAACCCTGAACAAACTATTGGATAAAATACGCGATGCTTCGCCCCAATAATATTCGTTAGCAGAATGCAAAATAATTACTAAGGATTCCACCGGAAGGGAGTCCGCTATTTACATCCTGTTATCTTCGCCTCATGAAGTTGCATTTCCAATTGTTTGTTTTATTGCTGGTAAGTCTAAACATTTTACCTGTTGCCCATGCACAAAAACCAGAATTCAGGGCTGCCTGGGTGGCGAGTGTGGTAAATATTGACTGGCCTTCCAATAAAAACCTTTCCACAGATGATCAAAGATCAGAATTCATTGCGCTGTTGGACATGCACCAACGTAATGGGATGAATGCGGTGGTGGTTCAGATCCGTCCTGCAGCAGACGCTTTTTACCCAAGCGAGCTGGAACCCTGGAGTGAGTACCTCACCGGCAAACAAGGAAAAGCTCCGATACCTTTTTACGATCCGCTTGAATTTATGATTACTGAAACGCATAAAAGAAATATGGAGTTTCATGCATGGCTCAATCCATACCGGGCGGTTTTCAATGTAAAATCTTCCTCCATTGCCCCCGATCATATCACCCGCAAACATCCCGAATGGTTTGTGGATTATGGAGATGCATCAAGAACCACCCGTTATTTCGATCCGGGTAACAAACAGGGACAAGATTTTGTAACCAAGGTGGTACAAGATATTGTAAAACGCTACGATGTGGACGCCATTCATATGGACGACTATTTTTACCCCTACCGCGTGGCGGGCAAAGAGTTTCCCGATGCGAAAACCTATGCCCAATATGGAAAGGGTATGAGCAAGGATACCTGGCGAAGAAGCAATGTGGACAGCATTATTGTAAAACTGCACCATGCAATCCAAGCCGAAAAGCCCTGGGTTAAATTTGGTATCAGCCCCTTTGGTGTTTGGCGCAACCAAAGTCAGGATCCAAGAGGGAGCAATACACAAGGCGGGCAAACCAATTATGACGACCTGTATGCTGATATTCTGTTATGGCTCGAAAAAGGATGGATAGATTATGTGGCGCCTCAATTGTATTGGGAGATCGGCCATAGTAAGGCTGACTTTTTGACCCTGCTCGATTGGTGGGGCAAAAATACTTTCGGTAAGCATTGTTATATCGGGATAGGGTACTACAGGGCGGGTAGCAATGGTGCCTGGCGCGACCGCAGCCAACTGCCCCGGCAAATAGAAGCCATGCGCAAAACAGCCAATATTCAGGGAGCCATCTACTACAATAGCAGTAGTTTTAAAAGCAATCCCATCGGGTGGAATGACGTACTTCGGGAGAATTATTATAAAGAAACTGCACCCATCCCGGAAATGGAATGGCTTCCTAAACGGCCTGCTAAATAGTAGGTTGTAGGTTCTTTTTACATAGAATCCCAAAACTTTTTCAAGTTGAAATAAAATCAGCAAGACGATCGAAAGTACACATTTAGGACATTTTTGGCGAAGAAAACCTCATGCCCTGATGAAGGGAGTTTTTCAGGACAACCATACAATAAAAATGTTTCAAGGAATACGCTGTCCTCCATGATAATAATACGCTTTTCCAAATCGGCCATCCTAAGAATAATCTGATCCTATGTCCTATTACCATCCGACAGGTCAATATTATAAACAGAATCATGTCCTTTTAGTTATAAAAAGTCAAACTAAGCTTTCGGCAAATGGGCGTCAACTAAAAATTTCACGATGCTATTCTATAAATACTCTTAATTTGAATTAGTTTGGCAGCATATTCTATCCATGCAAGAAAATCTCCTTTTTGCAAATCAGGATTATCCTTTAAAAAATCTTCTTTTGTTATTCCTGAACCCATTAATTCAAGCATTGCATCAACCTGAAAGCTCAGTCCACGAATGGTTGGCTTCCCATGACATATTTCAGTATCCCTGAAAATTCTATTTATAAGTGATTGAGGCATTTGAAATTATTGTAGTTTAAATGTAATCTAAATTAAATAATGGCGAAATTCAGACCTGATTTCTTAAACTATTACAACCTTGACTAACCATTATTAGAAAAAATCACTTCAGGAAAAACAAATTATAGCCATTACTCATCAACATTCGAACTTCAAGATATAAAGGATAGAAAAACAAACGCGCTTGTTTCAATGCAGGGCATCTATAAAGAACCCCTGATGCATCGTTAAGCCAATCAACCGATTACTCAAGAAGATATGGATGCTTGTTGTAATGAACAGAAAAAAAATAATCATTCTTAAGCGAAAAAAAGAGGTACATTATTCAGTAAGTACATCCATTTCAACACTTACAGGACAAACCGTTTTAGTGACTTATACCTAATAAAAGACCCCAAAAAGCGAAATAGTTAATATGAAATTTACCCAGCTTTCTCTTCAAACAAAGCGGCATCAAAACCTACAGTAATACTTCCGTCGGGCCATTCTATTACAGGCCTTTTAATCACGCTGTTTTTTTCGGTCATCAGCCCAAGCGCACCTGCCTGTGTTTCAGCAGAAGCTTGTTGTTCGGGATCGAGTCCCCGCCATGTGGTTCCTTTTTTATTCACCAATACTTCTTTGGTAACACCCTTTATCCATACCTTGAGCTTTGTTTGGGTAACACCCTCTTTTTTAAAATCATGGAAAGTAAAGGGCAGCTCTTTTTCACGTAACCAGTCGAGTGCCTTTTTTACCGTATTGCAATTGGGGATGCCGTAAACCTGCAGGTTGTTCATAACAATTATTATAAAAAAAAATAAAACGTATTACGCTATATAGGTAACAATAGCCTCTCCATTGCTGGAAGCTTCGTTAAAAAACCGGACGAGTTTTGCGAAATAAACGAACAGGTAATCCGCCGCATCTTCCTCCTCCCATATATCAGGATAAATTTGTAATGCTTTCATTTGTTCGGGATGATAACGGGAAAGAAGAAAATCCGGGGTAAAAACAGCCATTTGCTTGTTCAGATCCGTAATTTGTTCGGGCAATAAATATTGGCCAGGCCCATAACCCAAATCCTGTTCTTCATCAATGAATTGACCGCTACAGAAAACACTGGCAAGCGGATGATCAGATTGCCCGTATCCTTCTCCGGTTAATAAAAAAAAGATACCGTCCCACGACTTCTCTAAATCAAGATGCTGATTACTTTGTAAAAAAACAGGATCGTCAATTCGCCTTTCAATGAGATCAGGCTCTTGTAAATAACTGTCTAGTTCTTCATGGGTGACACGAATAAAATAGCCGATCATGCTCATAGTAATTTACTTTTTTTAATTTGAAAATGTATATTAATGTTCACTTACAGGTTTTACCATTTTTCAACATGTATTGAAACTACCTGCTCACCTGATTGATGTAGTCGAGAATAGCACGGATATCCGTATCGGTGAGATCTGGATGTGGAAGCATTTGTGTCTGATTCCATTCCAGCCATAGCTCCCGGGCATATTTATCCTTGCCAATAATCTCCTCGCTATTCCTGATAAAGGCATATAATTTTTCTTTGTCTGACCACCGATCTTCCACCCCTTTCAAAGCAGGGCCGGACATGTCTTTATTCACCATGTGGCAACTGGCACATTTGGCGTAAAAGAGTTTTTTTCCTTGTTCATTATTACCGATATTTTCAACCGCAATGGTTTTAGGCTCAGGGGCAGTTTCGGCATTGCTACAGGCATTCATCAAAATTAAAACTCCACAAATGATCAAAAAACGATTCAGCATACTGCAAAAATAACAAGACCTTGCCTTAATTGTTTTATTTGAATACAGAGCGGTATTGCCCCAAATCAAAGCTTACCAGCCAGATTTAAAATTAAATGTGAAAGGCTGGCTGAAGTTCAGAAAACTCATTTCCCGCTAACGGATTAAGTTAACGGTTCCCTTAAAATCAAAAACATTTCCCCCCGGACATTCCAATTGAGCCATATAAATATATGTGCCTGAGTTAGCAAGTTGCCCGCCAGGGTACATTCCGTTCCATTTAGCCAGTAAAGAAGAAGGTTCCTGATTGCGGCATTCAAAAACAATATTCCCCCATCTGTCAATGATTCTAAAAACCTTAATCAGTGAAAAGCCATTTCCAAGTACACCAAAGTATTCATTTAAACCATCGCCATTTGGCGTAAATGCATTTGGAATAAAAATGTTTTCTTTTGAACACAAAAGGGTAATGTCTATGGAATCGGAGGCACTACATCCGTAACTAGTGGTTGCTTTTACGGAATATTTTATGTTTTGCAGCGGTTTGCTTACCGGGGAAGCACAATTCCAGCAACTTAAATAGGTAGCCGGATTCCAGAACCAGGTTGCAATAGGTAGATTTGCCGAAGGATTCAGGGTAAGGGATTCACCCCCAAATATGCTGATATTGGGGCCTGCATCAATTATGGGAATCGGGTGAATGGTTACTTTTACTGGTAAAGAATCTGCAAAGCATCCAAACGCATCTTTCCCCACTAGTTTATAGGTGGTGGTGGCTACAGGGCTGGCTTGAGGATTCGAAATATTTGGATTGCTCAATCCTGCCGAGGGTGTCCACAGGTAGGCAGTTGCTCCGGACGAAGACAGTAAAACTGTTTGTCCTAAGCACGCTTCTACTTCTTGTACTGCGGCTAGTTTAATAGGAAGAATAGTCTGCACCCGGATGCTATCCTCCGACCTGCACCCTTTTTCTGAAACGGAAGCAATCCTATACCAGGTATCGGTTGCAGGCCAAACTTTAGCTTCCAGATTATTTACCTGTTTCAAGGTTTGAACCGGCGCCCAGCTATGTTGGCCTGTGCCTTGGGAGGACAATGTCAAAGTATCTCCAAGACAAACATAAGCATTAGCCGGACCGAGGATTATAGATGGCAGTGCATTTACCGACAGCAAGTGAACGACTGAGTCTGTACAGGCTCCATTATCTGCCAACAAAGAAATAAGGTAAACTCCCGGGACCGTCCATTTAATGGGGGTAGTATTTGACTGATTGGTAACCGGCTGCCCTGGAATATTCCAACGCCAGGTAATCTGATCTCCCAGCGCGGTTGCCCTGAAAGAAGTAGTATCACCCAAACAAACTGAAGATAAACCCTCGATGCGTGCCTGAATCGGGGGTTCAATTTTAAGACTTGCCCTTACTGTTTCTATACAGCCATACTCACTTTTCACTTCGTAACTTATCTGGTAAGTACCCTGCACCGCAAACTTGATCTTTACATCCTTTTTATCGCCTGATACCCGATTGTCTATTTTCCAGCTAAACTGTAAAGGAGCATTTAGTACATCATCACTAAAACTTTTATATAACCCCGTAAATCCAACTTCTGAACCAGCACATATACGTTGGGGAGCATAAGTAAAATCAATATCTAATGAATCTACTATAATTTTTTGTGGCAGCACCGATATAGCCTTGCAGCCGGTTTCATCTTCCAATAGGAGGGCCGGCGTATAAACACCTGCAGTAAGGTATCTATGCGAGACTGTTGTATTCTCCTCCGAACTTAATGTACCATCTCCAAAGTCCCAGGTGTAAGCTTTCGCATTTTTCACTTCTGCACGTAACGTAACATCCAGGGTATTGCAGGAAAATAAACGATTAGAGGAAATAAGGGCATAAGGGCCTTTTATTTCGATAAAATCGAAGCTGCTATCCACATTATTATTTTCATCATAAGCATATAACCATATTTCATAAATCCCGGGTTTAGTATAAGTATGGGTAGGGCTTGCCTGATTGCCCCCTATGCCACCATTTCCAAAACTCCATTGATACCTGCTTGAATTGGAAGAATTACTTACAAAGCGTACGATGGCCGGCGGGCAGCCATTATTATTAACATAGCTGATACTGTGGGTGAATTGGGCGTTTACTT
The DNA here is from genome assembly GCA_038209595.1 of Chitinophagales bacterium. Taxonomy (GTDB): domain Bacteria; phylum Bacteroidota; class Bacteroidia; order Chitinophagales; family Chitinophagaceae; genus Phnomibacter. The sequence continues at coordinate 20,239 of JBBQXO010000016.1, forward strand.
TCCGAACGGTTATTTTTACAACCATTGTATCGCTGCAACCGTTTCCTGGACTTGTGTGCAGCAGTTTTACAAAAAACACTCCTTCCTGATTAAAGGTAAATTGCTCATTCTTTTTATTTGAAAAGCTTCCATCAGGAAGAATCCATTTGGGGGTTGCATTTGCAAATGCAGTATAATTACTTTGATTTGTAAAGTTTACGGTGGTGCCAATGGCTACCGTTTCTGAAGATACTTTAAAAAAGCTTTTGGGGCCTTGAACGAAAAAGCTAACACCCATGTCACTTTCACACCCATCTTCGTCTACCACTCTCAAGTAAATATTTCCTTGCCCTGCATCATTCATTTTGCGTATTATATCCTGCCTGCTGGTATTTATGAAATTTTCAATATAATTGCCAACCGAAAGGCCCCAATTCCATTCAATAATTTTTTTTCCAAAAAAACTTCTTGAACTATCCTTAATGACCAAAAAATCATTGATACAAAATTCATCCTTTTGAAGCTTAAAATCTGGCTTTGGCCCTGCAAGTTTAACGGGAGCAAAGTTGGAGGTATCTAAACAACCCAAAAGATCTTCCATAAAAAAACGCATACCTGTTTTTCCAGGATCTGATAAACCAAACAAAATATCCCCATATTGAGAAAAATTGGTTGCCATTGTGCTATCAGTAAATTGAATACTATTAATTTTATAGGGTACACTTGGTGAAAGAAAATGATTATCTAAATTTTCTTCATACCCTTTCATTATGTAAGACAATGGAACCCCTGTGCAGGATGAATCATTATATAAATCAAGAAGGGGTTTCGGCTTCACGTTTGCTATTGCTTCAATAGAATCAGTTACTTCACAGGTGCCATTTATGGCAGTGAGTCTTACAGTATAATAATCTGATTTGGAATACTTGTGGTAAACAGTGTCTTGTTTACTATTAAATGTTTTTACGGTACCATCATCAAAATCCCACTTCCACTTTGTTGCGCCTTTTGAGGTATCTGTAAATCCTACCGTTAGCCTGTCGCCCTCACAGGAATTTATTGCCGCTAAAGGGTAAGTAAACGGAGGCTTAACGGTTAAAAAGTTATTATAATGCAAAGTGTCGAAACAGCCCCCATCTCCATAAATAAAGGTTGCGGAAAATGTTCCCTCATTTCTAAACTTCAGGTAAAAACTCTTATTTTGGTAAGGCCAATTACCGGAGAGGTTATCATATATAGCATCGCCGTGAATTTGAAGAGATTGATAATCTAAGGGACTATTTGAAATAACATTAATAAACACCGGATTATTTCCACAAATCAGATTGCCTCCCTCAATTTCAAGGGTAGCTTTTGGTTTTTCAATTACAGTAACTTTTTTATCATGATACAAAATCCCCTTACAACCATTAGCCGTTTCATACTTTACACTCACCTGGTACAAACCTGCTTTTGCAAAACTAATTCTTGGCTGAGGCTCAGTAGAAGTATTGCCATCCCCAAAATCCCATTCAAATTTTACAATATCATTCTGGTAAGGGAAAATAGATTCTATGGAACAAAAAACAGGTACTTTTTCGCAGATATTACTAGAAATTGTGTATGCCGTATTAGAAACCCTCAATCTATACCTTCTATTTTCCAAACCATACATAACCGTATCTTGAATAGTTGAAGTACAGCCTTGGGTAGAAGTAATATTCACTTTAAAATAACCAATTCCCATAGTGTCGTTATAACTAAACAATTGGGCTGCTCCATTTCCCAAAACCGGTTCATTGTCGTTAATCCTCCATGTCCATTGAACTCCAATTCCCGTAGTGTCCATTATTTCAAAATTGGTCGGAATATTACATGCATCAAGTTTCTTTTTCTGCAACATTCCTTTTTTTACTATAGGATTTATTATAAGTTTTTCGGTTTTAGTAGCTTTACAACTACCATAATCTAATTCAACCATAATTAGAACCGGGTCTGAATTAAGAATGAGAAGCTTATATTTTCCACTGTCGTCTTTTGGTATTACAACACCATCAGCAAACCATTTTTCACTCAGAAATGAATCAGGTACTCTGTGCTTCAATTCAACTATGCTGCTTTCGCAAACATTTACTGGCAGGTCAAGGCTTATAGTGGTCGAAACCTGATAGGTAATACTATCCTTACATCCGTTTTGAGCAGTGGCTTTTAGTGTAACCTGATAGGTACTATCCTTTACATATTGGTGAACCGGCGACATATTCATACTTTCATTGCCATCCCCAAATCCCCAAATCCAACTGGTTCCATTTCGGAGCAAGGATCTGTTTGTAAATGTGATAGGTTTACCTGATGCACAAAGACCTGGCGGATTCATGATAAAGTCAGCCATTGGAAGTTGATAAACTTCCACCATTCCTCCATAAGTTCTGCTGTTTACACACCCAAAACTATTTGTCACTGTAAGACTTACGGGAGCCTGTTGTGCAAAAGTATAGGTGTGTTTAGGAGCCGGAACATTGGATCCACTAGCTGTATCTCCATCCCCAAAATCCCAGAAATATTTTGCAATACTGCCATCTCCGGGCAGTACGGTAGAGGTAAATGTAACGGCAAGCGGCATACAACCTTTATTAGGGCTTGCAGCAAAATCTACTAAGGGGGTTTTATAAACGGTAATTTGCCGGTTAAAAGTACTGGTGAGATTGCCTTGTGTCGCCGTAAGGGTAATTGTATAAATTTTCTCCTCAATATAAGTTGCCCCCGGATTGGACAGAGAAGAAGTATTACCATTTCCTAAATCCCAACTGTAGATGGTATTGCTGTTTGCACCAGAAGTGGTATTGGTAAATTTAACTGCAAGGGGTTTGCAGCCACTCTCAAGGTTAACTGTAAAGGATGCCTGAAGTTGACCAAAAACAAAATCACACGACCCCAAAATTAAGATCAAGGTGAATGAAATAAAGCCTGAAAAGAATTTATGCGTGGAATAGGGTTTGCCTGATATTTTCAATTTGTTAAATGATTTCAAATTGCAATTTAACAGGATTACCCGAATTCCACCTTAAATTTTTAAGAATTTTCTAACTTTTATCTCCCCGATAAAAATCCATAAAGAAAATAATGCAAATTACTTAAGTTCCTTTAGCAAAAATCCATGTCTAACGCAGCTATCCTTTTTCTAAAATTCTTTTGATTATTACAACCGGCAGTGTTGTTGTACACAAATAGCAAAACCCCTTTCCATTCATCCTGACAACAAAAAAGCGACCACAAGGATCGCCTTTTGTTTTGCCACAAGCTTTGGCAAGCAATCGCGGCTAATTGAGCACTTCCCGGGCAATCACCATTTTCTGGATCTCGCTTGTTCCTTCTCCGATGGTGCATAATTTACTATCACGGTAAAATTTCTCTACCGGAAAATCTTTTGTATAACCGTATCCGCCAAAAATCTGAACGGCATCGGTGCTGACCCTTACAGCTACTTCACTAGCGTAATATTTGGCCATGGCGCCTTCTTTGGTAAGCTTTTGTCCGGTTTGCTTATGGTGACAAGCAAGGTTTACCAGCAATTCAGCGGCCTGAATTTCGGTAGCCATATCAGCTAGTTTAAAACTGATGCCCTGAAAAGAAGCAATGGGCTTATCAAACTGATGACGCTCTTGTGCATATTGCAAAGCGGCTTCGTACGCACCTCTTGCTATTCCAAGGCTCAAAGCTGCAATGCTAATGCGGCCGCCATCGAGAATTCCAAGCGCTTGACGGAAACCATTTCCTACCTCCCCCAAAAGGTTGGTATCAGGTATTCGACAATTGTCAAATATCATTTCGGCGGTTTCGCTTGCCCGCATGCCTAGTTTATTTTCTTTTTTACCTCCGCTAAAACCGGGAGTCCCTCTTTCTACAATAAAAGCTGTGGCATTGCCACTTGATCTTGGTTCGCCTGTACGAGCTATTACCACGGCAATATCACCACTGCGCCCATGGGTAATCCAGTTTTTGGTGCCATTCAGCACCCAATGATCGCCGTCTTTTACAGCCGTGGTCTTCATGTTACCTGCATCGCTACCGGTATTGGGCTCCGTTAAACCCCAAGCTCCAATGTGTTCGGCACTCGTAAGTTTGGGCAGATATTTCATTCGCTGTTCTTCATTGCCGTAGGTGTATATGTGATTGGTACAAAGGCTGTTATGTGCAGCAAGGCTCAAACCAATGCTGCCACAAACCTTCGATATTTCCTGTATTATAACATTGTATTCAAAATAACTTAACCCAGCACCGCCATACTTTTCAGGAATAATGATGCCCATCATACCAAGTTCGCCTAATTTGGTAAAAACCTCCCGGGGAAATTCCTGGGATTCATCCCAGGTCATTACATGGGGTTTGATGTGTTGGGCTGCAAATTCACGGGCAGCGGCAGCCACCTGTAAGGTTAACTCTGCGATACTAAAATTCATGGACTTCTGTGTATTGTAAATGAGAGGCAAATATATGCTAACAAACGTTAGTTTGTAAAAATTGCTACCAAACAGGAACTATTCATTGGCTTTTTAGCATGGCTTTTAAGGAAATGCAACTTAATCATTAGAAGCTGGCAACAACATAGATTTTGTACAGCCGAATATTGGAATCATTATCTTCACCATTATAAATAAAAAGACCTACGAAAATTATGTGGAAGACCATCTTAAAAGCTTTGGCAGGGACACTCTTGATTCTGATAACCGTTGTATTAATAAACACTTTCAGAAAAACTTCCACACAAACTAAATATACCGCCAAAACCGCTCCTGATGTAAGTGAGACTGCCTTACAAAACCTGAAAACGGCTATCGGTATCAAAACCATCTCCTATACCGATACCACTTTAACGGATACAAGTGCTTTTACTGCCTTCAGCAATTTTCTGGCAGCAGCTTACCCCGCTATGCATGATTCGCTTGTAATGGAACGAATTAAAAAGTATACCCTGATGTACACCTGGACAGGCACCAATCCCGGTTTGAACCCCATTATCCTGATGGCACATCAGGATGTGGTGCCGATTGAAGAAGCAAGCCGCAACCAATGGACGGTGGATCCTTTTGGAGGCGTTGTAAAAGAAGGGTTTATCTGGGGACGGGGAACAGCAGATGATAAAATAAACCTGATATCTATTTGTGAAGGAGTAAATAAGCTTGTACTATCAGGTTATCGCCCGGAAAGAACTGTTATTTTACTATTTGGACACAATGAAGAAATTGGGGGCAGTGGAGCAAAGATGGCCGCGCAGTTGCTGGAACAAAGGGGCGTCCGGGCAGAAATGGTGCTGGATGAAGGCGGCATCATTACCCGTGAAAAATTGCCAGGCATGACCGAGGCGGTTGCCTTACTGGGAACAGCAGAAAAGGGATATTTGTCCTTAAAACTTACTTCGCAAGTAATAGGTGGCCATAGCAGCATGCCCGAAAAAGAAACGGCTTTAGATGTACTGTCCAAAGCACTTGTTACCCTAAGATCACAACCATTCCCGGCAAGATTTACGGCACCTATGTATGGATTGATGGCAGCGCTGGGACCCGAAATGCCTTTTACCTCGAGGATGGCTTTCGCCAACCCCTGGTTATTTAAAGGGCTTATAGCCTCTACCTACGAAAAAACCGGAGCCGGCAATGCCATGCTGCATACTACTTTGGTACCTACCATTATTAATGCCGGTATGAAAGATAATGTGGTGCCTACACAGGCGGTTGCCACCATTAATTTACGGCTTTTACCCGGCGACTCAATAGCAGCGATCATTAAACAGGTAGAAAACAGAATAAACGACTCCCGTATAAAAATAGAGAAATACGAAGGAACCATTACAGAAGCCTCCGGGGTTTCCCCCAAAAACGGATATGGTTACACCCTCATAGACCGGATTATGAAGGAAAGTTATCCCGGCATTTTAACCTCCCCTTTTCTTATGATTGGTGGTACCGATTCGCGTCATTTTGTAAAAGTTTCCGACAATATTATCAAGTTCAGCCCGATGATAGATCCGGTTGGTTTTCATGGAATTGACGAACGGGTAAGCCTCGAAAGTTTTAGAACATCTCTTTGGTTTTTTGAACAATTATTACAAAATACGAAGTAGCACGCTCTAAAACACTAAAAACTGCTGTGCGAATGGGGATAATTCTATTTTTTTTACTCAAAACCCCTACCTTCGCCGTCCTTTCATCCCGCCTGGGGTTTAGGTAAGGCATGGTGGCCTGCATATCCCGGCGAATATTAGGTATATGAACCGTTCTCCCGGTTCTGCATTCATTGAAACAGGAAAAGAAAATATTATTATGAAACGTACATTCCAACCATCCAACCGTCGTCGTAAAAACGTGCATGGCTTTCGCAAGCGCATGGAGTCTGCCAACGGACGCAAAGTACTGGCAAGCCGCCGCGCAAAAGGTCGTCATAAGCTTTCAGTAAGCGACGAGAAGGGATTGAAATAATAAAAATAATGCTCCTTCAAGGGGCTGAAAATAATCCAACAAACCCGCTCTTTTAGCGGGTTTTTTTATTGGACTCCACTTCCCGACCCAACAGCCACCCCTTAAAAAGGCATTATCTTTACCTGGCATGAGTATGATCATAAAAAAAGGATTTCCAAAAACAGAGCGACTGAAAAGCACACAACAAATCGACCTCCTTTTCCGTGAGGGAAAATCTTTTTTTGCTCCACCTGTAAAATGCTACTATAGATTGCTGAAGCCTGAAACCCCTGCCCTGTCGGAAATCCTTCTAAAAAAGGGGTCAGTGGCAAGTGTAAAAGCGGGCGTATCGGTATCGAAACGCAATTTTAAAAAAGCTACTGACCGCAACCGGATCAAAAGATTGATGCGGGAAGCTTATCGGCTGCACAAAGCACATCTGTTTGAATTGGTGCACAATCGGGAGGAGCAGCTAGAAATTTTTCTGGTGTATACTGATAAATCAATGCCGGCCTTTTCCCTCCTGGAAGAAAAAATCAAGTATAGCCTTCGACGGCTAATACGAACTGTGGAGGGCGCAACATGAAAGCTTGTTGTACAGAACATTTGCCCCCCGATAATCCAAAAAAACCAGCGCTTTGGAAACGGGTAATTGCTTTTCCTTTCGTATTGCTTATCCGTATTTACCAGTTATTCATCAGTCCTTTACTGGGACCAAAATGCCGGTTTACCCCCACCTGCAGTCAGTATGCGCTGGAAGCTTTAAAAAAATATGGCCCTTTCAAAGGGTTTTATCTTGCTTTTCGGCGTATTACGAAATGCCATCCTTGGGGCGGACAGGGCTACGATCCTGTTCCCTGAAAGCCAATGTGGAGAATTGATTGTCCACAGCGATTTGAATCCATTTATTTTTGAAGCAGTTCATGAAAAATGATGTTTTTGATGTTTTTTTGGCCACAACAGGCGCCGTTGACCGCAAAACGCTGGCAAGAGCCATTTCATTGGTCGAAAACGAGGTGACTGGTACGAATTCATTTTTAAGGGCCTTACCCCGATTTGATACGCCGGTTATTGGCATCACCGGCCCTCCTGGCGCAGGCAAAAGCACACTCACTGATGCTTTGATAGGTTATTGGACGAATGCTGGTAAAAGCATAGGCATTCTTTGTGTGGATCCCTCATCACCTTTTAACCTCGGAGCTTTACTTGGCGACCGCATCCGGATGAGCAACTGGTACAATCATCCCGGTGTATTCATCCGCAGCCTCGCTACAAGAGGTTCATTGGGTGGGTTACACCCCGCCATCATAGAAATTACCGACATGATGAAGGCTGCCGGTTTTGACTACGTTGTAGTGGAAACCGTAGGGGTTGGACAAAGCGAAGTAGAAATAGCAGGATTGGCTGACACAACCGTGGTAGTGGTTGTACCCGAAGCCGGCGACGAAGTGCAAACTATGAAAGCCGGGTTGATGGAAATTGCAGATCTGTTTGTGGTAAATAAAGCGGATCGCCCCGGTGCCGACCTGTTTGCAAGGAACTTACGGCTGATGCTGGCCCCGGCTTTTCATCATAAAACACACGAAATTGCGGTTATCAAAACCGAGGCACACCTACAGAAAGGCACTACCGAACTGGCAGAAGCCATTGACAAACATTTGGCATACCGCCTGCAAAATGAAAGGAAATACTGGCTGCTTGCTGAAAAAGCCTGGCATCTGATACAGGCGCAGAAAATGAAAGGTATTACCAAGAACCAACTCCGGGAATCTATTCAAAACGCGGAGCAATCCGGCAAAAACTGGAACATTTACCAATTCATTTCGGAATGGTTGCCCTAATTATGGGGCATTAAAAGAGACGAACCCCACTGGATCCGTCTCTTTCAATTAGATATAAAATTTTATTCAGCATCGGCCACAACTTCCTGTACCTCAGGAATCATGCGCTTCATCATGCCCTCAATACCTGCCTTCAGGGTAATCATGCTGCTCGGACAACCGCTGCAACTTCCCTGCAGGGCGAGGCTTACCACGCCATCGGCATAACTTTTGAACTGAATAGCGCCCCCGTCCATTTCAACGGCGGGCTTTACATAGTTTTCAAGCAGTTCCTTGATACGTTTTACTACATCATTGTCTTCAGCCTGAACAGTGTTGCTTGCATCCTGTTTGCGGGAATTTACGATCTCCGCTTCATTGATAACCAAGCCACCATTTTCCAGATATTCTTTCAAAAACAGTTTTACGCTGGGGATCACATCCTGCCACTCTTCGGTATCCAAAGTTTTAGTGAGGGTAACAAAATTGCTGGCAATAAAAACGCTTTTTATAAAAGGAAATGCAAACAATTCTTTAGCCAATGGAGAAGGGGCTGCACTAGTTTCATCAGGAAAATCAATGCTTTTACCCGGATACAACAGTTTGTTTGCCACAAACTTCATGGTTTCAGGGTTTGGCGTCATTTCAGTATAGATACTTATTACCGGATTTCCAGTTTTAATCATAGTTGTATTCTTTTTTGCTAAGTTACCAAAATATTTGTGGAATATGGCTTTTTAGCGTCCTTAAAATAATATACAAAGTAATAACAATCCTGCGACGATTCCGTTCAGTAGGAGCATTTTCCCGTTAAAGCACCTATAATTTTCGGTTTGCGCAAGCCAATCAGGGTAGTATTTTGAGTGCCGGAGCCTTCGCAGTCCTTCTTTTTTCCTGCATCCGGTATACAACCCCAGAGACTATCGTGCCCATAATAGCTCCGGCCACTACATCGCTAGACCAGTGTTTTTGTTGCTGCATACGGCTTACCCCTACCCCTGCAGCGACCCCATAACTTAATATCCCGACCCACCACTTTCTTTTGGAGTGTAAAAAAACCATGGTAGCTGTAGAAAAAGCAAGACTAGTGTGCCCGCTGAAAAAGGAAACATTGCCACCCCCATGAAAAGGTCCGTAAAAAGCAAAATTATCCATCCCCGATTCAGGTCTTGCCCGCTGAAAAAGTTCTTTTACCAGGAAGGTAATTCCTCCGGTAAAAAGTTGCGCCTGCAGATTATCGAGTGCAAAATATTGTAATGGCTTGTAGCCACTGATCAGCCCTGCGCCTAATGCAAGACCTGTAATACTGAATTGTACAGGCAGCCCTCCAACATCATCCCCAACTTCGCCAAATTTTTCAGCCCCGGAAGAGTTCCAATTTTCGAAAGGAATGTTAAGTACCTTATCCATAGGGACGAGAGCACCCACCAACGCCACCGAGCCTCCAAATTGAAACCAATCTTCTTTACTCCATTTGACAGGCGATTTTACCATTGCAATTCCATTGTGCAGGTAAGATCCAAGATAATTGGGCTGTTTTGCTGAGACTGAATCCGTCTGTGCACCCGCCCATGTATAAGCGAAAGCCGTTAGGATTCCTAAAAAAATCAACCGTCTGTAAATCTGGTTCCGTTTGTTATTCATTTCACCAAATAATTCCTTCAAATAATATAAACCTCTTCTACTCTAACACAAGTTTTTTATACGTCAGCAAAACCATGGTTTAGATCTTTAGCATGAGGCAGGTAGCTAAAATAGGGATCACCAAGCTTTTACCTTACTACAATTCTCTATCTGTAACAGGGATTATAGCTGACCCAGACAGGATTTGGGGGCTAAATGTAGCTTCCTCTAACCCATTTAAGTAGGTCTCGCCTGGGCTATTTTGAGAAAACAGAGCAGCCGAAGCATACACTTTTTCCTTTTTATAGGCATACCACCATTCCGGGAAAGTTTTTTTAAATAATGTATCAATACTTCGCATACCAAAAAGGTTCCAGGCACCTCTGAGTTTGCCTTTCAGCGAAGGTTGCGTGGCCCTTAGGCTCATAGCAAATCCGCTATCAATATATTCCATATGATGGAAATACCCGGCAGGCATAAAGAGGGTATCCCCATGTTCAAGGATGACCTCATATCCTCTTGCCTCTTTAAGCGCCGGAAAGGCATCCATATCCAGCTTTGATTTCTGCGGATCGGCATAATGGCTGAAATCAGCAATACTCAGTACCTCCCATGGCTTACGATAAAGCTTATATCTTTCAGAAAACGGAAATAACAATACCCTTTTTCTGCCACAGAACTGCGTATGCAGAATATGGCTCATATCAATATCAAAATGCAAATGGGTAATGCTTCCCGCGCCTCCAACAAATAGCATAGGATATTTTTTTACAAATCCTTTCATCAGCTCTTCGGGCCAGGTAAAGTCCTGCATTAAAGCCGGCGCATGGTCAAATAAATTGAAAAGAAATATTCTCCAGGCGGATGGCCCACTGCGGACCATATTCACGTATTCCGAAAAAGTTGCATAGTCATCTGCCGTATTGATAGGGGTTTGAGGATTACTTTTGATATTGTTGTAAATCCCTACCTTCTCCTTCCCCACCCATTTATTAAAGTAGTCCCAGTTCCACGTATTATAAGCCGGCCATGCTTTGGCAAGGTCGCGGATGATCAATGGCTTACTTGCATGATAATATCCTGATCGGAACGCATCCGGCGAAATTTCAGAAACTACATCAATAGAAGATAAATGCATAACAGCTACAATAGACTGAACAAATATAAGGTGCATGGCAACACGGCGTATGGGTTAAATGGTAAGCGGGTGATGGAAGATTAAGACAGGCACCTTATCTTTACGACATGGCTGTTATGTTACGTATTCATCCGGATAACCCACAGGAACGGTTATTGGAGCAGGCGGTAAAAATCCTGGAAAGTGGCGGGGTAATCATTTACCCGACCGATACCATTTATGCCATTGGCTGCAGTATTTTTCAGCACAAGGCTGTAGAACGTATTGCCCGGCTTAAGAACATAGACCCGTTGAAAGTTCAATTGAGTTTTATTTGCCCGAACTTAAGCGACTTAAGCACTTATGCCCGACAGGTGGATACCCCTACTTTTCGGTTGCTAAAACAATACTTGCCAGGGCCTTTCACATTCATTCTCTTGGCGAGTAAACAAGTTCCAAAGATTTTACAAACCAAAAAGTCTACCATCGGGCTTCGTATTCCGGATAATGAAATTGCCCTGCAGCTTATAAAAAAGCTCGGACACCCGATTGTAAGTGCCTCCTTACCGGGTGAAATGGTAGAGGATTATACTGATCCGGATCTGATGTACGAAAACTTTGAAAAACTGGTAGACCTTGTTATTGATGGTGGCATGGGTGGTATGATACCAAGTACTATAATAGATTTTACTCAAGAAACTCCATTGGTTCTGCGGGAAGGCAAAGGAATCTGGAATGAATAGTGGTCGGAGCCATCTTCAAATGGTTTGAATTTGCCTTTTTTTTACCTATAGGCAATTTCAGTAACCGTAATTGTGAGTCAGTGGAATTTCCCTTCAGGCAACTCCCAATACACCTTGCTTTGCAACGGAATAAGGAAATGATTTAAAGTTGCTGTTTTAAGTATTTTTGTCCCCCATTTTTCCATTCTGGAAGCCTTACCGTTTTGGTAATACCGCTTAGCTTCAGAAGTTAAGGGTATGCCATCGGGTGAAAAAGTGAATACCCCTTCTGCCTGCTGTCCCTTTACAGAAATAATAGCCTTGGCACTGCTACTATTTATTGGTTGCCAACTGATGTAGGGAGCCAATGCTGTGGTGGGTGTCGAGTACATTTCTGCCAGCATTCTTACCAATGCACCTTGGTTTATTTCAGATCCTTAAGCTTGCACCACCAGCAGGGTTCCCAAGGCTTTAATATCCGTGCTTCCGGTTTTCCATGAGAAAACCAATCTAACCTATAAAAGGAAACAAAGAGTAATATGGGCATCGAAGTTTGCCATACTAACCCAGGATTTTCGAATCCAAACCATTGCTCTGCGGTTGCCCGTACCCATTTACTTCCGGGTTTCATTCGTATGGAATTGTGTTGTTTCAGGTATGTTTGGTTAACCGTAAAAGCACTTATGACCTTTGTCCGATTCATGCAATTTTTTACCGGTAAAGGCAAAATTTCGAGGTCAGCCATTTGAATTTCAAGAGGCGACCCAACTGGGGTTTCGCTCTGTAATTGTACATTAGCTCCCGATTTTTGTGTTCCATCCGGGCAAACCCTAATGAGAATATCGCAATCATTGCTATAATAATATTTGTCAGCGTACCTACTTTGGCTTCGAGCCAATGCAAAACAATAAAAAACTGTGATAGGCCTACAGCTAAGAAAGTGAGGTATGGCCAAAAGGAATGATCCAACCAAAAAAGACCCGCTGAGCCGGGGAATATCATGCAAGTAAGCAGCCAAAGCCTTGGCATCAAATGGTGTAAAAGTTTGCAAGTCAACAATGGTTTTACCTGCAAACCCTTATAACCGAAGCTTTTTATGGAAAAAACCAATCAAATGGATCAAACCATGCAATACGAGTGGGAGGATTGCAAAAATTTTCATGCTGGTCATTTTTCGAATACAGAAATCAGGAGCTTCGTTTCGGGCTGCTCCCATTACGAGCTATCCCATTGGAGGATATGATGCCCTACAATTGTAGCCATTTACAACCTCCGAAAAAATGATATTTAACAAGAATGGTGAACTTAAAAAAGCGACACCAAAGAACCGGGGTGGATGTTGAAACTCTTGCGGTGGTGTACACAAATGCCGAATTGTTCGATGGCCTCCCGGTGCCGCAGGGTTCCATATCCCTTATTTTGGTCCCAGCAATAATGAGGAAACTCAACATGTATTCCCTTCATATAAGCATCCCTGCTGGTTTTGGCTAAAATACTTGCAGCAGCAATAGAGGCGTATTTGCCATCTCCTTTTATAATGCAGTGGTGAGATATTTTGGGATATGGCTTAAAGCGGTTTCCATCTACAAGCAACCGATCCGGAAGCACCTTCAACTTGCCTATAGCAGCATGCATGGCACAATAGGTAGCTTGTAAAATATTGATTTTGTCTATTTCGGCAGCATCCACAGATTGGATGGCATAAGACAATGCCTCCTCTAAGATTACCTCCCGGAGCAAGAGCCGTTCTTTTTCCCTAAGTTGTTTGCTATCGTTGAGTAAAGGGTGATAAAAGTCGGGCTTCAAAATAACAGCCGCGGCAAATACCGGACCAGCATAGCAGCCCCGACCGGCTTCATCAATGCCGGCTTCTATACCTTCTTTATTAAAATATGGCCAAAGTTTGGCTAGCTGCTCTTTTTTTACCATACAGGAACTAAACAAAGCCTTTTCGCTGTGGAAGCGGTTTTATCTTTGTGCCTCAAACATAACAAGAATTGACGTAGTATGGAATTGGTAGCGCAAATGCCCGTATTGGAGGGGTTAAATACTGAAAGGAATAAACGGATGGTTGCCAATTGGTTGCTTGTTGGCGTGGTGATGGTGATTATACAGATTGCGCTTGGAGGTATTACCCGGCTTACGGGGAGCGGATTAAGTATTACCGAATGGGATTTAGTAACCGGTTCGCTTCCACCGCTTAATGAAACAGGTTGGATAACAGAATTTGCCAAATACAAAACGACCCCTCAGTTCGAATTGCTAAATAATGATTTCAGTCTTTCTGATTTTAAATTCATTTTTTTCTGGGAATGGTTTCACCGGTTATGGGCGAGGATTCTGGGATTGGTATTTGCAGTAGGATTTATCTATTTCCTGGCTAGCCGCAAGTTTGAAAAGCCTATGGTTAAGCCCCTGTTTATTTTATTTTTACTTGGAGGGGTACAGGGAGGAATCGGCTGGATAATGGTGGCAAGCGGACTTGTAGGCGATGCCGTGTATGTAAAGCCTACAAGGCTTGCATTGCACTTTATTTTTGCATTGGGATTACTCAGTTATACCTTTTGGTTTTTCTTGAAACTGCGTATTGGCGCCACTGAACGTTTAAAAAGTCCAAGGATTAAAGCGGTGTTGGTAGCATTTATCGGCCTATTAATCATTCAATTGTTGTACGGTGCGCTGATGGCTGGGCATAAGGCAGCATCTGCCGCTCCTACCTGGCCTACTATCAACGGCTCGCTTTTATCGCCAGCCGGATTATATAAAACCGATCATGGCCTGCTTAATTTTATAGATAACAAAATCATGGTGCACTATGTGCATCGGGGTCTTGCTTACCTGTTTTTAGCCTTTAGCCTGTTTTTAAGTTTTCGTATAAAAAAAACAGCCCCTGCCGGAAGCCTGCTTCAAAAAAGCTGGTACCTGCCCATTTTATTTATTGGGGTGCAGGTTTGGCTGGGTATTATGTCAGTCCTCAACAGCAAACAAATTATTCCAAATGGATGGGGACCTTTTGAATGGATGGCACAACTACATCAGCTAACAGGAATGGCCTTGTTACTCCTTTTAGTTTACCTATACTTTTTAAGTAATGGCAAACGCCAAACTACGCTGAAAGCGGTATAATATTTTTTTATCGGGGCAGGTTAAGGCTGTAACTTTACAGGCAATGATAAAGTCTTGGTTGCCTTACCTGCGTGGTGTCTGGTTTTCGCTCCCTCTACAACTGTTGCTTCTACATTTTCGCAAGTATCAGGTCATCCTTTTATTCTGGGTATTGCTTTTTGCCGTGGTAGATGGCTCTTTTCTTTATAAACTGGGAGCTCAAATCCTTTATTTATATCCTGAATATCTTGGGAAGGTCGGTTTTCTTCCCTGTTTAATTGTAGGAGTAGCCATTGGCATTTTTGTTATGAGCTGGAATATTACCACTTTTATTTTGCACAGCCGACAGATTGAATTTTTGGCCACCACAACCAAGCCCTTTTTGAAATACTGTTTTAATAACGCCTTGCTGCCTCTTATTTTTTTGTTTTTCTACCTGGTAAAAGCAGTAAGGTTTTCGGCTTATCAGGAACTTTTGTCGGCAGGTGAAATTCTTTGGCAGACGGGAGGGTTTCTTACCGGACTTATTTTTAGCCTGCTTATTTCGTTTTCCTGGTTTTTTGGCGCAGACCGAACCATTTATCGCTACACATCACCTGGGGCTATAGAGCACCTTGAACAAATGAAAAACCGGGTAAGTGGGCTAAAAAAACTCTTGCGCATTGGTCGGATGCGGGTTGATTGGTACCTGACCCCCTCCTTTAAATTGCGGCAACCCCGAGATACGAGGCATTATGCGCCCTCTTTTATCCAGCGCATTTTTAAACAACATCACCTGAGCGCCATGCTGGCCATTATGCTGGCTTTTATATCCCTGATCATCTCGGGGTATTTTATGGACAACCGCATTTTTCAGGTACCTGCAGCGGCGAGTATAACCGTAATTTTTGCCATTCTGATAGCAGTAGTGGGGGCAGTTGCCTATTTTCTCGGCCAATGGACAATACCCATTACCATATTGGCTTTCCTCGGATTCAACTGGTTGTATGTAAACAATATTCTTGACCCCCGGAATAAGGCATACGGACTAAATTATGAAAAAGAAATTGAAAATCCCGAATACAGCAAGGCTTCTCTTTTGGCCATCAGTCATGCAGACAGTATCAGTGCAGATTCATTGGCTTTTATAAAAACCCTTAACCATTGGAAAGCAAAACAAGAAACTGAAAAACCTACCATGATCCTAACCTGTGTAACCGGTGGAGGAACCCGATCGGCCACCTTTACTACTCAGGTTATGTGGCAATTAGACAGCATTACAAATGGACAATATTTTCAGCAAACAATGCTTATTGCCGGGGCATCGGGTGGTATTATGGGAGCTAGCTGGTATCGGGAATTAAAATACCGGGAGGCACAGGGCATACTGAACAAGGCAGGTATAAAATCATCGCTGAACCAGATTAGTATTGATTTACTCAATTCAGTTTTCAGTAGCTTCGCCGTGCGGGATTTATTGGCACCACCTCGTAGATTTCGCTATGAAGGTATTCCCTACATTAAAGACCGGGGCTATGCCTTTGAGGAGGCGCTTAATAAAAATACTTATGGCTGGCTTGATAAGCCTTTGGATTCCTATCAGGAAGCAGAAAAAACAGCCACTATTCCTACCCTGCTTTTAAACTCAGTAGTAACCGCTGATGGCAGAAGTCTTTTGATGAGTACGCAGCCGGTACGCTATATGATGCGACCTGTCAGAGAGCCTGGAATGGGGCCTGTTACAGATGCGGATGCGGTTTGTTTCCGGTCGCTTTTTGCCAATCGGCAGCCCGGTCAATTGCGCTTTTTAACCGGGGTACGCATGAGTGCGACCTTTCCCTATGTATTGCCTAATGTATGGCTGCCTACCAAACCGGTTATTGATGTAATGGATGCTGGCTTCAGAGATAATACAGGTATTGAAACCTCCCTGAAAATGATCGAAATTTTCAAGGACTGGATCCGGGAAAATTGCGGAAAGGTATTGATCATTGAAATCCGTGACAAGCCACCCGGGGGCTGGAATCCCGACAAAGAATCAAAAAACATCTTAGAATTAATTACCAAACCGGCAACCCTGACGCAGAATAACCTTTTCCGTTTTCAGGAATACCATCAATATCGCCATATGGAAGTGGTGAAAAATCAGCTAGGCTCACTGCTTGAAAGAGTGGTTTTCGAATACAAACCACAGGATAAGAATCACCCTGCCTCTTTGAGTTTCCATTTGACTCAGCGCGAAAAAAGAGACCTGATCAGCTCTTTATCACACCCAATGAACAGCACCTCGTTTAGTCAGGTTCAGCAAATACTTGCCGCCGAAACAGCGGCCTACCAGCCAAGGAGATAAGCAAATACGAGCGGTGCTACAATGGTAGCATCACTTTCAATGATGAACTTTGGTGTATGGATATCGAGTTTGCCCCAGGTAATTTTTTCATTAGGTACCGCCCCGCTATACGAACCATAAGAAGTAGTACTATCACTGATCTGACAGAAATAACTCCAAAACGGTACATCATGCCATTCCAGATCCTGATACATCATCGGTACAACACAGATGGGGAAATCCCCGGCAATACCACCACCAATCTGGAAAAAGCCTACCCCTTTGCCAGCACTATTGTTGCGGTACCATTCGGTAAGCATCACCATATACTCAATCCCGCTTTTTACAGTAGAAGCCTTCAGCTCGCCTTTAATAATGTAACTGGCAAAAATATTGCCTGTTGTGCTGTCTTCCCAACCCGGAACAACGATAGGAATATTTTTTTGAGCGGCAGCCATAATCCAGCTATCCTTAGGGTCAATTTCAAAATATTGGTCTAACTCTCCACTGAGGACGGTTTTATATAAGAACTCATGCGGAAAATAGCGCTCTCCGGCAGCTTCGGCCATTTGCCATTGTTTTACAAGATGCTTTTGCAACCTGCGGAATGCCTCTTCCTCTGGAATACAAGTATCGGTAACCCGGTTGTAATGATTTTCCAACAGATCCCATTCTTCTTGTGGGGTAAGGTCGCGCCAGTTTGGAATGCGTTTGTAGTGGCTATGCGCCACGAGGTTCATTACATCTTCCTCAAGATTGGCTCCGGTACAACTGATGATTTGAATTTTATCCTGCCGGATCATTTCGGCAAGACTTACTCCAAGCTCAGCAGTACTCATAGCACCAGCAAGGGTCACCATCATTTTACCCCCTTCCAGCAGATGGGTTTCATATCCTTCTGCAGCATCCACCAAAGCGGCTGCGTTAAAATGACGATAATGATGCTTGATAAACTGGCTTACAGGACCTTTATTCATGACAGGTATTATTTTTTTAGAAGGAGCAAAAATAATACAGTTAAGGCGAAGGAGTTTGAATAAATTGATGCCTGTCAATTTACAGAAGGCTATGGATAAATTTAATAGAAAATTACTGTAGAAATAAAAGCAATTCAACAGCTTGAGGTGATATTAAAAAAACTCAGGTAAAAAAAGGACCGGGCAAAAGACCGGTCCGCGTATAAAGAGAAAACTAGAAACTTATTAAAGAGACCTGAACTTATCAATATTCCCATTATCATTTATCTCCCAAACCGTATCCCCATTGGCTCCGGAAGTTTTAGCATAATAACCATACTTACCAGGAGCGGAATAATAGATAAGATTGATAATCTGACTTTCATCAAATTTTTCGAGAAGATAGTATCTAAGTTTTGCAGGCAATTGTATGATTTGCATTTCGGTGGTGGTAGCGATGTAGCTTCCATCTAATTGGAAGAACATGGATTTTGTTTCATCAAATACATTGAAATCCGCCCGAATTAATCCATCTTTGGTATTGCTCCATCGCAGATTAGTTACATCACTATATGTGTCATCTATTGTTGGCTTGGCCTTATAATTAAAAACCTGTGGGGAAGATTTTTTACGGCTGTCTTTTTCAGATTTTTTTTTGTCCGTTTTAAAATTGTCATTGTCTGTGTGGTTGGCGTAAGTCAGGAGACTGATGGCTGCAAGACTTAAGCTGAAAAATAGCTTTTTCATGTGCTTTGTGTTTGTGTGTGAATGAATGTGTAATTAAATAAGAGTACAAACCTCTACCAAATCCTTCAAAAAAACAAGTAACTTAGGATAAGTGGCAGTTGGAAAAAGGAAGTTTTGGATGAACGGAAAAGATTCATTCAAATAATGTACGAATTGATTCGTAATTTTATGATTTTTAACCCCTGCCTTTTTTTCTTTATGTCGTGCTAATTAGGATAAAGGGTCTGTTAATTTATTGTTACAGGGATAAGTGGTTTTGGTAAACCCATAAATAATTTTTGCAAACACATAACGGCCTGTCTATTGACTTTGCAATTGTATCAATTGCACTTCTTCGAATGGTGCTTTTAAACCCACAGCACTATCCAGAATATTATTGGGCATGGTAATAGATAAAACATATTGCTTTAGTTTCCAGCTATCCCCGGTTTTGGTCAGCACGCCAGATCCTCTGCACAACTTCATTTGGGTATCCAATACTTCGTCAAACCAGGCAACCGGGGCCGATTCATCAAAATATAGATTTCGCTTTACATTTTTGAATTTCCAGGTAGTTCCGGCGTCAAAATAGGGTTTGGCAAAAGCTTTATAGGCATTCATATCCCAATATTCGGTAGCATCGGTCCCCATAAAAACAGCATCTGGAGAGAAATAACTGAAATAAAGATCAAAATTGGCATTGGCAGCAGCTACATTAAAAGAATCAAGCAGGGCATTGATTCTTTTAGATTCAGTTGTCTGATCGAGTTTTTCGCTGACAGAGGTAGAACACGAAACCACAGAGAGACAAAGAGATAAAAAGAGGACTAATTTTTGCATAACAATAAATTTAATAAAATGAATGTATGATTTTACATTTTAAAAAAACAGAAAATAAGTTCCCCGAAAATATTCTTAGATCTCTGTACTTTCCTTTATAAAATATTATTGCTTTTCCTTACCATGGGACAGAGAACGCACATTTTTAGAATTTCTTACATATAAATAATGCCGGTACAAGGCATTTATCAAAATCAATCCATAGCCAACCCTATTCAAGAGATATAATTTTTCATACCAGAAATAAGAACCGATTACCCCACACAAAATCAACAGCAAAGCCAATAAATAAATACGGGTTTGGGTAAATACGGCTCTCACCTCTTCCATGGAGGAAATACCAAAAATGGGTAACAGCTTTTTAAGATCATAAAATAGCAGATAAAAGTTCATTATTAAAAAAACCGAAACAAGCAAAGGGGTTCCCTGCCAGGAGAGCGAGATTACGATTACCAGAATTGAAATCAAAACGGATAAAAGCATTAAAGACCCCAGGGTAGCAAACCTTCGGATGAGTAGCAAAAACCCAATAATCAGCTCAATAACAGCAATAAAAATAGCAAAGGGCTTAAGTTGATAAGCATCGAGTGATTCAAATAAATACCCCGGACCCATCATGCCGCTTTCACCATAAAATTTGCTCACGCCAGAAGAAAGAAATAAAAGACCTAAAAAAATACGGCAACTTTCATAAATCCATTGAATACGCATTCAATAAAATTACAATTGAAGTTCGAACTTCAAAATCTGAAAGGTTTTAAGGTAAAATATAGGGAAGGATGGTACATGGATACCCTTTTGCCTGCATTTTTGCAACATGATTGAGAAATACACAAAAATTATCGTGCAGATTTTTATGATATTGCTTTCGGTTTGTTTTTACGGCAAAGCGCAGGAGCTGGTGGTTGTAAAAACAAGCGGGAAACTACCTCAGATGGCCTGGAGTAATGGTATTGACCGGTTGGGAAGTGCAAAAATGGGGTATATTGACACAGGCATTTTGTTGCAGGTGGCGGACACTGCGGGCAATGTTTATAAAATAAAGCTTGCTGAAAACCGGCATGCTTTCCTCGACAAATCAAGTGGAATCATTGTTCCAAACCCCAGTAAACCGGCAATTGTAACCATGGAATCATGGCGCATAAAAGGTGGAGAAGGTGCTGATAGCCTGACCATATCACTGGGTAGAAAGGTGGCCTACCAAAGCTGGATGGAAACGGATCCGGCAAGGATAGTGGTTCAACTATATGGTGTACAAGCCAATACCAATTGGATAACGCAGCTACAGTCTGCAAGGGAAATTACCAGAGCTGATTACAGACAGGTAGAGGATGACGTAGTAGAACTGACGCTTTACCTGAAACACAAACAGCATTACGGATATCAAATCAGCTATCGTGGCAATCAGATGCTGTTGACCGTTCGGGTTCCTCCGGCGGAGCAAAAACTAAAAGGCAAAGTTGTTGTAGTAGATGCCGGGCATGGGGGAACCAATAGTGGTGCCCGGGGGCTTACTTCCGGAATACTGGAAAAAAATTACACCCTGTTATTTGCCAAAGCATTAGAAAAAGCCCTCACCAAAAAGGGTGCTCTAGTGATTATGGTAAGGCAAAATGATACAAGCATTGACAACAAAGACCGGGTACTACGGGCCATTTCCCAAAATCCAGATCTGTTTATTTCGCTGCACCTTAATTCAGCCGGACGGGAAACAGCACGGGGTACCAGTACTTATTATAAGCATCTTGCTTTTCGGCCATTAGCAAAAAATATTTTACACGAAATGGTACAGATTGACGGACTGGCTGAATTCGGGCTTATCGGAAGCTTTAACTTTCAACCGGTACAACCAACTAATTATCCCTCCTGCCTGGTAGAAATCGCCTTCTTAAGCAACCGGGAAGATGAAAAACGGATTATGGATCCTGGTTTTCACGAACAGGTGGCAAAAAAAATTACAGCAGGGGTAAAACAATGGTACAAACACAACCGTAAGCAATCGGAGGAAAATGAATAAAAAACGCTAAAATCAACGTTAGAATTAGATTTCCAACCGACCGGGTTTTAGTTCAACCGGTTTTTCACCTTTCTTAAAAAGCCTTGCAGTCAACAAGCCTTTTAGTTCCAGGTAATCTTCCGTAAGCCTGAGCCAGCTTCCTTCGCGTAAACCCAAAACAGGTTGTGGGTTAAAATGATGAAACTCGACAATTCTTGTTTCCCGGGTTTCGCCCATATGTTCCTGCCCTGCCACGGGATCAAGATAATGGGGATTCAGATTGAATGGCAGCCACCCAAAAGCCTTCAGCACAGGAGGCTGAACAATGGGCATATCATTGGTGGTGCCAATGCTGATACCAGACAAATTGCAGCCTGCGCTGGTGCCCATATAAGGCGCACCGGCCCGGACTTTGGCATCAATCAGCGGGAAAAGACCGGTTTCAAAAAGCTTTTTCAGTAACAGAAAAGTGTTTCCTCCACCTACAAAAAAACCATCTGCCCAATCATTGGCTTCCTGAGCTGTTTCAAATTCATGCGCTCCTTTTATATGAAAATGAAGCCCCTCAAAAACTTTGCCAGCTTTCTCAGTATAGGCTTCATACGATATACCGAAAGGCCTTGCATAGGGAACAAAAAGGATGCGTTTATAGCCTCTGAAAAAAGATGAAATTTCAGCTGTCAGGTATTCAAGGTAACCTTGCCCATATACAGTAGAAGTAGATACAATCAGTAGTTTCATTACATATATAAAAAGATATAAC
The DNA here is from genome assembly GCA_038209595.1 of Chitinophagales bacterium. Taxonomy (GTDB): domain Bacteria; phylum Bacteroidota; class Bacteroidia; order Chitinophagales; family Chitinophagaceae; genus Phnomibacter. The sequence continues at coordinate 42,628 of JBBQXO010000016.1, forward strand.
GATGTGAACCTTACTTAAGTATGGCTTCCTGCCAAAGTTAATAGAGCAAGCTTCGTGGTTTCGCTCTAATTTTACCACATGATGATTACCTCTTCGTTTGATTTGAGCAAACCTGTAGCCATTGGGTCTGACCATGCAGGGTTCAATTTTAAACAAAAAATTATTACCCATCTGAAAGATCTTGGATTACAGGTAAGTAATTTAGGAACCTTTTCCGCTGATTCAGTGGATTACCCCGATTTTGCCCATCCTACGGCCTTATCTGTTGAGAAAGGAGAAGCGTGTTTTGGCATTCTGCTTTGCGGCAGTGCCAACGGGGTAGCGATTACCGCCAATAAACATGCAGGAATACGTGCCGGGATATGCTGGAACCTCGAAGTAATAACATTGATTCGCCAGCACAATGATGCAAATATTCTATGCATCCCTGCCCGCTTTGTAGAGATTGAAATGGCTCTTGCCATGATCGATCTTTTTATTACTACTTCCTTTGATGGTGGCCGGCATGCCAAAAGGGTCAATAAAATTGCTTGCAGCTAATACGCATAATCAAAAAGCTCAAAGGCCAGAGCTCCCTTTAAAACAATGGAAGTAATCAGCTTAGTATTGCGGCCATTCCATAAATAAATACCAGAAGTAAAATAAAAAGCAGAAAGAGGAAACGGACAGGGTGAAGACGTAACATATTGAATGGAAAAATTAAGGCCGTAAAGGTAATAGGTCTCAACGCTACACAAACTTTTCTGCAAAATTAATTTGAAACTAATCCAGTTTATCCGGGTAAGTTCAGGTAAAAAACGAAAAAACTTTTTTTTAAAGCGCTTTAATTACCAGATTTTTCCAGTAAACTTTTATTCCACCTCCATCATGAATTTGCAAGGCAATGCTTCCCTTTGCAGCAGCAATTTTCTCATCCTTGAGCGAAATCATTTCGTGTCCATTCAGCCAGGTGGTAACGGTTCCTCCCACTACTCTGATTTTCATTTTATTCCAGGAACCATATTTTAAAAACTTATCCGCCTCTTCTTTCGGCTTTATCAACCAACCACGCCCGTACGACTCGTAAATACCCCCTGTATAGAGTTTCGGAGGCGCTACTTCAACCTGCCAACCGGTAATTTTTGTTCCTTCGATGCTGCTGCGGAAAAATACACCACTATTGCCATCAGCTTCCTGTTTAAAGGAAAGTGTCAATTCGAAATCGGTATAAGATTGATCGGTAGCGAGATAGCCGTATTGTTTATCAGGGCCACTTTCACCCACCAACAGCCCGTTTTCAACATACCATTTTTCGGTACCGTAAATGGTCCAGCCAGCAATATCTTTCCCGTTAAAAAGCGATTGCTTTTTTTGAGATACGCCTGATAAGGAAACCGCAGTTAAAAACAACAGAAGTACAAATTTGAAAGCACTCATTTTTTCAAAATTTTCAGATTTTTAAACCATATTTCGCTGCCATGATCCTGCAGGGAAATCAAGCCATTTTTGTATTTGCCATAGTCAGGAAAAGCATCCCATTTCCCACTGTTTCTTTTCGCATTCCAGTCGTCGTTCAATGGCACAAAACTTGCCGTGACTTCCCCGTTTAGCGAATAGACCGCTTTTTCTGAAGTAAATAGGATCCGGGAATGATTCCATTCGCCCGCAGGTTTAAGCTTTTTATCGGCTGGAGGTGGATACATAGCGTAATCCGCTCCCACCGTTTGCCAGCTCTCAAGCGAATCCGGATAGCCTATATCATCTATCAATTGGTACTCGGGACCGGTATAATATGGTGCTTTGTACTGAGTGTCTTCCGATACATGATACATAACACCGCTGTTCCCGGCAAGACCTATTTTCCAATCGAAAACCAGTTCAAAATACTCATAAGGCTCGGTACCATAAACGATATCGCCGCCAATATCGCCGCCGGCTCCACTTGCTTTGAGCATGCCACTGTCGACCTTCCATCCCGAGGGCAGGGTATCTTGCTGAAAACCACGCCACCCTTCGGCCGTTTTGCCATCAAAAAGTAATTTCCAACCATCTTGTTTTTCAGAGTCGGTAAGCGTATTATCCAATGCCGTTTCTGTTTCGGAGTTACAAGCAATGGCCAAAAAAATGACCGCTGATAAAAGAATGTATTTCATACCTGATTCCTATTTTTTTAATTATTCGCTTTGCCGATTTTTGTATGGAAAATAACTGAGCATAATGTATACATGGAAAAAACCATTTCTCGTTTTACGGAAGTACAGCCAATGGGTCTCATTCCTAATTAATCATTTGTCATTCATTATTCCATTCCTAAAATTCATTATTCCTCATTCAAAACTCATCATTTCTCCCTCAAACTACTTTCATATTAACAGGGTCCCAATTCATAAAACCTCCATTAAAGTAGCTGTCATTGCAGAGTAAAGCGGGCGCACAGGCCCTGAAACCAAAAACAGGATCTTCTGTCACCGTACCACCTTCCCGAATGGCACGGAACCAATTGCCAAAATGGTCGTAATGAGCACCTTTCCAATTGGATTCGGCCTTATAAATAGTTTCTATTGGAGGCAGTATTTTTGCCCTTGGCTCCCCGGCACTGCTATTTTCCTTGCCCTTAGCAAGCAGAAAGGGATCGGTTGTTTCCCTTTGGCTATTCAACCGAACCACCACTTCTTCCCATTTTACATCCATACTGCCTTTGCTGCCAACGAGTTTCAGATAAGTGGTTCCACTTGTTCCATCTACAAAATTGCACCGGAGGCTTAAATTAAAAGCAGGGTGCACTGCTGCCTGCGGATAATCAAACATTCCTAGCAGCACATCTGGCACATCACGGCCATCTTTCCAATATCTTAAACCGCCCATAGCGGCTATTTTTGTAGGACCAAGACTACTTGTAATAAAATGCAGACTGCTGAAAAGATGCACGAAAAGATCGCCACTCATGCCTGTTCCATAATCGAGGTAATTGCGCCAGCGGAAAAAACGCAAGGGGTCAAAAGCATGCTTTTTCTCTATTTCGTAGCGGTCCCAGGCAACGGTTTGGGCGGAAGCATCTGCCGGAATCTTATATTGCCAGGCGCCTTCAGGGCTCATTCTTGCCCAAAAACCTTCTGCATAGTTTAAGTCGCCGATGGTACCTGCTTCCAATAATTCCTTTGCCTTCTCATTGCCAAGTGAACTTAAACCCTGACTGCCCACCATACACACTTTGCCACTTTTACGCCATGCATCAATCAATAGCATGCCTTCCGATACCTGATGTACCATTGGCTTTTCTACATACACATGTTTGCCTGCCTGCAAAGCCTCCACCGCAATGGGGCGGTGCCAATGGTCAGGGGTACCAATAATGACAGCATCTACATCTGCCCGTTTTAAAAGTTGTTTATAGTCGTTGGTTACAAAAAGGTCTTTGCCCCAGCGATCCTTTGCTGCATCTATCCGCCCCTGATACAAATCGCAAACAGCCGTGATGCTAGTGTCCGTATGCAGCAAAGCAGTTTTCATGTCTTCAGTACCCATACCACCCGCTCCAATCAAGCCAAGCCGCACCGGGGCAGCCACACCAGCAGGTTTTGCTGCGGGCGACTGCATAGGAATGAAGGATGGGCCTGCTGCCAACAGAGAACTCCCTGTTGCAAGGCCAGCCCCCGCCAGTCCAATTTGTTGTAAAAATTTCCTGCGATTATTGCTTTTTGACATAGATATGGCTTTTCAAAAAGTGGGTTGTACCGGAAAAAATTCCGCATTAACTTCTCTTTTTTAATTTGCAGCAATGTAATAAAATTGTAGCAAACCAAAGCCCGGAATCCCCTGCTAAAAAGGGAACAACCTCATAATTCCCAGATCACTACTAATAAAAATTGGTTTTGTAAGGATAGCGAATAGCATAAAGCTCCCGCACCTTATCCAGAATTTTACTGCGCAACTCTTCAATATTTATTTTTTCGGTGGCGGAAACGAAAAGTGCATTATAGTGCGTATCATTTTGCCAGCGATTTTCCAGATCCCGCAATAACTGTTCTTTTACTTCAGGTTCCAGCCATTCATCAAAATTGAGTGCTGAATACCGGTCGAGTTTATTGAAAATGGTAAGGACTTGTTTATCGTGTACCCCTAGTTCCTGCAAGGTTTTGTTTACTACAGCATATTGATCTTCGTATTGCGGATGGCTTACATCTACCACATGCAGCAGTACATCCGCTTCGCGAACCTCATCGAGGGTACTTTTAAAACTTTGAACGAGGTGGTGGGGCAATTTCCGGATAAATCCTACGGTATCACTCAGCAGGAAAGGGGTATTTTCAAAAACTACCTTCCGGGTGGTGGTATCAAGGGTGGCAAAGAGTTTGTTTTCTGCAAAAACCTCGCTTTTACTCAGCAGGTTCATCAGGGTACTTTTACCCACATTGGTATAACCAACCAGTGCAACCCTTATAAATTCGCCTCGCTCTTTACGTTGGGTAAACGCCTGTTTATCGTAACTTTTAAGCTTCTTTTTGAGCAAATCAATTTTTTCCCGAACAATCCGACGATCCGTTTCAATTTCTGTTTCACCGGGGCCACGGGTACCAATACCCCCACCCTGTCTTTCGAGGTGTTTCCACATGCCTCGCAATCGGGGTAATATATATTGGTATTGGGCCAGTTCTACCTGTGCCCTTGCCTGAGCCGTTTGGGCCCTGCGTGCAAATATGTCAAGAATCAAATCACTCCGGTCGAGGGTGATGATCCCGGTTGCCTTTTCAATATTATTGATCTGACTTCCGGTAAGCTCATCATCAAAAATGAGCATATCGGCTCCCTTCAACTGGGCCATGGTGGCAATTTCTTCCAGCTTTCCCTTACCTACAAAAGTGGCACGGTCGGGACGTGGCAGTTTTTGCCATATTCTTTTTACTGCTTTGGCTCCCGCAGTTTCAGCCAAAAATGCCAGTTCATCCAGGTATTCATGGGTTTGACTTTCAGTTTGCCCTTTTTGAACAAGCCCAACAAGGATGGCACTATTGGTATCTTTTATTTGCTTTTTTTCAATCATTGGTTATATCAAAGGTAGGTGAAATAAGCGGAGTGATACCACCTTTGCGCTAAGTTAAAACTGTTTGCAGGTTGTCCTTTTTTACATGATAGAGCCGGCATAATTAGCCAAATATTCTAATTTGTTTTTAATCCAAAAGACATTACAGAAGCTCCAAACCGCCCAAATAGCCAAACCGGGTTGTTACCATTTTGCAACCGGATCATACTGCGTACGTCCCCACCTGCCCAAAGTTGAGTATCCCCTGGATAAAGCGGTTTAAAGTGGCCCTTGCCATCACCCTCAAGCACCCAGCCATAACTGGCATCCATCTGCCCCCATTGTATACGCCAGGGATAATAGTTGCCTGCAAGTATAAGATCAGCCTTACCATCGCCGGTTACATCGTAAAAATCGGCAGCCTGCACAGGGGCAAACTGCACTTCTACCGGCAAACTTTGCTTCAAAAAATGACCCTTGCCATCATTTTTCCACCAGCAGGTTTCCATAGTTTTCAGCAAATGGCTTTTAGCTTTTTTACGCAAATCTTCGGTAAAAAAATCATTCCAGGATGCTGCAGCATACACATGGTATCGGGCAAATTGCTTTTTTATCAGGGGTACTTGTTCAGCCACATCATCGAGGGTAAGCGCGGGTGCGGTTTGATTGCCGATGGTATAAACCAAAAATGGGTCGATGGAACCGTTTCCATCAAAATCATTGTACCAGAGGGTTGCTGGTTTTTGAGCAGACACACGAATAGGGCTATTAAGTCCGGCATTGCCGCCTAACAGATCTGTAAACCCATCCCCGTCGAGGTCAGCTGCCATCAGGTGGCACCACCACCCATCTGTGCCCCCAAAACCTGCCAGTGTATCTTCCACCAATTGTCCTTTTTGGTTGCGCAATAACCGGACGGGCATGCATTCGCCTGCTACTATTAAATCATCCCATCCATCCAGATCGACATCTAACCAAAGACTGCTGGTTACCATCCCGGATTGGCGAAGTATTACAGACTGCTGTTCCCGGGCATATTCAAATTTTACCTGACCTGCAGAACTGGTATTTTTTAAGAGATAGCTTACCGGGGTAACTGGATACCTGCCCGAAACAACTCGTCCTCCTACATACAAGTCGGACTTTCCATCGTGGTTGTAATCAGTAGTAGTTACCGTAGTACTGTTTATTTTCATAGGCGGCAAGGCGTTTATGGCTTCGGTAAATAACCCCTTTCCATAATTCAGGTACAAATGGTGCTGATAGGCTGTGTCACCTTCAGGTAAAGCCATCCCCATTTTTGCCAGGTACACGTCCAGATCGCCATCGCCGTCAGCATCTAAAAAACAAACCCCACCATCAGTAACCGTACTATAGCGACTCCATGGTTGCACAGCAGCCCTCAGCCATTTACCACCTGCCTGTTGTAAAAACAGGGTAGTGGGCGTTAAGCTGTTTCCTGTGATTAAAAGGTCCTCGGTACCATTGCCATCTACATCCGCCTTGGCCATAAAAGGGCCTTGCCGACTAACCTGATGAGGCAATAAATAATTCTGTTTGAAATCAACATATGCCGGGGCCTGATGCTGAAACGAGAAAAGACCAGAAGCTTCTGCAAAAAGTGATGAAGGTGTTTTTATTGGCTGGCTGAGCCGATTATTTTTCCAAACCACCTCAAGGGTACTGTTTATTTGCGAAACCTGCTCCCACTGCATTTGGCCATCGGGCCACATTATTTTTATAGAATCTAACTGACTGATCTGACTAAGGCCGATGTGGAGCACGGGTTCTACACTCGATAAATAACCTTTATTGGGATAGAGTTCGTACAACTGTAAAGAACTGCTATCCTTAGCAGGTAATAAAACCCGGGTGCCAATACCAGCAGTATTTCCCTGGGGCCCTTTGAACTTTAACCGGAGAAAATTACCCCTATTATTTTCCACGGTCTGATTTTTAAAAACAGAAGCGATTGCATTGGTATTATTGGTAATTAGTTCCAGATCGCCATCCTGATCCAGATCAGCCCAGGCAGCCCCGGTGCTTACCATGGGTAGGTAAATCCCCGCTTTTTTAGAAACATTTTTCAAGTGCAGAGTACCCTCATTTTTAAACAGGTAATTGGCCACAGGGGTTCCTTCCAGCTTTTGAACGGCTTCCCATTCTGGTAGCGATGCACCGGTTCGGCTGGCAGCAGCTTGCGCTTCGGGGAAGGTGTATTTTAAAAAATCTAGATCGGTAAAATTGCGCACATACCCATTGGTAATAAACAGGTCTTTGTTGCCATCGTTATCATAATCAGCCACCAATGGCGACCAACTCCAATCGGTATTGCTCATGCCTGCCAACTGACCAATTTCACTGAAGGCAGGTTTCCCATTGGGTAAATTTCCCATATTCAGTTGCAGCATATTGCGCATTTGCTGATGGTGAAACCCACTATCCACCAGTCGGGTATACACATCGTATCCATCCGGCCCCTTTAGTATTTTCTGTCTGAAATGGTCTTCAGGCAGCATATCTAGGGTAATCAGGTCTGTGCGGCCATCGTTGTTCAGATCTGCTGCATCGGCACCCATGGTGAACATGGAAATATGGTTCGTACTTGTTTTAATGGATTCTGTAAAAGTTCCATCCGTATTGTTGAGGTACAGAAAATCTTGTTCGTTGTAGTCGTTGGTAACATAAATATCGGGCCAGCCATCGGCATTGAAATCTGAAATGGCAGCCCCAAGCCCAAAATTCACATTGCTCCCGTCAATACCGGCCTCCACACTTACATCAATAAATATGCCATTATCATTCCGGTAAAGCCGGTTTCCGGTTTCAGGACTTCGTAAACGACGCAAGCGACTGGTATTAATAAACAGATTATAAAATTCAACAGCATGGTTCACAAGAAAAGCATCGAGATCGCCATCGCGGTCCATATCGAAAAAAACCATTTGGGTACTATAGGTGCCTGGAGCATCCAACCCAAAGGCCGCAGCCTTTTCTTCAAAAACAGGGATGCCATCTTTTATCCCTTTATTAATGTAAAGTTCATTGGCTCTTTCAACCGCATTCCCTGTTCCGGAGTAACATATATAAATATCAAGCAAACCATCTGCATTTACATCGGCCATGGTAACACCGGTACGCCAGGCCTTCTTTCCCTCTACTCCAGCCCGGGACGTGATATCTTCAAATTGTAAATCCCCTTTATTGAGATACAAAGCGTTTGGCACCATATTTCCAGCAAACAGCAGATCAGGAAGGTTATCGCCATTTAAATCGCCTGCTGCAACACCGGCACCATTATAGAAGTACTCATATTTTATAATATTCTCATTTATCGTTTCATCCAATCGGTTATTAAATACGATACCAGTTGTTTTGTCGTTCATAGGTTGAAACCAGAGTTCCTTTGTTGCCTGATTACCACAACCTGGCAAAAAAAAAGGTACTCCCGAAAAAAAGAGAAAATAATACATTAAAAGCTTTCTCCGTAATTTCTTAATCATCTGCATTAAACGAAGCTACAAACTGTAATGAATTAAATGAAACATGGTTTGAAACCTTTTTAGCGGCAGTCCAGAGTTTAAATATCAGGGCTAAAAAAACAAGAAATACCACACCAGGATGATATCACTAACAAACCAGACAATACTGCTGGTAGATGACAACTTAATTAACCTAATTATAGGAGAACGGATGCTAACAAAGGCTGGAGCCAAAGTAATAAAGGCTTCTGGCGGAATGGAGGCATTGGAAATTCTGGAAAAGGAACCAGCTATCAATCTGGTTTTACTGGATCTGGAAATGCCCGATCCTGACGGATTTACTACAGCACAATTGATCCGCAACTCCGGCCATGACTATGCCAAAGTGCTGGTAATAGCTCTATCGGCTGCCGAGGATGCGCAAACTAAAAAGAGGGCAACGGAAGCCGGGATCGCTTATTTTTTGAATAAACCCATTCAAACAGAAGCACTATTAGCTCTTTTGACAACACAAAATCAGAGTTCCTCCGCAAAAAGTATGGTCTCCGGCAAGGAAAATACTTTGTACGACCTCGATTACCTTGAAATGGTAACAGGAGGGGACCCGGAGACTATGCAAACGCTTGCCGGTCATATATTGGATTCCTCCCCCTTATTGATACAGGAAGCCCTTGAGGCAAACCGTAAAAATGACCCTAAGAACACCGCCTCTATCCTGCATAAACTGAAAGGACAGTTAGGCATTTTTACGATGACCTCACTTATCGAAAGTATCTCAGACATTGAGTATAAATGTGGGAAGACAGAAATTGACGCCCAAATAATAGAATCCCAAATAATGCGTTTAAAGAAAGAGGTAGACCCTGCTTTTGAAGAAATTAAGCAGAAAATAACTACAAAGAGAAAGGAAGTATAAAAAGAAAGAAGAATTCAGGTTTCTTATGTCAAATAGAAAAAGCCTGCCGGAACATGAAGAAGAATCGCAATCACTAGTCGAAAAGAAAAAAACAGAAAAATGGAAAAAACGAAACCGTCATTGCTTTTAATTGATGATGAAGCAGCAATTGGAATGATTGTTCGGATACAGTTTGAAAAAGACTACGAACTAACCATGCTAACCAATGGGCTGAACGGCATGAAATGGATAGCTGCTGGTAATATACCAGATGTTATTGTGCTCGATCTGAATATGCCTGAAATGAATGGTATTGATTTTCTGCGAGAAGTTAGAAAACTTAACTTTTTTAAGAATACTCCTATGATTGTATTATCAGGGGAGGACAGCAGTGCCAAAAGAATAGAGGCCTTTAAAAATGGGGCTAATGACTTTATCAATAAACCCTTTAATCCTATTGAGTTACGGGTACGTATGGAGCGTTTTTTAAAATAATTACAAACTAACTAATCGTATATGCAAAGCATTATCTATGTTGATTTAAGCCCCATTCGGCTAAAAAAATTGGAAAGGTTACTGGAAGAAAATTTTTACAACATTACGTTGAACAGTGGATTTGCGCTGGTTGAGTTTTTAAATTCAAGACCTAAATTTGATTTGGTTGTTTTTTTATTGGATAGCATGGATGAAGAAATGATTAAGACCCTTGAAAAAACCATGCCTTACTTACACAAACTTGATAAGCCTGCTGTGGTGGTAAGCAGCCAATTCAAATTTCAGGATAAAAAAACTGCAATCAAACTAGGCATCGCCAGTCTTTTTGAATATGATGACCTCGACCACCCCGACTTTTGTAATGAACTCACAAAAGTTGCCGAAAACCCTCCCATGCGGATGCATCACTGGAACAAAGAGGAGGTAATTGAAGAGCATGTTTCTTTTAATTTTAAACCCAAATTAAGTAAAAGAGCCTTTGATGTTTTGGTATCGGGTGCTGTTCTGTTGCTTTGTTCTCCTGTATATGCTATTATTTCCGTGCTTATCCGAATGGAGAGTAAGGGTCCAATATTCTATACCTCAAAAAGAGTAGGTGCGGGTTATCAGATATTTAATTTTTACAAGTTCAGAACCATGGTTCCGGATGCTGATAAGAAGCTAAAGCAGCTAAGCCATTTGAACCAGTATGCCACAGTTGGAGCACTAGCTGGAGACCTGGAAGAAGAAGCGGAGTTTACCCATTGCGATGAATGTGTGATGAAAAATATGGCTTGTACAAATCTTCTGTATGATGATTCTGGTCGTCCTCAATGTGAAAAAGTTTTCCTGATGCAGAAAAGGAATGCCAAAGACACTTTCTTTAAAATATCAAATGATCCGAGAATAACTCAACTTGGCAAGTTTTTAAGAAACAGCAGTTTAGATGAGATTCCTCAATTATGGAATGTATTTAAAGGCGACATGAGTATTGTTGGCAATCGTCCTCTACCTTTATACGAAGCAGAAAAACTGACCAAGGATATGTTTGCCAAAAGGTTTCTGGCACCTGCCGGTCTTACTGGCCTGTGGCAGGTTACCAAACGAGGCAAGGGCGGGCCTATGAGTGAGGAAGAAAGGATATCGCTTGATAATACCTATGCGGATCACTATGGATTTTGGTTTGATATAAAATTAATTTTAAAAACAGTTCCGGCACTTTTCCAAAAGGAAAACGTATAATGCAGAAATTATATACAAAAAGCTATGTTGCATTTTTTCGTATTTCAAAAAAATCAATTTTATAAACCAAAAATTTTAAAAATAGTATTGGCCTGTATTCTTGTCTTTCAGGCCAATGGAGTCCTTTTTTCACAAAAAGAAAACAATGGGATGTCTGGTGCGGGTATTGCAACATTTGATTTTAATCGTGA
>JBBQXO010000017.1:0-53325 GCA_038209595.1 Chitinophagales bacterium
TGGTTTTGTACAAATGTTTTTCCTTTAAATTGGAGTGTTGGCATTGTATGAACTATAATTTTTTTGATTGAATGATTACTATAATCGTATTATTCAAATTCATTTTTTAAAATCAGTTTTACTTTCTTTTCCAGTTCATCCAAATCCTGGGTGGCATAATAAATCCTTTCCATTTTTACCCCATGATATAGGTGGATGATAAAATTTCTGAACGACCTTGGTATATGCCAGGGATAATTGTATTTGGCTAAAATATCATCATCAATATATCTTATAGCTTCACCAATAAGTAAAAACTGGAACTGTACCGCACTTTGTATTTTAATATCCGTTAAAAAGGTAGATTCATCCAAACCATTTACAAAATCTCTGATTAGCTGTATAGCATCTAATATATGTTCTGCTCTTTCTTTTGGTGTTGGCTTATCCATAAATTTTTATCAAGTCGTTGGTTGCTGTTTTCAAAGCAAAATCTTTTAGATACCCTTTTTCTACCAAATCAACTTTTCTGTTTATTTTAGTTTCAATTATAAATGCAATATCCAGTAAATCGAACATGGAATATTTTTTTTCCTCGTTCATTTCTACCATTATATCTATATCGCTTTTTAATTTTTCATCGCCTCTTGCAATAGAACCAAACAGCCACGCGGCAGCTACTCTTCCATCCTTTTTTAAAATGGTTTTAATTAATTTTATAATGCTGGTTTTACTGGCAATCGTCTGGGTTATATATTGTACTTTTTCCTCTGCCACTTGCAATGCTTTCAAAGCCATGTCTTCATCTGCTACCTCATAAACCAATTTGTCGCTAAGCCAGGCTACCAGCAAGTCATTTTCTTCTACTTTAAAATACTCGGCCAATTTCACCACTTGTTTCCTTGTAGGCTTGCGTTGTCCTCGCTCTACTTTACTAAGTATTGCCTGATCAATGTCGAGGTAAGCGGCAACTGTGCGCAAGGGCAGTTCCTTATTTTCTCTAAGCTTTCGAATTGTTTCGCCTAAGCTGTCCATTTTGTACGATTATATTTTGACATATTTTGTCAAATATATAAAATATTAGCCTGCCAAGCAATCATCAATCGCACAAGTTTTCAACATTTTGTGAATAGATATGCCTGTTTTGCGTACGTGGCGGTTCGCTAATTTCTAGCTTTTTGCTCGTTGCACTCTGTATCGGGATTTGATATAGTTCGCAGAGTACTAAAAAAATAGCATGGCATCCTTTCGGCAAATTCAAGGAATTATGTATTTGCTTAAAATACTTTTTAGGTTGGCGGGCACCTGCTCATGGTGGTTTTACGTTTGCAGCAATGCTTATAACTCCATCACAGGTATAGAATTTCCCTGAGCCTGCAAGGTTGCCCTTTCTCACCGGCTTTCGCAAAAGGAGAAGGAAGCAAAAGAAAGTTTTTTTCCCGGTCACTCATTGCCTATCTTACTAAACCGGAAGCTATATTGAAGGTTTAACTGTACCATACGCAGGGGATGGTTGTATATCTCGGCAACGGAATGGTCATGCTGTTCGTTGGTTTGCACATTTACAAACCTTACCACCAAGGGACGTTCACCGCTACCCTGACGCGGATTTTGAACAGAAGTCTGGCTGTGCTGATCATACACATGTTTCATATTGGCGTATTCCATATCGCCGCCGCGTACGCCCTTTATGGATAATTCAATCAGGTGCCGGGATCCGGATGAAGATTTTTCTGGTTGCCATTGAACTCCTATTCCTGCTGCCTGATAAAAGGTACTGGAATTTACGAGATTCCTATTTTCTAAGGCACGGCATCCTAGAGGATCCGCTGGGTCTTCAATATAAATACTACTGACCATCCCAAATATACCTGCCTGTATTTCAGCAAATGGCGAAAACCGCTTGTTGATAAACGGCACTACCTTAACCGAAGCACTAGTAGAAATAAGGGAGCTCGATAAAACCGCTGTAGTGTTGGTTACAGATCCATCCGGGAAACGGTATTGCTGCGGATTTCTTTCCCAGGCATAATTGCCGTAACCAAAGTTGACCCCAAAACCCAGGCCTTTTACATCGCGTAGGTAACGGTGGTATTGCATTTGGATGCCGTGTCCTGCATCCCAGCCGTTTTTCATACTTCCCTGTGGCTTACTCAGTTGGTAGCCAAATCCAAATTCATTTCGCTGTGCTTGTACAGAGATTGCTGCAATGAAAAGCAGGAGAAGCAAGTAAATTTTTTGCATAGGGGGAATTTTATAAACACAAAATACTACATCGCAATGAAAAGATCTATAATAGTGGTGTTGAAAAATTTGTTAATTAAATATAGGTTGATAAAGAGGAACTAATTACAATTGTTTACAACTATTATTGCGAAGAGAGGAATATTGGAATTAAATATACCGGAATTAAAAGACAATGAATTAAATTTTACTTTAAAATAAGACCATTGGATTGCATTGCAGGCAATGTAAATCAGTCGTTATATTTTCTTCCTCGAGAAAAAAAACATTCTATTTGTTTAAAAAAGTACCTTCAAAAAAATCGCTCAAGGGGTTCGTACCGCTATAAATGCCATTTTAGTAAAGGATTGATTTTGTATGGTTTATAACTATTTATGCCATTAGATTTGACAATGGAAGGATCATTAAATCCTACTTTTCTCCTTTAAAATCGAAAAATTTATGAACAGAAAAAAAGCCATTATCGGGCCAGGTGCCATGGGTACATTGTCCATACTTCCGATAGAAATATCTTTAAGCATACCGCAAAAGATTCCCTTACATTTTATAGGATTAGGTGGTGGTGGAACGAATATATTAACCCACTTTCTACAAAATGGGGTCACCGGAAAATTCACTTACATTTCCTGCACGGAAAGATCTGATTTAAAAAAGGCAGGAGTTGATTTTGTTCCCTTTAAATCTCCAAATTATCAGTATAATCATGAAGAATTTATGAAATACTACAATGATCTATCATTTCCTTATGAGGTTAAAGAAAATTTAAACAAAAATGATCGGTATGTTTTATTAGCGGGAATTGGTGGATTTACAGGCACCAAACTTATGGATGACCTATTAGGCCACTTAACTGGCATTCAGCATTTTGCCATTTGTACTTTACCATTTGGTTTTGAAGTGCCAATAGGGCAAATAGTCGGGAAAATGTTCTATGATAAGTATCAGGGTAATAAAAGCGTGAAGTTTTTCGATCTATCTCCATTTGGCAAGGCCAATGGTACATTGAAAATGGCTGAAGCCTTCAGGAAATGCCATGAACAATTATTTATTTTATACAAATCCCATTCTTTACCAGATTTGGTTTGAAAAAACCTTTTTTTTAAGCACTTTATAATTGTTGTCGGTAAAAGGCACTTCGAAATAGATCAGACTTCCATATTTACCTAAAAAGTGCATTCATATTCATCAAAAATTATGTACTCCTTTTTATCACATTGATAGTAACCAAAATTAGTGCATTATTTTTACAGTTATCAATCATACCCTTCAAAAGTCGTTATTCAAAAAAAGTTGACAAAGTGGTGATGGTCTTTTTACGTAACCATTCAAATAACAAAAATTAAAACAATAAGTAATAGCTAATAATCACTTAAACGCGCAAACCACAAACGCCCAAACCACAGACCAAAAACCAAAAAATACAATCCATAAACCACAAACAAAAAACCAAAAATAAAAAACCACAAACCACAAACAAAAAACCATAAACAAAAAACAAAAAAAACCCACCCCTTTACAGGAGCAGGCTTTTTTTTAAAGTTATAGCGAAATAAATTAAGCTACTTCTACTTCAGCACCAGCATCTTTCAGCTTAGCTTCAAGTTCGGCGGCGGTTGCTTTGTCAACACCTTCTTTGATAGGCTTGGGAGCGTTATCAACCAATTCTTTTGCTTCTTTCAAGCCTAAGCCAGTCATATCTTTTACGATCTTAACTACGTTCAGCTTGTTAGGGCCAGCAGCCTTCAGGATTACATCAAAAGATGTTTTCTCTTCAGCAACCGGAGCTGCGGCAGCAGGACCAGCAGCAACTGCTACTGCGGCAGCAGCAGGCTCAATACCATACTCGTCTTTCAGAATTGTTGCGAGTTCGTTTACTTCTTTAACAGTCAGGTTAACCAACTGCTCTGCAAATGCTTTTAAATCAGCCATTGTTTTCAAATTTACCCGCCTTCATTGCCTGTGCTCCGGCGGTATTTTATAAAATTTGTAATAATCCAGTTCCAGGCGTGAACCAGTATTTTTAAATTTCTTCTTTGTTTCGTTCTCTTCTTTGTTTGTGGTTTTCCTTGTTTGTGGTTTTCCTTGTTTGTGGTTCACTGTTGTTGTTGTTGTAAAAGTTTTTTTGTTAACCAAAAACTACAAACCAAAAACCACAAACCAAAAACAACAAACTATAAACCACAAACCACAAACAAAAAAACACAAATAAAAAAAATTAATTCGCTCTTTCTTCCAATGCTTTAATCAAACTTGCAAGCTTGTTACCCGCATTGAGCGCGCTGATAACATTCTTGGCAGGCGACTGTAATAAGCCAATGATTTCGCCAATCAGATCCTGCTTGCTCTTCAGCGTTCTCAGGGTATCGAGTTGGTCATCTCCAACAAAAATGCTGCCATCAATAAAGGCGGCTTTCAGTTGGGGCTTTTCCATTTTGCCTTCCTTACGAAAAGTAGATAAAATGATAGCCGGCTCTTTGGGGCTTTCGCTAAACATAAGCGCGGTAACGCCATGCAAATTATCATATACATCGCTGTATTTTTCGGCATCAAGCGCTTCAAGCGCCTTACGGATGAGCGTATTTTTTGCTACTTTAAGTTCCACCTGCTTATCAAAGCATATGCGGCGGAGTTTGCCTATCTGTGCAACACTGAGGCTTTCTGTATTGGTGATGTAGAAATTGCTGTACTGACTGAACTTATCCTTCAGCACCTCAATCACTTCATTTTTTTGATCTTTTGTCATTGCCTTCTTATTTTTAGAAGATGAATGTTGAAAACGGTTATTTCTGTCTTATGATAGAAGTGCCGTAATTAATGGATAAATGCTTTTGTATCTACGCTAAGACCCGGACTCATGCTACTTGCCAGGCTAATACCTTTCAGGTAAATTCCTTTTGCAGTAGAAGGCTTCAACTTAATGATGGCCTGAATAAGCTCATTAGAATTCTGGGTGAGCTTTTCCGGGGTGAAAGATACACGTCCGATAGATGCATGTATGATTCCTGCTTTGTCTACCTTAAAGGCAATTTTACCACCTTTCAGGTCTTTTACAGCACCAGCTACATCATTGGTAACAGTACCCGTCTTAGGGTTAGGCATCAGGTTACGGGGTCCGAGTATTTTACCCAGCTTACCAATTTTAGGCATTACTGTAGGCGTAGCTACAATAACATCAACATCGGTCCATCCACTTTCAATCTTCTGAATAAATTCGTCAAGACCTACATAGTCAGCTCCTGCTTCAATTGCTTCAGCTTCTTTATCGGGATTACAAAGCACCAGAACTTTCTTGGTTTTACCTGTACCATGCGGCAGGCTAACCGTTCCGCGAATAGCCTGATCGGCTTTCTTAGGATCTACACCCAAACGGATATGCAGGTCAACGGAAGAATCAAATTTGGTGCAATTAATTTCTTTTACCAGGCTTGCAGCTTCCCCTAAGGTGTAAACTTTGCTGCTATCAACCTTGGCATTGGCTACTTTTCTTTTTTTCGTGAGTTTCATGCTATATTTTTTTCAAGGTTGATCAATTAATTCTGCCAGGGTGCGGTGCCATCAATAACAATACCCATGCTGCGTGCAGTACCGGCTACCATTTTCATAGCACTTTCCAAAGTAAAACAGTTCAGATCGGGCATTTTGTCTTTTGCAATAGCCTCTACCTGATCCCAGGATACTTTTCCGTCTTTTACACGGTTGGATTCTTTACTTCCCTTTTTAATTTTTGCTGCTTCCATCAACTGAATAGATGCTGGAGGAGTCTTAATTACAAATTCAAATGATTTGTCGCTGTAAACAGTAATCAGTACGGGGAGTACTTTGCCCACTTTGTCTTGCGTACGGGCGTTGAACTGCTTACAGAATTCCATGATGTTCAGGCCCTTAGAACCTAAAGCAGGTCCGATGGGGGGCGCTGGATTGGCTTGTCCTCCTTTGCACTGGAGCTTTACATAGCCTGTGATTTCTTTTGCCATTCTAAAAAATGTTTTTGGTGTTAACGTTGTGGCTGTCGCTCGTTTGCCAATTAACAAACTGCCGCTGCAACTCCCAATTCCAATGGGATATCAGTACCTGTTTTTCTACCCGAATATTAAACCGTTTCCAAAAGAAAACAATCCAAACGGATGATTGAATAACACTACGATATCTTGAAAGAACTTTTTGGGGCTGCAAAAGTAGGAGGAATACCTGATATATCCATATTTATTTTAGAAAAAACACACGGTAGGTTATCTTTGACTTTTTAAAGCCATAGAAAGAAGAGCAAATATATGCGTGTAGCGATTAACGGACTTGGACGGATTGGACGATTGCTTTTAAGAAGACTGGTACTGATGCCTGAGATAGAGGTAGTAGCCATCAATGATTTAATGAGCCCGGATAACCTTGCTTACTTGTTTCGGTACGATTCTGTATATGGAACTTTTAAAGAAACCGCTGAGTATAAGGAAGGCAAATTATTTACCGGAAACGCAGCTATTCCTGTTTATCAACAACCCGATCCACTTCAGCTTCCCTGGAAAGACCTTGAAGTAGATGTGGTAATTGAATGTACCGGAAGTTTTTCCACCCGCACGCTTGCTGGTTTGCACTTACAGGCCGGTGCCCGTAAGGTTTTGCTGAGCACTACCGGTTCCGATGACATCCCATTATTTATATATGGCTTTAATCAGAACAAGCTACCCCCTACCCTAGATATCCTGTCACCCGGTGGCTGTATGACCAACTGTTCGATACCTATACTTGATATTCTGAAACCATTGGGAATGGAAAGTGCACAGATCCACTTTTTGCACAGCTACACAAGCCGGCAGCAATTGGTAGATGCCCCACATAAACAATACCGTCGTGGCCGGGCAGCAGCCGAAAGCATTATACCAGTAGAAATAGATCTGGCAGAATCGCTGGAGCGTTTATTTCCTGAATTGCATGGAAAAGTAGCTGCCATCAGTACCCGTATTCCGGTATCTAATGGAGCTTTGGGTGATTTTACTATTCAATTCAACAAGGAAATTTCTGTAAAAACATTGCAGCAAGCATTCATGGATGCTGCAAACGGCCCTTATAAAAATGTGGTGAGTTATACCGAAGAACCATTGGTATCGCTGGATGTAAAGGGCAATACCCATAGCAGTACTATTGAAGGGCCATTGATTTCAGTGGTGGGTCAGCAAGCAAAAATATTTGCCTGGTTCGACAATGAATTCGGATACACAAGCAGGATTATAGACTGGCTGGGTTTTTGGAAATAAAGTTATTTTAGGAAAAACTTATACGGCAAAACTGGTTCCACAACCACAGGTTTTACTTGCATTGGGGTTATTGAAGGTAAAACCACGACTGTTGAGACCTCCTTCAAAATTTATTTCCATATTATATAGATACATTTCGTGAGAAGGATCCATGATAAAGGAAAAACCATCCGTTTCAAAAGAAATATCGGAAGGACTTTTTTCATCAAAATTCAAAATATAGGTCATACCGCTACAACCGCCGCCTTTTACCCCTACCCGCAACCACTTGCCTGTAGCGGAATTATCTTCTTTGGTTAAACGGATTATTTCTTTGACGGCTCCTTTAGTAAACTGAACAGGTAAGGTAATTGTATTATCTATAGCTAAATTATCCATGAGTATATATTAATTGTAACCCGCAAATTTACTAAAGAATTTCGGGAATAACGTTTTAGGTTGTTTATTCTTAGCATTTTATTACGGGAATCGAAAAGGTTGGCGCCGAAGGCTTTGCATTGTATTTTTTTTGTTGATAGCACGTATCTTAGCCGCATGGATATGTCGCTTACTGAAATTGTTATGGGTGTTGTCATTGCCCTGCTTATAGGCCTTTTTACCGCTTACCTTTTTTATGCCCAACGCAAATTCCAGGAGTTTGACGCACAACTGGAACACAAGGAAGGCAATAAAAAAAACCCGCTTGCGCTGGCGGCTTACGAGCGACTGACTTTGTTTACCGAGCGAAACAAACTAAGCAACCTTGCTGTTCGTTTCAACCTATCTGGTCAAACAGCGAGTGTACTGCAGCAAAGTCTGCTTTCTACCATCCGGGAAGAATTTGAACACAATATTACCCAGCAGCTATATGTAAAAAAAGAAATATGGGACGCCTTTTCTAAAATGAAAGATCAAAACTGCTACATCATCAATCAGGTAGCTGCAAGCATGCCACCTGATACGGCTGCAATTGATCTGAGCAGGCAATTATTGCAGTTTGAAGGCAATAATCCCAATGCTACCCTCAACAGTAAATTGCTGGAAGCGCTTCAGTACGAGGTACAGCAAATTTTATAAAAAGTAGGAAACTACCTAAAGCTTATCATCATGAATAATAAAAAAGTACTCACCGATTCCGGCATTGAAATTGATACCCTCTACGGTCCCGATGCGCTTGCAGAATGGAATCCTGATACCCAACTTGGACAACCGGGAGCGTTTCCATATACCCGAGGGGTACAACCCGATATGTACCGGGGAAAAATGTGGACTATGCGGCAATACGCAGGCTTTAGTACTGCCGAAGAAAGCAATAAAAGATACCATTATTTATTGGGACAAGGTGTTATGGGGCTCAGCGTAGCTTTCGACCTGCCCACACAAATCGGCTATGACAGCGACCATGCTTTGTCCGAAGGAGAAGTGGGCAAAGTAGGTGTTGCTATTGATAGTATTGAAGACATGGAAATTCTTTTTAAGGATATCTCGCTTGAAAAGGTAAGTACCTCCATGACCATCAATGCTACAGGGTTTATTCTGCTTAGCTTTTATGTGGCATTAGCAAAAAAACAAGGGGCTGACCTGAAAAAAATTGCCGGCACCATTCAGAATGACATATTAAAAGAATACGCAGCAAGGGGAACTTATATTTATCCGCCAAAACCAAGCATGCGCATCATTACCGATATTTTTGAATGGTGCAGCCATGAGTTGCCCAAATGGAATACCATATCTATCAGTGGGTACCATATTCGGGAAGCTGGCAGTACGGCGGTACAGGAAATTGCTTTTACCCTAAGCAACGGCAAAGCTTATGTACAGGCAGCGCTGGCAAAAGGACTTGATATAGATGTTTTTGGAAAAAGGCTTTCCTTTTTCTTCAATGCACATAACAATTTATTTGAAGAAGTGGCAAAATTCAGGGCTGCAAGAAGGATGTGGGCCAAAATGATGCAGGATCTGGGAGCAGCGGATCCCAAGGCACTGATGCTTCGTTTCCATACACAAACCGGAGGCAGTACGCTTACCGCACAGCAACCCCTTAACAATATTGCCCGGGTAACCCTGCAAAGCCTTGCAGCGGTAATGGGTGGCACCCAAAGCCTCCACACCAATGGTTATGATGAAGCACTGAGTTTGCCTACCGAAGAAGCGGCAAGGATTGCTTTACGTACCCAACAAATTATTGCCTATGAAAGCGGTGCTGCGGACACAGTGGATCCGCTGGCAGGAAGCTACTTTGTTGAAAGCCTGACCAACGATGTAGAAGCCAAAGCATGGGAGCTTATAAATAAAATAGATGCGATGGGCGGTAGTGTTTCCGCCATTGAGGAAGGGTTTATTCAAGATGAAATTGCCCGGAGTGCTTACGAATATCAGCGACAGATTGAAAATGAAGAAAAAATCATTCTTGGTGTCAACAAATATAACCTGGCACACGAAATTGCAGTACCTCCATTTAAAATTGATGACAGCATACGGGATATCCAATCAGCCAAGCTTGCTACCCTAAAAGCCAATCGTTCGGCAGATTCAGTTTCAAAATGCCTGCAGGCCATTGAAAGTGCAGCCATTGACGGCACGAATTTGATGCCCCTCGTGATTGAAGCGGTGGAACAAAAATGCACGCTCGGTGAAATTTCGGATGTATTGAGAAAGGTTTATGGTGAATACAAATAGATATTACAGTCAGCCAGAGAAGATAAAATAGCCGAAAAACCTTTCATCATGTATCTAACCCGTTCGGCACAGTATTATGTAATGCATAGTAGTGTACGTTGTATTTTTGCTTTATCAAATTACAACACAAACACACTCACCATGAAAAACTTCATCACCGCCATCGTAGCATTCTCTATCAGTTTGAGTGCTCATGCAAATCACCTTCATTCAGCAGCTTGTCCTGCCAATTGCAATTTACCCACCATGGTCGCAAGCTCGCTCCCCACTGAGGCTCAGAAGAGAATTGCTCATCTGAAAAATCTGGCTGAGGAAAAGAAAAGCCAACTGAATTTTATAAGGACCATGGAAGGAACCTTCCAGCTACTTGATCAGGAAAAGCAGGAGCAAGCCATTAAAAATCTTGAAGCAGAAAACGCTTATAATCTAATGATGAGCAAAATGTTTCAGAAACTAAAAGGCGATAAAGCAGCCAATGAACTGGCTGAATTGGTAGCTGCCATCCGCTACGAGAAAATGATGGCTACTTTCCTTCCGCAGTAAAAGCTTTCACTATAAAAAGTAAAAGAGTCTTTCCAACAGGAAGGACTCTTTTTTTGATACTGCCATGTAACAGCTATTTGAAAAACGGAATCTTCGCATTACAAATTACTCACATAACAGAGGTGATTCATTTTCTATTGCCCAAAGTAATTCTGACAAGCGGAATCAGGCAAATGCTCCTGCGTCAAATGTTCTTTCCATGTCTGTAAATAATACAGGCTATCAACAAGTTGAAAAATTACTGGCTCTACACGAATAATTGAATAAGAACCAATCATCATTTTGTTATGCCGTTCAACAAGGTAGTATGTTATACACAGTACTAATTTTATTACATTTGCTTTATCAAATTACAACACAAACACACACACAATGAAAAACATCCTCACCGCCATCGTGGCAATGACCATCACTTTTAGTGCAACCGCAGCTCACGCACATTCCGCAAAATGTGAAGAAAAATGCAACATACTTACACGATCATCTGCATCTGTACCAACTGAATCACAACAGAAGATTGCTGCCTTAAAGAATAAGGCAGAAGAAAAGGAAAGCGAGATGAATTTCCATAAAACTATGACCGGTACAATGCAGTTGCTTGAAAGGCAAAAATGGGAGCAGGCAAAAGAAAATCTTATTGCCAAAGGCGCCTACAAGCAAATGATGAGCACTATGTTGAGCAAAATTAAAACCGATAAAGCCATAAACGAAATGATGGAACTTGAGGCAAATATCCGTTTTGAACAATTGATGGCAAACACATTTGCCAAATAAACATTAATAGAAAAAATGGTTTGAAACCAGCAGCTGTTTCCGAAAGGGCAGCTGCTTTTTTATTAAAATAAACCATTAAAATGCAGGTTGGTTACATATGAGCATACTTACTTATACAAATAGAGAAGTAAAATATAGAATACTCCTCTGTATATAAAATGGAACTAAAAATTAATGAAATGCTATTAATTTGAAAAAAATTTGCAATTATAAATTATTTTAAAAATAAATGTAAGGTCAGCCAGGTAAAAAATGGTCTTTAACCTTAGGGCAGCCAATTACAGACTACAAAAAAGTATTTATCCTCCATACATTTGCCCTTGGTATTTTATAAAAGATTAAAGCAACAGATTGCTTATAAAAATGAATACCATACATAATAATCCTGCTTTTTATGATAACAAATTGTATGCTACCCTTATTCCTGTTGTGTTTCGGGCAAATAGCATGTTATCCAAATAATAAACATGCATAACAATTTATAATTTGATAGATTTAAAAATAATGTAAAAAAAGGCACTTTTTTAACTATCAGGTAAACATGTAATAGGACGATTAACTGTATCATCGAACCCAATAATACAGCAAGACGCATGTCAAAATGAGTAATATTTCTCTTATTTGCCGGTAAAAACGGATAAAAAATTATGTGTTATAAACAGTATATCAACACTCTTTAAATATAAATGATGTTTATTTTAAAAAATTATATAATTTTATACAAAATAATTTACTAACCATGGCAAAAGGAATTTCCACAACAAAAAAGAAAGCAGCAAAAGCGGCTCCAAAGGCTGCTGTAAAAAAAGCAGCGCCAAAGGCTGCTGCGAAGAAAGAAGATGCTAAAAAAGCTTCTGTAAAAGAGACAGCTACCAAAACAGGTACAGTAAAAAGAGGGCCAAAAAAAGGGGCGGCTAAAAAAGAAGCTCCAAACATGATTGATGAGCGTAAGGCACCGGAAAACAAGAAAGCCGGATTGTATCTGGATACCTGGGTGGTGGATGAAAATCTTACCATTAAGGAAAACACAGCCATCTACGCCGACACATGGGTTCCCACAAGTGTTCTGAAAAAAGTAGGTAAAAAGCCAGGCTTGTATGCTGACGTTTGGCTTCCAGAAGAAGGATTTACGTTTAAGCAAAGACGTACTAAGAAAAAGTAATTTTTTATTTTCTTCATAAAAGCATTTCATTTTTTAATGGAATGCTTTTTCTTTAACCTCATTTTAGTTTGGAAATTTATCCTATTCAGTGCCTGACGGTACAGGCCACACCGTTTTGTAACCTCGATTGTAAATATTGTTATTTACCCTTTAGAAGTAAAACCGACAGGTTTGATATTGATTTAATTCCTCATATTTTTAAGAATATGAAGGATTCAAACCTGTTGCATGATGAATTCATTTGGGATTGGCATGCCGGGGAACCACTTGTTACCGGTTTGGAATTTTATAAGAAAACGACTGCCGCTATTAAGAAATATAAGCCTAAAAATGCTTCTGTACATATAGGTATGCAAACAAATGCGACCCTGATTAAGGATGAGATTGCCGCTTTTTTTAAAAAGAATAAATTCAGAATTGGGGTAAGTATTGATGGGCCGGAACATATCCAAAACCACAACAGGGTTTACAGAAATCAGAAAGGCAGTTTCTCAGATGCTATGAAAGGCGTTGATTTTTTAAAGAAACATAAAGTTCCTTTTCACATTATTTCCGTTTTATCAGACTATTCACTCAATTTCCCAGAAGAAATGTATCATTTTTATGAGACATTGGGCACACAGGGAGTGGCATTTAATATCGAAGAAATTGAAGGGATTCATACATCGAGTTCTGTTATAAATGATGCGTCCGCAGGAAAATTCGAAGATTTCTTTTATAAATTTCTTGAATTACATTTTGAACACGGAGAACCATTCCAAATAAGAGAATGGGATAAGTTTTCTGGTAAACCCAAAACGGATTTAGTGAATGGAACCACAGTACCCTTTGTGCATTTAACTATAGATGTAAATGGAAATTTCTCTACTTTTTCACCAGAACTAATCACCATTGAAAACCATAAGAAATACCCCTCTTTCATTTTTGGAAATATAAAAGAGGACTTAATTATTAATGCAGTGAACCATCCTATGTTTAAAAAAATACATAAGGATATTCAAAACGGAGTACAAGCTTGCAAAACCACCTGCGAATATTTTCCGGTATGTGGCGGTGGCATGGTATCAAATAAACTATTTGAAAACGGTACCTTTAATTCCACCTCCACCATGGCTTGCACTTATATGATCAAAAGGATGTTTGAGGTGACACATCATGTCAAAAAACAAATGTTTGAGCCCGCATAATCCTGTAAACAGAAAATAGAACTGCGGCTAAGGATAGTTTCGGAGAAGGATATTACAAGTCAGGAAGTTCGGCCAAAAGCTCAAGGAACTTTTTAAGTCCCATACGTTTGGCTTCATCCATGTGGTAACTGATATTTTGGGTGTAGTATGTCATCAGGTCGTAATCAGGGGAGGAGTTTTCAGCAATGACTGCTTCAAGGTTGCATAAACCTTGTTGATTTGCATGGTTAAAAGCTGCAATAAAGTCTTCAGGCAGTTCTTTGTTAGCCACCCAGGCAGCAAATACAAAAGGTAGTCCTGTCCAATTTTTCCAGGCTTCGGCGAGATCGTATTCAAAAGCAGACTGCTTTTTTTGGGTAAACGCCCGATCACCAATCACGACACCGGCAACGGTGCCACCAATATCTTTTTGATATCCCGGTTTGGCAGCCACCAACTGAGGGTTCGCCTTCCAGTGATGTTTTAATAATATCCGGGCCAAAGCAACCGAAGTCCGACTTTGGTAATCGAGTAACAACGTGGTCACCTCTTCAATGGGAACTTCGCTGTAAATCCCTACACTTGCTACTGCCCCATTGGCACCAATACAATAATCAGCATCAATAAAATACTCCTTCAACTCAGGAATAATAGCCACCGGCACCAAACCTATATCAATCTCATTATGGATAAGCTGCCTTGCTACTTCGGCAGGATAGTCAAGTGAAAGGTCCATCTTGCTGATCAATTCGGAGCCTTCAATACCATATAATAAAGGTTTTGTATTTAAATAACTCACGGCGCCTACCCGAATCCTGTTTTCCAATGTGTTCTTTGTATTTTTGCGCAGCAAAGATAATCCCTGCAACCATGTAAATGGGATAAAGGATAAGCATCAAAGCATGAATCAACTTTGAAGACTCAAAGGTTTTGCTGAGCTTCACCACATAAAAATTAAAATTTTTGGAACTTTCCGCACTTACCGCCATTTCACCGGCCGACGGCCGATATCGCAAACAGGTAGCCCACCTCGACGAATATTTTAGCGAATATGCCTTGATAAAATACCGGGTGTTGGTGGAAATTGAGTACTTTTTTTTACTGGCAGAAAAAGGATTTTTTACCCTTACCGCCAAAGCAAAAGAAGCTTTGCAAAAGCAGATGGAAGATTTTTCTCTGGAAGATGCACAGGCCATCAAAGACATTGAAAAAACCACGAACCATGATGTAAAAGCGGTGGAATACTTTTTAAAAAAGGTACTGGAAAAAGCAGACCCCAAGGGAAAAGCAAAAGAATTCATCCATTTCGGGCTTACAAGTCAGGATATCAATAATACGGCCATCCCGCTAAGTTTCAAACATGCCACCGAGCAGGAATATTTACCTGCATTACTTAATTTACAGAAACACATCCACCAACTTGCCATTGACTGGAAAGAAATACCGCTATTGGCACGCACCCACGGGCAACCGGCTTCCCCTACTCTACTTGGAAAAGAATTTATGGTATTTGTGGAGCGTTTGGACAATCAGATACAACTCTTCAGCTACATCCCGTACGCAGCCAAATTTGGCGGAGCTACCGGCAACTTTAATGCGCACCATATTGCTTACCCCAAAACAGACTGGATTGCCTTTGCCAATGAATTTGTGGAAAACATCCTCGGATTGGAGCGCATGCAGTTTACAACACAAATTGAGCATTACGATCATTTAGCCGCCCATTTTGATGCCATGAAACGAATCAATAATATTCTGATTGATTTATGCCGCGATATCTGGACCTACATCAGCATGGACTATTTTAAGCAAAAAACCAAGGCCGGTGAAGTGGGCAGCAGTGCCATGCCGCACAAGGTAAACCCAATTGACTTTGAAAACGCAGAAGGCAACCTCGGCATCGCCAACAGCCTGCTGGAACATTTGAGTGCAAAGTTACCCATTAGCCGGCTACAGCGCGACCTGACTGACAGTACCGTTTTGCGTAATATTGGCGTACCCATGGCACATATCGTTATTGCCCTCAATTCCATTGAAAAAGGATTGGATAAACTCGTTTTGAACCAGGAGAAAATTAATTCTGACCTTGAAAACAACTGGGCTGTGGTAGCGGAGGCCATACAAACCATACTACGTCGCGAAAATTATCCAAATCCTTATGAGGCATTAAAAGCATTGACACGGGGTACCCAAGGAATCAATAAGGAAAGCATGCATAGCTTTATAGATGGGCTTGATATAAAAGTGGCGCTAAAAAAAGAACTCAAAAAGGTGGCTCCGACAAATTATACTGGTGTGCATCCCGATTTTTAAAATAATAAGGAACGGCTATTTGGCGTTTAAAGAATATAATTATATTTGTTTTAAATTCCCTTGATAGTATGCTCCGCTTTCTCTTGAACCTTTGGCTAGGTTGCCTGCCCATCTGCTGCCTTTCTCAGGTGGAAAATAAGGCATTTACGCTGGTGCGCATGATAGAACGCAACCACATGCAACCCAAACAGGTAGATGATGCATTTTCTGAAGCCGTTTTCAAAGGGATAATCGAAGAACTAGATCCTTATAAAATTTACTTTAAGGCAAACGATATCAAGACTTTAGAAAGCTTTGAGAAATTGATTGATGATGATATCAAAAACAAACAGTCGGTTTTCCTCACCTCGCTGCAAACGACCTATCAGTCTGCTTTAAAGAAATGTGATGACTATGCGCTTCAATTACTTGAAAAACCATTTGATTTTACTAAAGCAGATTTTTTTATCGAACCATCCAAAGCCGCCTTACCTGTAGATGATGCTGCCTGGAAAAAAAGATTTACCCAATACCTGAAATGGCGTATTCTGGTGCGCATGCAGGAGCAGTGGGAAGCAGAAACGGCTTTTGAGGAAGATAGTACTGCTATCGCCCTTCCGGTAAATGATACCGGGTTTTTCAATAAAAATGAAGCAATTTTCAGGGCAGGTATTGCAAAGAATGTAAAAAAGAGGATGACCAAAAGAGCGGAAGACCTATCAACATTCAAATCCTATCTTGAAAAGGTTTACCTCGATCAGATAGCACAGACTTTTGACCCGCACACCAATTATTTTGACGATAAAGCAAAGGATGAATTTACAGAATCATTGAGCAGCCAATCACTTGATTTTGGGTTTGAGCTGGAAGAAGATGAGGATGGAGATCTTATCATTTCAGGACTCGTTCCGGGTGGAGCCGCCTGGAATACCGGTAATATTTACAAGGATGACAAACTGATGCAGATAAAAATGGCTAATGGCAAAGTGGTTCAGGCCAAAGACCTTTCCGCTGCTCAGCTACAGACTTTACTAAATGGGGAAGGAAAAGGACAAGTGGAACTGCAGCTAAAAGGTACGGATGGCAAATCGAAGAAAGTAAAACTGCAAAAAGAAGAGGCAACCAACGAAGAAAATATTGTCCGGGGATTTGTGCTGGAAGGTGATAAAAAAATAGGCTACATCGCATTACCCGGTTTTTATACCGAATGGGATGACAACCAAAGTTCAAGCTGCGCCAACGACATTGCCAAAGAAATAGTTAAGCTAAAAAGAGAAAAAATAGACGGTCTCATTTTCGATCTTCGATACAATGGAGGCGGAAGTTTACAGGAAGCAATAGAGATTTCAGGTATTTTTATTGATGCCGGCCCGATGGCCATCATAAGAGATCAAACGAAAAAGGCCATTACCCTGAAAGACCCATCCCGTGGACAAATTTACGATGGCCCGCTGATGGTGATGATCAACGGACAGAGTGCATCCGCTAGTGAGTTGGTGGCAGCTACCCTGCAAGACTACCAACGGGCTACCATTGTGGGCAGTCCCTCTTTTGGCAAAGCCACCATGCAGGTAGTATTGCCACTTGATACCATGTTCAATCCCGAAAAACCCCTGCAATCGAAACAAGTAAAAAAGCAAACAGATTACATAAAAGTAACCACAGGCGCTTTGTACCGGATTACCGGCGGCACCAACCAATTCAATGGCGTCATCCCCGATATTTTATTACCTGATGTATTCGAAACCATGGGATATGCAGAAAAGACCTTACCCAATGCGCTCCGGCCAGATACCATTACAAAAGTGGTGGCTTTTACCCCACTGCCCCAAAAAGATCTTGGGCTGGCAAAAGATTTTTCAACAAAGGAATTGATGAAAGCCGGCTTTTTTGCCGCCACTCAAAACTGGGTAATAAATCAAAAAAAACTTGCTGATACCGGAAGTATCCCATTGACCTGGGAAGCCTATCTTGTATGGGACAAAGCCCAATACCCACCCGATGAAGAGGCCGAAGAATATATGGAAAACAAATCCCCCTTCACGCCCAAAAATGCAAGTTTTACCCAACAAATGCTGTCTTATGAAAGTGATTACAAACAAGAGCTCAACAAGGAAGTCCTGAGCCTGATTGCTTCTGATTTGTACATTCATGCCGCCTACCAAATATTTTTAAAATCTGTTTTATAAACCAATCTTTCAAGTCCGATTTTTTAACCCCAATGTAAAAAAGTATGAAAAACATTTACCAAATGCTTGCCTTATTCATGGTGTCATTCCTTATCGTTTCCCCAGGCTTTGCTCAGGAAGACAGCCCGGCCGATGCCCTCGATAAGATCAATGTACAGATATCGCAGGTGAACCAGAAGTACATGGCCTATATGAGCGAAGTAGCCCATGGCACAAAGATCAAAAAGGCCGAAAAAAAGCACGCTGCTTTTATGGAACAAATTGATAATTCCCGCTACGCATTGGCTTCTATACCTTATTATAAAGGGGATAAAAGTTTGCATGAAGGCACCAAATCGTACCTGCAACTGATTACCAACCTGCAACGCGAAAATTACAGCAAGGTGATCAACCTCGAAGAAATTGCAGAACAGAGTTATGATGCCATGGAGGCCTACTTGTTGTTTA
Source organism: Chitinophagales bacterium (assembly GCA_038209595.1). Lineage (GTDB taxonomy): Bacteria > Bacteroidota > Bacteroidia > Chitinophagales > Chitinophagaceae > Phnomibacter. The sequence continues at coordinate 18,707 of JBBQXO010000017.1, forward strand.
AAAGAAAAATCAATGAAAGAATGGATTTAGCTGCCGATGAGCGTAAGACCATGATTGAAACCTATTGTACCAAACATAATATTACCCTTGTGGAGGCTAAAGAAACCGAAGAGGGTTCAAAAATGAAAAAGTTGGACGCAGTGATGGACTATAAGGAAATGATGTTTCTTATTTTCTTTAAAGCAAGCGTGCATGAAGACCAACTGATAGAGGCTATGAATAAAAAGAATATTACCGCTATGGAGCAAATCCGCAGTACCATAACCAAATACAGCGATGAAGGGTTGCAAAAATTAGATACTATAAAAAGATATAATGGCAGTGATGCAACGCTGAAACTGGCTTTAAAAAGAACGCTTGATTTCTTTAAAAAAGAGGCTGAATTGTTGGATGCTTTTACTGACTTCCAGATGAAAGAAGAAACTTTTAATGCCGTAAAAAAAGCTTTTGAAAAAAACTCCCGGGCACAAAGCGATAAAAAAGAAATTGATAAATATAATGCTGCTATAAATGAAATGAATAAATCCAGTGAAAAGTTAAATCAGGTAAACCAGCAATTGAATAAAAACAGAACCGAAACCTACAAAAACTGGAATGAAGCCAATAAGCGCTTTCTAGATACTCATGTTCCTTATAGTAAATAGGAATATTTGTTATATATAACTTGTTTGAAAAAGGATTCCTGAATCATCTTCAGGAATCCTTTTTTTTATTTATGTACTTCGCTTGAAAAATGGAAAGTAATATCCGGGTTATTGGTCCTTTCGGTATTGAGGAACCACTCGCTTTGTGACAGATAAACCTGATGGCCATCTTTATCTTCGGCAATATTTTGCATCTTAAACCGGGTGAAATCTTCCAGCTTTTTAGGGTCAGGACAGGTAATCCAGCAGGCTTTGTAAAATGGCAAAGTATTGAACTGAACAGAGGCGCCATATTCATGTAAGAGCCTGTACTGAATTACTTCAAACTGCAGTTCGCCCACGCATCCCACAATCTTTTTGGTGCCTCCAAACTGCGAAAAAAGCTGCGCTACCCCTTCATCCGTCAACTGATTCAATCCTTTTTCCAGTTGTTTGGTTTTCATCGGGTCGCGGTTTACCACTTCCTTAAATATCTCCGGGCTAAAAGTGGGGATGCCGGTAAAGAAAAAGTCTTCGCCTTCGGTCAACGTATCGCCTATTTTAAAGTTACCGGTATCAAACAATCCAACTACATCACCCGGAAAAGCCTCTTCGAGAACCTCCTTGTTTCGCGCCATAAAAGTATAGGGGTTGCTGAAACGGAAGTCCTTATCCAATCTTACATGATGGTAGTATTTATTGCGTTCAAACTTACCGCTGCAAACCCTTAAAAAGGCGATCCGGTCCCGGTGCTTAGGATCAAGATTGGCATGTATTTTAAAAACAAAGCCACTAAGTTTTGCCTCCCCGGGCCCCACCGGACGGATAGTGGTTTGACGTGGCTGCGGATCGGGAGCAATGCGGATAAAAGTATCGAGCATTTCGCGTACCCCAAAGTTATTGACAGCACTACCAAAAAATACAGGAGCTGTTTGGCCTTGGCGGTAATCTTCTGTGTCCAAAGCGCCATATACCCCATCTACCAGTTCCACATCATCGCGCAGGGTGGCGGCATCGTTGCCTCCAATTTTCTTATCCAGAATTTCGCTGCTCAAATCACGAATTTCCACTACATCTTCATCCAAAGCCTTGGTGCCTGCAGTAAAAAGTACCAGACTTTTTTCATGCATATCGTATACTCCTTTGAAATCCTTTCCACTATTGATTGGCCAGGTCATAGGGTGTAAATGAATTTTTAATTCTTTTTCAATCTCTTCCAGCAAATCGTAGCGGTTCTTTCCATCCCGATCCAATTTATTAATGAAAACCATCACGGGTGTATTGCGCATGCTGATAACTTCCATCAACCGGCGGGTTTGTTCTTCCACTCCGTTTACACTGTCAATTACCAGAATCACACTATCGACTGCCGTCAGGGTTCGGAAGGTATCTTCCGCAAAGTCCTTGTGACCGGGTGTATCAAGCAGGTTAATCAGGATGCCTTTGTATTCGAAACTCATTACCGAAGTAGCAACACTAATACCCCGTTGCCGCTCGATCTCCATAAAATCACTGGTCGCATGCTTTTTAATTTTATTGCTTTTTACAGCGCCTGCCGTTTGGATAGCGCCACCAAAAAGCAAAAACTTTTCCGTAAGGGTGGTTTTACCGGCATCCGGGTGACTGATAATGGCAAAGGTTCTGCGTCTTGTAATCTCGTTCTGATATTTCATGGAATGATTTCTTGTAGTAACAGGTATTGATAAAAAACCAGGTAATCCTGAAACATCAGAAGCCCGGTGAATTTCATCAATCACCGGGCTGCGGATTGCAGAATTAATTATTAGCTGCGGTAATACCCTTGTTAAACAGGCTTTTCATCTGTTTTTTTGCGGTCGTATAAGCAGCATCCAGGGAGCGCCTTATACACTTTGTCTTTCGCTTCAAACAAATCGGTATCATGTCCCACAGAAGCTATTTCCTTTTGAATTTTTTCTTCAGTAGTCTCGGTATCTTCAAAAGTCACGAGCATCATATGTGACTCTTTATCCCATTTTGCGGTTAAGGCTCCGGCAGCTTTGGCTGCTTTTTCAATGCGGCCTTTACACATACCGCAGTTGCCATAAACCTTAAATTGAGCCGTTTGCTCTTTAGCCTGTGCGGCAAAACCCACCATCATCAATACTAAAAACAAGCTGTAGTACCTGATTATCTTTTTCATATTTTTCTGATTTTGCGGCAAATATCCTGAATATTACTGAATTTATAAGCCGGGATTCAAGTAGAAGGCGATAAGCTAGCTTCTAAAACCTCAATTTCTAAGGAAAGTTCTATAATTTGTAACTTCGTATCAAACAAGTAAATCAGACAATGAATTACCGCTTTATCAATATTGATCTGGAAACTATGGGCGGGACACCCGCTTTTATGGGAATACAAATTCCCATAAAAACCCTTTTTGATTATTTGGAAGGCGGGGATGACCTTAGGGCGCCTCTAAAAACCACTCAGACAAGGCTTGCCAATTTAATAACACCGGAGTTTACTGCTGTAAATGAGGATGTTGTGAAATTTGTATAACGCAGTATCAGGGATTTTTAGAGATGCCCTTAATGAATTTCTCGATAACCATCCAAATGTGGCTATGCACATTGCTATTCAGGTATTGGAATAGCAAAAAAATCAATGACGAATAAAAAATAGTTCATGAAAATTTTGCTTGATGAAAAGAGCGCCTCAAAAAACCACTCAGATAGGGCCGGCAAATTTGATAATACCGGTGTTTACTGCTGTAAATGAAAATATTATAAAATCGGCTTAACGAAGTATTAGATTTTTTTTTTAGATATATCCAAAATTTAACCAAACAGATAAAGGTTGATTTCGGACCTGATTATGATGAAAAAAACTTTTCAGGCAGGTGATATATAAGGAAAAAGAACGGTGAACTTTTAGGCCTTACCGTTTTTAACGGATTTAACTTTTCATTACAATTGATAAAAATCTATGCTATCAGCAAAACATTGACCATATTGAATTAAAAATTTCCCTTTTGTTGGCTATCAATAACCGTAAAGAAACCTTACAAGTCCTTAGTGAAAAATAAAAGAGATAAAAGAAGGAAACTTGAAAAGATAAATGAAGTCTCTTAATTTATGCCGCTTACCATTACCGCTGCAAGTTTTTCAAATTGCCCCTAAATAAAGGCTCTCAATCATTTATAGATTCAAATGGAAGAATCCAGCCATTTTTACCATTTTCTTTTTTAATAAAAGCAAAACCATTGGATAAAAAATACGTTGATATTTGCATATGTCTTACGCCACCCTCGAGGAATGTTTAAAGGATCTGGAAAAAAATGGTCACCTTGTTAGAATCAAAGAAGAAGTAGACCCCAAACTGGAAATGGCGGCCATTCATCTACGCGTTTTTGAAGCCGGTGGACCTGCCCTGCTTTTTGAAAATGTAAAAGGATCCAAATTTCGGGCCGCCTCCAATATTTTCGGGACGCTAGATCGCAGCCGGTTTATTTTTCGGGACACGCTTTCCATTGTGCAGCAAATGGTGCATTTGAAAAATGATCCGATATCAGCCATTAAATCACCGCTGAAAAATTTTGGTGCCGGTGTAGCTGCGCTTTCGGCTTTACCTTTGAGAAATCCGCTAAGCAAACCAGTGCTTGCCAACGAAATACGCATATCTGATTTGCCCCTTATACAGCACTGGCCCATGGATGGGGGTGCTTTCGTTACCTTGCCACAGGTGTATACGGAAGATGCCGATGCACCGGGAATTATGAAATCAAACCTCGGTATGTACCGCATTCAACTCGACGGCAATGAATACGAAAAAGATAAAGAAATAGGCCTCCATTATCAATTGCATCGGGGTATTGGGGTGCATCAGACCAAAGCCAATAAACGAGGGCTACCCTTAAAAGTAAGTTGCTTTGTCGGCGGGCCACCATCGCACACAGTAGCAGCCGTAATGCCCTTACCCGAAGGGCTGAGCGAAATGACTTTTGCCGGAGTATTGGGCGGGCGACGTTTCCGGTATACTTACCGCGATGGCTTTTGCATCAGCACCGACGCTGATTTTGTGATAACGGGTGAGGTTTATCCGGGCGAAAACAAACCTGAAGGCCCCTTTGGTGACCATTTGGGTTATTATAGTTTACAGCACCCTTTCCCACTGATGAAAGTGCATAAAGTGTATGCCCGTGAAAATGCCATCTGGCCTTTTACCGTAGTAGGAAGGCCCCCGCAGGAAGATACTAGCTTTGGAGCACTCATCCACGAAATGACCGGAGACGCAATACCAGCCGAAATACCCGGTGTGAAAGAAGTGCATGCTGTAGATGCTGCCGGGGTACACCCCTTGCTGCTAGCCATTGGCAGTGAAAGATATACGCCCTACATGCCCACCAAACAGCCAGCCGAATTACTCACTATTGCCAACCATATTTTAGGAACAGGTCAGTTGAGTCTTGCCAAGTTTCTTTTTATTACCGCTGATGATACCAATCAGTTGCATACCCACCATGTAGAATCTTTTATGAGCTACCTGCTGGAGCGTATTGATCTTACCCGGGATGTACATTTTTACACCAATACCACCATAGATACTCTGGATTATAGTGGCACGGGGCTCAACAGCGGAAGTAAAGTTGTTTTTTCCGCCTATGGCGAACCCTTGCGTGAATTAGCAAAAGAAGTTCCCGGCTTTTTAAAAAACCTGAAAGGATTTGGACCTGCGCATGTATGTATGCCGGGGGTAATAGCCTTGCAGGCAAAACCTTTTACTACCTACCACGCGGCAGAAGATGAAATGATTGCGCTGAATGAGCAGGTACATGATTACAAGCTAAGCCATACCAAGGGAAAAAGCGAATTGCAAACAGTACCTTTTATTGTAATATGCGATGATGCTGCTTTTGCCGCTGCAAAGCTCAACAATTATCTTTGGGTAGCATATACCCGGTGCAATCCAAGCCATGATATATATGGTATAGAGGAGTATACCCAAAACAAACACTGGGGCTGCAGGGGACCATTGATAATTGATGCGCGGATTAAGCCGCACCATGCTCCGCCGGTTCAAAAAGATCCGGCTATGGAGCGAAAAATTGATCGGTTTTTTGCAGCAGGCGGGCCGCTTTCCGAAATAAAAGGGCTTTAATTAAACTACGAGCAGGCTGCAACCACGGATATCGCTGTTGTCCATTCTTCCCAGTACTTCGAATCTGCCATCGGGGTACACTTTGCCCACATCGGCCGTTTCAATAAAGGAACAGGAGTACACGTTGGCAAGATCGATGATGCAAAGAAGGCCGGCACCCTGTCGGCTTATTTTGCGTGGATCATCCTCCGCTCTTACCCGAACCTGCATCCATGGCGGGCAGCGATACAGCCCATTTCCCTTGCTGTACCCTTGTGAAAGCAATTCAGTCATGCCGTATTCACTATGAATGACATCAACGGAAAAAGCATTTTGAAGGGTCTCATGCAATTCCATACGGGTCATTTCTCGTCTGCGACCTTTCATACCACCGGTTTCCATAATAATAGTATTTTTTAGCGGCAAAGGCTGTTTTTCTGCAAAATCGAGCAAGGCAAAACTTACCCCGAGCAAAAAACTTTTTTTACCTTCCACTTCCCTTTTCTGAAGTTGCGAAATCATTTTATTTCCGGCATCCAAAAAAAAGCCACCCTGTTCCTGCCCCGATGCTTCCATCAGATGCTGTGCCATGTAGATCAGTGAAGAGCCCGGTCTTTCGAGGTATTCCGGCAACAAACAAAAAAATGCATACTCCGTGGGTTCCCCATAAAACAACCTAAAGGTTTTTAAAAAAGATTGTTGATATATAGAAATATATGGCACCAAATGCCTGGCAGTGGTAATACCAGTAGTACCGCTGCTTGTAAAAATCTGTTCGGGTTTTTTATCCGTACTTACTACATTATGGGTTTTAAAAAATGAAACCGGGAGGAAGGGAATTTCATCTGCGGAAGCAATAGAAAATGCCTCAGGCTTAAACTGTTGACAATACTTATAATAAATATTGTTATTATTGAGTTGAAATTTAAATATTTGCAAACAGCACTCATCAAAATCAGCATCTGATGTGTTAAAAATGAAAGGAATAAACTGTTCAGGCTTTTCAATCATGTAATGCTTCTTAAATTTGAATTATGATCCGACAAAAATCTATATTTAATGCCATAGTTTTGGTATTTGTTTGTTCGCTTGCCCTACTTGCCTGCGAAAAAACAACGTTTAATACCAAGCCAACGCTTACATTCTTAAGTGTGCGCAGTAACGATCTTGTGCAGGGGAATCTGCTCGACATTCGACTTCGGGTACTCGACAAAGAGGGAGATATTTCTGATACACTTTATATAACAGCCGGTACACGCCGGTGTCCAAACAACACGGTCAATCTTTTCTATAAAGTACCTGATGTTCCGCAAAAGAGCGATTTAAATGCAGAAATAGCCATCCGTTTCCTTATTGGGATTATCGGGGAATTTCCGGTGTACAATCTGAACCTTTGCCCGGGAGTGGACACCGTTAATTTCCAATTCTGGATTAAGGATATTAAAGGCAATATCAGTGATACCATTGGCACATCTGAGCCTATTCTTATCCGGAACAGCTAATTTAATTTTCACAAGGCACATTGAGGTATCCCTTTGGGCATACCAAAAAAAAAAGAATAATTTATGGCTAAATCAGCAAAAAAGAAAGAAAATAAGGAAGATAAGAAAGAAGAGAAAAAAGAAAACAAGAAAGCGGCAAAATTCGACGACCAATCTACTAAATTTTTATACGAATACCTGAATACGCCTAGCCCGGTTGGGTTTGAAAATGGGGGACAAAAGGTATGGTTGAACTATTTAAAAAAATATGCCGACGAAACCATGACCGATCCTTATGGTACCGCGGTGGCTATTTTAAATCCGGGTCAACCCTTTAAAGTCGTGATTGAAGCACATGCCGATGAGATCAGTTGGTTTGTCAATTACATCACAGATCAGGGGTTGATGTACCTGAAACGTAATGGCGGGGTGGATCATCAGATTGCACCTTCCATGCGGGTTTTGATTCATGGTAAAAAAGGAGCCGTGAAAGGCGTATTTGGGTGGCCTGCCATTCATACCCGTTCCACAACCGGGGATCAAAAGGAAACAGCTCCAAAGGTGGAAAACCTTTGGCTTGATTGCGGTGCAAGAACAAAAAAAGAAGTGGAGGACCTTGGTATCCATGTAGGTGCGGTAGTTACCTACACTGACGGTATAGATGAACTTTCATATGATTACCTGATTGCCCGTGCTTTCGATAACCGCATCGGGGGTTTTATGATTGCCGAAACAGCAAGACGAATCAAAGAGCAAGGCGTAAAATTACCTTTTAGCTTGTACGTGGTCAATGCTGTTCAGGAAGAAATTGGGTTGCGCGGTGCCGAAATGATCGCCCGGAGAATAAAACCGGATATAGCTATTGTAACCGATGTTACCCACGATAGCACGACCCCTATGATCAATAAAAATATTGAAGGAGATATCAGTTGTGGTAAAGGGCCATCGCTTGCTTATGCGCCTGCTGTTCACAACAAGCTGCTTGCTTTTGTTGAAGATATCGCGGAAAAAGAAAAAATACCGGTACAATGGCGGGCGTTGAGCCGCAGCACGGGAACCGATACCGATAGTTTTGCCTATGCAAATGATGGTTGCCCTTCGGTTCTCATCAGTATTCCCTTGCGTTATATGCATACCACCGTAGAAATGTTACATAAAAATGATATTGAAAACACCATTAAACTGATGGTGGCTACCTTAAAAAAACTAACTCCCAAAACGAGTATGAGTTACTTTGATTAAGTTTACACTTCAATCGAAGGATTATGTTTTTTAAAAAAGTATACCGGCACTCAAAATGGATGTTTGCCGGTATGCTTTTTTTTGTAGCATTACAATTGGCTGTAAATGCCAAAAGAGGGCTGGTTTTCTCCCCTTTTTATCATTTTGGCATGTATGCAGCGCCGGTTAAGCCCGTCCTTTCCTACCCCATAGCCACCATCACCGTTGGTAACGATACACTGCGTGGTTCTCATTTTTCGCCACAAGGCTGGGACAAAATTCAGTACAACTTATATATGGTTTGGAAAAGCCGCTGCGACACAGCTTTTTATCAGGATCAGGTATTTACCTTGCTTCACAAGTACGGGCTACGCACTCCGCTTAAAAGTTTATATGTAAATAACCTTTCCTTTGAAGGAAGATTAGAAAACTATAAAAATGCAGTAGGCCGGCTTATGGGTAAAAAAGATTCCACGGTTACCATTTCACGGACTGCTTACCGCTATTATGCAGGAAATTTTTTGCCCTTGCAAGAGCTCCTCCCCACCCCGGAAATGTCTGAAATATGCCGTTAACCCCTAAAAATAGAAGTGGATTCACCACCTTATGGCTCCTGTTATTTTATGGGTTGGCCCTCTATAAATGGATGCAGGGCCAATGGCTTTATCAGGTGGATCCGGTTTTCTTTTTTCCCCGGCCCGATGGTATTACCTGGCTTTTTATGGAAACTGGTTTTCATAAAATCCTGATCCGTTTCCCCTTCCTTTTTAGGGTGATGGACCTGTTTTTTTATGGATTTCCTCTATTTTTTGCATGGGTACGCTGGATTGCTCCCAAAAGAACACTTGTTGTCGCCCTGATATGGCTGATCATTAACTGGGTATATGTGCAGGCTTATTGTCTTTTTCCAACCAACAGCATCGAAGCGCATATTGCCTGGTTATTTTTCCCCTTGCTTTTTGCCACAAAAAGCTTGAACGGCTTTTACCTCATGATGCATGGTTTACGGTATTATTTTTTGTTTTTTTTCTTTTCGGCAGGCATCTGGAAACTGGTTGCTGGTGGAGCCTTTGAACCATTGCAAATGAGTGGCATCCTGCTGGAGCAACACAAAGACTGGCTATTGTATGCAGGTGATTACTGGCAGGCAAAACTTATAAGACAATTGATTGAATGGCCGTTGGCAGGGTTTGTATTGTATTGGATATCTCTTTTAATAGAGTTGAGTTTCGGGATAGGATTTATTACCAAAAAATTAGATAAGCTTTTGATCGTATTCTTTATCGGTTTCCTGGCTTTCGACTATCTGATTATGCGGATACCCTATTTTGAGGTCAGTCCATTTTTGCTGACCTTTTGGTATAGCCGGCATGAGCAACCAGAAGTACAAACAATAAAAAAGGAATTTTATCCGCTATCGGGGAACCATCCTGCGTAACTCGCGGTCGTTGTCCCGATCTTTAATGGTATTGCGTTTATCGTGTACTTTTTTGCCTTTGCCAAGCCCTATTTCCAACTTGGCCCAACCCTCCGCCGTAAAAAATATTTTCAAGGGAACAATGGTGTATCCCTTTTCTTTCATTTTGTTATCCAGCTTTTTCAGCTCTTTTTTGTGCAGCAGCAATTTGCGCTCCTGCGTAGGCATGTGGTTGTAAATTGTTCCAAGTTTATACTCCGAAATATGAAGGCTTTTTACAAACAATTCCCCTTTATGAAAAAAGCAATACGCATCATTGAAACTTGCCTTACCTGCACGCAACGATTTTACTTCGGTTCCGGAAAGTACCATGCCTGCCGTAAACCGCTGTTCGATAAAATATTCGTGAAAAGCACCGCGATTGCTTAATTCCATGTAAAAATCAGGTTGTAAATAGTTTTAAAAGCTGACCGATCCGGTCTTTCAATTTGGTCCGATCGATGATCATATCCAAAAATCCGTGATCCATCAAAAATTCGCTCCGCTGAAAACCGCTTGGCAGATCCTTTTTGATGGTTTCTTTAATTACCCTTGGTCCGGCGAAACCTATCAGCGCACCGGGTTCAGCCATAATGATATCGCCTATCATAGAAAACGAAGCCGTAGTACCACCAAAAGTAGGATCAGTACAAAGCGAAATATAAAGAATTCCAGCATCACTTAACAGCGAAAGCTTGCCCAATGTTTTGGGCAACTGCATCAGGCTGAATGCGCTTTCCATCATACGTGCACCGCCACTTTTGCTGATGATCATCAAGGGAATGCTGTGTTTCAAACTATAATCTACCGCCCGGCTGATTTTCTCCCCCATCACGCTGCCCAAACTGCCGCCAATAAACTCGAAGTCCATACAGCCAATCACCAAATCGAAGCCTTTTACTTTACCCGCAGCCACACTCATGCTATCATGCAGATCGGTTTTGGCCCAAGTTTCTTCCAGTCTGTTTTTGTAGGGCTTCAGGTCTGTAAATCCAAGAAAATCTTTGCTCCTGATCTCGTCAAAAAGCCGCACATACCTTTTTTCATCAAAAAGAATATTAAAATACTCATCGCTGCCTATCCGGTGGTGAAAATTACAACTTGGACAAACATACAAATGTTCCTTTAATTCGATTATAGTGCAGGTAAACCGGCAAGAAGGACATTTTACCCAAAGTCCGTCGGGGGTTTCCTTTTTTTCGGAGGTCGTTGTGAGAATCCCCTTTTTATGCCTTCTGAACCAGGAGTTTCTTTCTTCCGATTTCTCCCCTTCTTCTACAGGCAGCTCTTCCCCGGTCAATTTCCGTTCAAATTCTTCTAACTGCTTATTATTGGTTTCCATAAACTTTTATACAATGGAATGACAAATTTATTTAAAAAACCGTTGGAGTATTATTTCTCCCGGAACTGACAAAAGTAACGTTTATGGATTTGATATGTTCATTTTTAGTTCTCTGCCTTCCGGCTGCTTTTTTTGTCACACTTGCCCCGCCCCATACTGTGATGGGACCTGCCTGATGGCAAGCAGGTCTCTTAATGATGATTTGCGCTTCGTTTGACTTTGCTCTTGGGTATTTTTTCTGGATGGATGGGGTATTATAAATCGTAATTTTTTTTGCTATGGGGGTGCCAAAATTTAGTGGGTTGTTATTTAAGGTTCAGTATGGATTCGTTGTGAGTGCTTTTTCATTTATTTTCACAGAATGCCACCTACCAATCTGCGCATCACCTACCAATCGGCAGACAAATAAGTCCTCGACCCGTAAATCAGCCACTCCAACCCACAGCCATCGCTAAACTCTTACTTCTGCCTTTCCTTACCGTTGTATTTAAACTTGTTTAAAAGTTTCCCTGCTGCTTTATAACTTATCCCTGCTATGGTAAGTCCGAACGCCTGCATGTCAATAGATAAGAATAATAATGTTTCTGCTATCTCAAAGAACTTATTATATAGCTAAATCAGGAGAGAATGAAAGTTTTGGGAAATAGAAGGATGGTCAAAAATTCGGGGGAGTGGTTTATGAGACACAAAACCGAGGTATTGTGAGTTGGCAGGTATGGTTAGACAGATTTTGTGGTATATTAAATAGGGGTTTGAAAAGGTGGAAAAATGTATAATAGTGATAAATAGATGGGGATTTTGCAAAAAAATTTAGTGAGCAGTCGGGGTATGGCACAAAAAAAGGAAGATGTTGATAGCCCAAAAATAAAATGGTTTCATAATATATGTAAGTTTTTCGTCAGAAAATTTTTGATTTTTTTCTATCAAGATTGTGTAAAACTTGCAGCCTTAAATACTACGCCTTGTTTAACTTAGCATCCACAAGTCAATTTGCGTATGCCCCTTTCCATAAACGAAATAAAAAAAAGAGCCTTAGCCTTTAGCAAAGAATGGGCAGGTGCTACCAACGAAGATGCCGAAGCCAAAGAATTTCTTATTCAATTCCTCAATATTTTTGGGATTACCCGCCGTTGGGTAGCCATTTTTGAGCACCGGGTTAAAAAACTTGGTGATAGTGATGGTTACATAGATTTGCTTTGGAAAGGCACCCTCCTTGTAGAAATGAAAAGCCGGGGCAAAGATCTTACGAAAGCTTATAATCAGGCAAAAGATTACTGTCACGGGCTAAAAGAATTTGAACTTCCTAAAATCATCATGATCTGCGACTTTCACCATTTTCATGTGTACGATGAAAATGGCGAATGCACCAAATTCACCTTGACGGACCTGGTAAAATACCTGCCCTTGTTCGATAACCTGCGTGGGCTGCAAAAGCGCATCTTTACCGAACAGGATCCCGTAAACCTTGCGGCAGCCGAACTAATGGGCAAGCTCCACGATAAATTAAAAGATATTGGTTACGATGGTCACCCCCTAGAAGTATATCTGGTACGACTGTTATTTATTTTGTTTGCCGATGATACAGGTATTTTCAACCGGGATAGCTTTCATGCCTACCTTGTAAACAATACCCGCCCCGATGGTGCCGACCTTGCCATGCACCTTAGCAGCTTGTTTGAAGTGCTAAACAGGGAACATTCCAAAAGACTTAAAAACCTCGATGAAGACCTTGCCCGCTTCCCCTATGTAAATGGCAAACTGTTTGAGGAAACACTGCCTCAGGCAAGCTTTGACAGCGAAATGCGCAAAATGCTGCTCGATGCCTGCCTGCTCGATTGGGGCAAAATAAGCCCTGCCATATTCGGCAGTCTCTTTCAAAGTGTAATGGATCCTAAAGCCCGGCGCAACCTTGGGGCCCACTATACCAGCGAAAAAAATATATTCAAAGTAATCCGCCCATTGTTCCTCGATGATCTGTGGGAAGAATTCGAAAAAATACGGCACAATAAAAACGAGCTACGCAAGCTGCACCTTAAAATCAGCAAACTGCGCTTTCTCGATCCTGCCTGCGGTTGCGGCAATTTCCTGATAATCACTTACCGGGAGCTGCGCCTGCTTGAAATGGAAATAGTTGCCGCCATCCTCGAAGGCCAAACTGTTACCGACATTGGCACTTATTTTTTGGTGGATGTAGATCAGTTTTATGGCATTGAATACGAAGAGTTCCCCTCCCTGATAGCACAGGTAGCCATGTGGCTTATGGATCACCAAATGAATATAATTGCAAGTCAGCGGTTTGGGGATTATTATGTAAGGTTACCGCTGCGCAAAAGTGCCGCGATTGTGCATGGAAATGCACTTAGGATGGATTGGCAAAGCCTGCTTAACAAAGAAAAAACCATAAATATTAGGGCTGAAGAAGCTAATATATTTGTTTTGAGTGACCCCGAGTTGGAATATCAAAAAGTAAATATTTATACTAAGGAGTATAACATTAATCCGGCTGCACCTGCACCTCAATATGAAGTTTGGTTTGATTATATCATGGGAAACCCACCATTTATTGGTACAGCATACCAAAATGAAGAGCAAAAGTTGGATATGAAATTCATTTTTAATGATACTCCGTCTTTTGGGATGTTAGATTTTGTTTCAGCCTGGTACATGAAATCAGCCGAATATGTTAATTTGAATGCAGAAAATAAAACGATTTGTGCCTTTGTAAGTACAAACTCCATTTCACAGGGTGAACAAGTTGGGGTTTTATGGAGCCAACTATTCAAAAAATACAATTGTAAAATTCATTTTGGACACCAAACATTTAAATGGGGCAATGAAGCAAAAGGAAACGCTGCAGTTCATGTTGTAATTATTGGATTTTCAAATGTTGATACATCAAATAAAAAAATATATTATTATCCAGTATTAAAAGCGGAACCTAACTGCCAGGTTGTTAGGAATATAAATCCATACCTGGTAGCAGGTTCTGACAATTTTTTGCAATCAATATCTAATCCTATTTGTAATGTGCCTAAAATGCAATCAGGCAGTGCTGCAAGGGATGGAGGATTTCTAATACTTACAGATGAAAATAAAAAAACCATTGAAGAAAAGGAGCCAAATTCACGTCCGTTTTTCAGAAGATTTATTAGTGGTGAAGATATTATAAATAATGTAACAAGATGGTGCATTTGGTTAAAGGATACAAACCCTGAGAAATTTAGAGGAATTACCGAATTTCAGCAAAGGTTTAAATCAGTTAGAGCTTTTAGAGAAGCGAGTACAAGAGCAGGAACGAAAAAAATGGCTGCACTTCCTTATTTATTCGCTGAGGAAAGACAGCCATTATATGATTTTCTTTTGATCCCAAAGGTCTCTTCGGAAAATAGAACCTATATCCCCATCGCCTATTTGGCTATGGATAATATTATTTCAGATAAAACCTTTGTAATACCCCATACTACATATTTTCACTTTGGCATATTGACTTCCATGATGCATAATACATGGATGAGATATACATCTGGAAGACTAAAAAGTGACTATAGCTATTCAAATACAATCGTCTATAACAACTTTCCCTGGCCCATAAGCCCCACTGAAAAACAAAAGGAAACAGTAGAAGCTGCCGCACAGGCAGTGCTTGATGCCCGCTCCCTTTTCCCTGATAGCAGTCTAGCAGACTTGTACGACCCAAACACCATGCCGCCAACATTGGTAAAAGCCCATCAGGCACTTGATAAAGCTGTGGATTTGTGTTACCGGCCTCAGCACTTCCCTAACGAAACCAAAAGAATTGAATACTTGTTTGAGTTGTACGATCAATACACGGCGGGGATGTTTAACCCTGAAAAAAAGAAAAAGAAATGAAAAAAAAGAAATTATTCAAAGACTCAATACGTGATAAGATGATATGGTTTGGAACTATTTTCATTCTTTTATTAATACTGATTATTTTCCTTGCAAATAGACCCTATTCTTTAAAAACACCAATTGAAACAAATATTTTCGCCGGTTATTCCGCGGTTATAACAGCAGTTATTTCGGTAATTACAATCCTTCATCTCTATAAAACATATTTGGAAACTGTAAAGCAAAATAGCAGAATAGCGTTAGAGACTTCCTTTAAATTGATTGATTAACAAATCACTAATTTTTCTTTTAACAGTATGAAAGGCATAGAAGGAATTGGGTCATTAACTTTCAATAAGGAAATTGATAATTCAAATTATTATAATCAATTTACCCTTATCATTTCGTTGTTTGAAAATTATATTAATCTTATAGAAAATAATACCTTTTTTAATGACCAAGCCAAAAAAACCTTTTATAAATTAGTTTGGTTTTTATTTTATTCAAAAATACTTTGGACAGTTTTTTATAAAATCGACAATAATTGGGAGAATTATAGCCATGTGAATCGAGAAAATGTAGTTCATGATGACTTTGGTATTACCCTAAAAAGATTTTGCAGATTAGCATTAGACTGTCTAAATTTCCTTGGTAATAATGAATTAATTGTTATAAATAATACTCACAAGAAAAATGTAATTAATCAACTTACAAACATGAAGGGTGGGTTATCCTAAGCTAAATTAATCTTTGCCCGTGTTGTTGTTCCTTTTTAAATTGCTGTTCATCACATACCTGTGTTCCCCTAATGCCGCTGATGCAGCGTGTTATCACCTGCATATCCTGAATTTCCTCGAAACTGACAACCTGCCGCTTTTGGAGGCTATACCCTTTTGTAAAATGGCTTTGGTCAGGTTGCGCCATTTATCCTGCCCTGTCGCTAACGCTTGGTTGACTGCCCGAGGCTTCGAACTATCCAATTATAGATTTGCTGAACGTCCATTTCAGTGAACCGCCTTTTTCCTTGAAAAAGGTCTGACTTCTTCGGTTGCAAAGCTGCCGCACCCGAGCACCAAGGTTGCTACCAGAATAGCAAGGTCCTTACCAAAGTTCGACAAGCTACTTTTCCGGACTTTCAGGATCCAAAACCAAAAGAAATTCACCTACAACTGCTCCGCCAATGCCCGAAAATAAGGTACGGCATGCAGCATCCTCGAACCATACCAGCTAAATATTTCCCCATCCACAAGCAGTACTTTGGAATGAGGCAGCCATTCCGATATTTCATCGAGGTGCTTTTGCTTAAAAGGATAGGGCTCGCTGCTCAGCAGAATATAGTCCGGTGCAAGGGATATCAATTCTTCGGGGCTTAATTCCGGATATCTTTTCTTACCGGTCAGCACATATTTCAGCCCCATTGTTTCAAGCATGCTATGGATAAATGTATCGTCTCCGGCAGCCATAAAAGGCTCCCGCCAAATCAGATAGAGAGCGGTTTTATTTTCCCCTAAAGGCTGCCATGTGGCCAATGAATTTTCTATCTCCTGCAGCAATACCGCACCGGTCTTCTGCTTTCCGGCTATGGCTGCCAGATCTTTCATCATCACCAAGGCTTCCTTTACCGTATTGACATCGGTTAGCCAAACCGGATACTTTTCGGCAAGGGCCAGCACCTGCCCTTCTACATTCTCCTCCTTGTTGGCAATCACAAGATCGGGTGACAGCGCAGCTACTTTTTCCATATCTACGATCTTGGTTCCTCCTACCCTTGTCTTTTGCCGGAACCAGTGATTGGGATGAATACAAAATTTGGTAATCCCTACCACCTCTTCTTCCAAACCGAGCGCATACAACCATTCTGTTTGGGAAGGCACAAGCGATACCATTCTCCGCGGCATAAATCCTGCTGGCAATTCTTCGATATGGTGGTATAGTGGCATCTCTTTTTTTAAAACAAGGCTCCCTGTTCTGGTTTATTTGCGTCAAGCAATTCCCAACTAAACTCAATGGCTTTTTTATCTACGAGCTTATTGCCTACTGCTTTCCAACCCATTACATCCACCATTTCGGCCACTTTAATTTTTTCCAGTTTGACTGAGGCGCCTTTACCCGTTTTCAGGTACAAAACAGGATCAGCCGATGTGGAAACCAATTCGAGATAATTGTCTTTCCCATCTTTTATAAACTGAAACTTCGATTTTAAAGTAGTGGTTTCTATTTTGAACCTTTTAATATTAAACTGCACCTTATCCGCATCATAGTATATTGCGGTTAAAATTTTCCGGGGATCAAATTTTTCTACCATAATCACTTCATCAGAGGGCAGACGTTGCGTCAATTCCTGATCCGTTATTTCGTAGGAACCATTTTGATGAACCAGCAAAATTTTGTCATCGCCTTCAAACATGCCGAGGTACAAACCCTTTTCATCCGTATTCAAACGGCCAAACTGATCGTCGTACCAAAGCTTACGTCCGGCAAGGGTACTGCGTCCTGCTTCTTTAAATTTAATGGATTTAACCGGATATTTCGTTAACTGATTGCCTTTACTGTTCCTGCCTTTAATTTCAAGCTCTTCAAAAGCATAATCAAGGTCCTTGATTCTTGCCGTACTGCTTGCACTCAATTGTATCTTAACTATTTCGGCTTCCCCATTAGGGTTGGCAGTAAAATACAAAACCTTGCTGCGATCGGTTCCTTGGCTTAGGTCGTACTCTTTATCACGGGTAATACCCATTACATTAAACCTTTTGGCATAGGATACTCCCGATTTTCCATCGAGGTAAACCATATTATAAATGGTACGTTCATCGTTTTTTTGAAAAACGGCGGCATAAATAATATCCTTTCCTATAAAGGATTTATCGGCAACCCGCACCACTTTCATATTACCTGTTTTGGTAAAACAAATGATATCATCAAGGTCGGAACATTCGGCGATAAACTCATCTTTTTTCAAACTCGTACCAACGAATCCTTCGCTGCGGTTCATATACAACCGGGTGTTGGCAATGGCTACATGTCTTACTTCAATGGTATCAAACAACCGGATTTCGGTTTTGCGTTCGCGCCCTTTTCCAAACTTTTGTTTCAGGTTATCAAAATAAGCAATGGTATAAATAATAATATGTGCAAGGTGATTTTCTACCTCGCTGATGTCTGTTTCAATGCCTTTGATTTGCCGGTCAAGTTCATCAATATCGAGCCGGTAAATTCTGCGTACTGGTTTTTCAGTCAGTTTCAGAATATCCTCTCGGGTTACAGGTTGGCGCAGTCTTTTTTGGAATGGCTTAAATGCCTTTTCAATTGCTTCAATCACCTTATCCCAGGTCTCATGCTTCTTCTCTAGTTCCTTATATATTTTCTCTTCAAAAAATATTTTCTCCAGTGAGGTAAAATGCCATTTTTCATTGAGTTCCCTAAGCCTGATTTCAAGCTCCTGTTTCAGGAGATCTCTTGTTTGGAGCGTACTCCATTTCAGCAGATCGCTTGCGCCCAGGAATTGTGGTTTATCGGTTACAATCACACAGGCATTAGGCGAAATACTCACCTCGCAATCGGTAAAAGCGTAAAGTGCGTCAATGGTAATATCGGAGGAAGCACCTGTGGCCAATTCCACTATGATATTCACTTCCTGTGCCGTTTTATCGGTTACTTTTTTTACCTGTATTTTTTTTGCGTCAGTAGCCTTGGTAATCGAGTCAATCAATCCGCCAGACGTTACCCCATAAGGTACATCTTTGATAACCAATGTCTTTTTGTCGAGTTCTTCAATATGGGCGCGAACCCGTACTTTTCCGCCCCTTTTTCCGTCATTGTAATTCGTAGTATCAATCTGTCCCCCAAGCAAAAAATCCGGATAAAGCTCAAAGGGTTTATTTTTCAAAAACAAGACCGCAGCATCACATATTTCAATAAAATTGTGTGGTAAAATCTTGGTAGACAATCCCACCGCAATCCCCTCAGCGCCATGAGCCAGCAAAAGTGGAAATTTCATAGGCAGGTTTACCGGTTCCTGTTTACGGCCATCATAACTCAACTGCCATTCGGTAGTCTTTGCATTAAAAGCTATTTCCAGTGCCAGTTTGCTCAGCCTTGCTTCAATATAACGTGAAGCAGCCGCATCATCACCGGTTTGAATATTTCCCCAGTTACCCTGTGTATCAATCATCAAATCTTTCTGCCCCATATTTACCAAGGCATCGGTAATGCTCATATCGCCATGCGGGTGAAACTGCATGCTTTGGCCTACAATATTTGCCACTTTGTTGAAACGGCCATCATCCATTTCCTTCATGGCATGCAAAATCCGGCGCTGTACAGGTTTCAAACCATCATTGATGGCCGGAACCGCTCTTTCCAGAATTACATAAGAGGCATAATCCAGAAACCAGCCCCGGTAGAGATCGCTGACACCGATAAAATCATTGTCGGTATTCTCCATTATATCATTGGTATCACTCATAATTTCTTTGCTCTGTTTAGCTTATTTTCCTATTGAAGTGATTATTTTTTTTCCTGACTTACAGGTTCAGCAGCAGTGGCCTGTTCCTCATCCTTTTTACGCAGCGAAGGCCTTGAGGGATCCTTCAATTCAAATTCCCTTGAAGTTTTGTTGATGTCGCCCTTTACTTCATACCCTTTATCGGTAGCCAGCTTTTTTAACCGCCAAAGTGCAAAAACATCGCCTGTGGTTTCCTTTTCTTTTTGCATAAACAATTGCAAAATCCGCGAGGCTTTGCTGAATCCACCATGGACATAGTTATCAATGCCACTATCGTAATAATCCACATCCTGTGATGCCAGCTTTTTACCGCCTTCGAGCAGGCGCACCATTTTCTGAGTTACTACCAGTTTTTTCCATTCATCCGCATCAATCTCAAATTCGCTTGGGGTAACTGGTCTTGAAAGCTTTTTTGCTTTTAAAAACTCCCTGGCAGGAATTTGAGAAAGCCATTGAGGGTAAAAAATATTTCCCTTTTCATTGATAAACGGCAGGTTATTGAGGTAAAGGATAAATACCCTTCCCTGCCAATCGGCCATCTGACTCACCAACCAATAATAACCGGATACATCGTGTTTGTTTTGTGCGGCCCAAATCCATATATATTCCTTTTCATCGGCTTCCAGCTCCTGTACCAATTTGTGCAAGGTGGCTTTATCCTGCACCATGTCAAGCATTTTTTCCGGATCATAATCGGCACCGGTTTCCAAAAGCCGCCGCCACCAATCCCGTCGCTTTTGCCAACCTTCGGCATCGCCCGATTCGTACAACGGGCCTACTGCATAGTCATCCCGTATCAAAACTATTTCTCCCTGCAGGGATTCATCAAGGGCAATAGCCGCCTCCAATACTTTTACATCCGGTTCATTAAAAACAATATGCTTCATAAATTCATTTATCTTTTAAGCGCCCCGCCCTGCCGATCGCCCAGCGGAGCCAGTAAATAATAGGCGCAGGTAGTAAAATAATTGCGTAGCCCGGGAATAGAACTGATCAGCCCCGACTGCTTTCGGGCACGCCAACCAAATTTGTGCTCATACACCGGGTTGACCAACCAATGCTGTTTGCGTACAATCCTATATCCGGTTTCGGCAGCAATGGCCTCAAACCGCTCAATAGAAATACCAGTATCTCTTATTTCCATCAGTACCTCTACCGGTTCCTGATTTTTTTCCAATATTTTTCTATACCATGACCTTGGTAAAAGGTGATACCACGGAAGTTTGCTTGTGAGCTTATGTTGGCAAATCTGCTGATGCCCCCCGTACGGCATTTGCCAGGGTGGAAAAGCAAAAAAAATCATGCCACCGGGGCGGAGCATATCTTTCATCCGACGAAACAACTTGGGCTGATCGTGGATGTGTTCGATTACATCTTTCAGCACAATCACATCAAAAGCGCCCCCAAGATCTTTTTCTACATCTACTTCGTAAATATCTCTTGAGATCATTTTGAGCGATCCCTTTTCAATATATCCCGATAATTTTTCTTCGGTAAAAGCCACAAGATTGGCATCTAGTTCTACCCCTACCGCTGTTAAGCCAAGGGTAAGAAAGGCTGAAAGATTGCCGCCGTCTCCGCTACCTATTTCAAGCAAACGGGTGCTTCTTGACATAATTCTTTCTTTCTCCAAAAAAGGAAGAATATGCTGCACCACATTGTTGTGGAGCAAGGTATGGTAGATGTGGCGATCGGTATGGAACACAAACATGGGTAAGGAGGGATTAATTTAATATTTCGAGTTTATCAAGATCTGTCCGTAGGTTGCCAATAATAAACTCCTGTCTTTGTTGGGTATTTTTACCCATGTAGTATTCCAGCAATTTATGGATATGATCCCCCATTTCGAGGAGCACCGGCTGTAAGCGTATATCCGCATCAATAAACTGCCCAAATTCATTCGGAGAAATTTCACCCAAACCCTTAAATCGGGTGATTTCGGGATTCTTACCCAGTTTTCGCATAGCAGCCTGCTTTTCCTGCTCGTTGTAGCAATATATCGTTTCCTGCTTGTTGCGCACCCGGAACAAAGGTGTTTCAAGAATATACAAATGACCTTTTTTAATAACATCGGGGAAAAACTGCAGGAAAAAAGTCATCATCAGCAGTCGGATATGCATACCATCCACATCGGCATCGGTAGCAAGGATAATATTATTGTACCTCAATCCCTCAATGCCATCTTCAATATTGAGGGCATGTTGCAAAAGGTTGAATTCTTCGTTTTCGTAAACAATCTTTTTGGTAAGCCCGAAACAATTGAGCGGCTTTCCCCGCAAACTGAACACCGCCTGCGTATCTACATTTCTCGCCTTTGTAATACTGCCACTTGCGCTGTCTCCTTCGGTTATAAACAAAGTCGTCTGACTTTGCTTCGCTATGAAAACATCCTTATTTTTCGCCGGAGGCGTTTCATCAAAGTGAATATTACAATCGCGTAGTTTCTTATTATTCAGAGAAGCCTTTTTGGCCCGCTCATTGGCAATTTTCTTAATCCCCTGCAATTCCTTACGCTCCCGCTCACTTTGCTCAATCCGTTTTTTCAGGGCATCAGCAATGGTTGGGTTTTTATGCAAAAAATTATCGAGATCTTTCGAAAGGAAATCCTGCATAAAATTCTTCATGCTCGGTCCGCCGATGGTAACATTGCTGCTGCCCAATTTGGTTTTGGTCTGACTTTCAAAAACAGGCTCCTGAACCCTAACCGAAATGGCGGCAACAATAGACTGCCGGATATCGGTGGTATCATAGTCTTTTTTATAAAATTCGCGGATCACTTTCACATAAGCTTCGCGGAATGCTTGTTGGTGGGTACCTCCCTGCGTGGTGTATTGTCCGTTTACGAAGGAGTATAAATCTTCCCCATAATCATTGTTGTGGCTTAAGGCAATCTCAATATCTTCCCCTTTCAGGTGCATAATGGGATAGCGCAGTTCGTCGGCATTGGTTTTTCGGGTAAGTAAATCGAGTAACCCGTTTTTGCTGACGAACTTTTTACCATTGAAATTTAAAATCAGCCCTGCATTTAGATAACAATAGTTAAGTAGCTGACCTTCAATGTATTCAGGCTTATACTTGAAGTTAACAAATATGTTTTCATCTGGAAAAAAACGAACTAAGGTACCATTTGATTCAGAGGTCTTTTCCTCTTTGGTTTGGGTTTGCAGCACACCTTTTGAAAAAGTGGCCGACTTGCTTTTGCCATCACGGAAGGAGGTGACCACAAAATGGGAACTCAGGGCATTGACAGCCTTGGTACCCACCCCATTGAGTCCTACACTTTTCTGGAAAACTTTGCTATCATATTTGGCACCGGTGTTTATTTTACTTACCACATCTACTACTTTTCCCAGCGGAATACCTCGCCCAAAATCCCGAATGGT
Organism: Chitinophagales bacterium; assembly: GCA_038209595.1. Taxonomy (GTDB): domain Bacteria; phylum Bacteroidota; class Bacteroidia; order Chitinophagales; family Chitinophagaceae; genus Phnomibacter. The sequence goes on from JBBQXO010000017.1 coordinate 41,666, forward strand.
TGCCTCCCCGGTTTTGCCAACGGTCACATCAATATTTTTGCCATACCCCATGGTATGCTCATCAATACAGTTATCTATCACTTCCTTGAGTAGCACATAAATGCCATCATCGGGGCTTGTACCATCTCCAAGCTTACCAATATACATACCTGGCCTTAGGCGGATATGCTCCTGCCATTCAAGGGTAACAATACTGTCTTCGTTGTATTCAAATAAACCGGAAGCCTCTTTTGCCATATTTCGTTTTCCTCTGACCACAAAAATAACCACCTTGCATTATCCAAAACGCAATTTTATAAACAACGGGCCAAAGGGATGTGGATTGATGTTCGGATTTTATAAGTATTCCAAAAGTTCACATAAATTTTATCCTGCCGATATTAATTTAATTTAGTTTTGTAATACACAAAAAACATATCCATATGAAAAAAACAATCTTTCTCTTTTTAACAGCCAGCTTTTTAAGTTTGGTTGCGTGTAAACCCAAAGATGCTGATATTAAATTGGCAGTAGATTCAGCCATCTCCTCAGTTCAGGGGGTGAATGCTGATGTATCGGAAGGCGTAGTGTCCCTGAATGGAACCGTAGCTTCTGAAGATGCAAAAGCGGCGGCCGAAAATGCAGCTAAAGAAGTTAAGGGGGTAAAAAGTGTTTCTAACAATATAATGGTGGTAGTACCCATTATTTCCGGAGATCAGCAACTTATTGATGGATTGAAAACGGTTCTTGCTGGTTTTGGTAGTATAGAAGGTAGTGTAAAAGACAGTGTGGTTACCTTAACTGGTACCGCCAAAAAAGACGACTTGCAAAAAGTGATTATGGAAGTGCAAGCCCTCAGGCCAAAAAAAGTTGAAAACCAAATAACCGTTCAATAATCCCTTAAAAATCTACTTAATATGGCATTACAAGATAAATACGCAGAACTTATTAAGGCTGCAGATACTCATGGCGTAAGTAACCTGGCAGTTCGTGAGGCTGATGGGGTACTTTATATTGACGGCGAAGCACCATCAACCGAAGTAAAAGATAGACTTTGGGAAATATATGGTCAATTAGATCCCGAATTCAGGGCAGCCGATATGGTAATGAATATCTCGGTAACGGCTGAGGGAGAAACAGAGGCGGTTACTGAATACACCATTGTATCTGGGGACAGCTTAACCAAAATAGGCGCCAAAACCGGCAAAAACTGGAAAGAAATATGGAACCTTAACCGGGAAAAAATTGGCGACAACCCTGATTATATTCAGGCAGGTTGGGTTATAAAAATTCCGGCATAGCTTTCTGGTAAATAATATTTGTTTATAGCCACTCGCAATATTCAAAGTGAGTGGCTATTTTTATACAATGAAAATCAACTTAGTTTTCACCATATTTATTCTATTGGCTTGTTTTAAAGGCCTTTCAGGTCAAACTGTGACCCTTATTGACAGTAGTAATCCTGGCGTGTCGTACCGGGGCTTGGGTATTGCCAAAGATGGTAGTATTTGGGTAAGTGGATCAAAAGGTACCATTGGCAGGTCTACAGATCAAGGTAAATCATGGAACTGGATCCATCCCCAAGGTTACGAAAAAAGAGATTTCAGAGATATTGTTGCTTTCAATGCTTCTACAGCGGTGACCTTAGCAATAGATTCTCCCGGAGTTATATTAAAAACCACTGATGGAGGTCTGCACTGGAAACAAGTTTACTTTAATAATCAATCCGGCGTATTTCTCGATGATTTATGCTTTCAGGATTCGCTGCAGGGAATTTGTGTGGGAGACCCCATGAAAGATGGAAAAATGCTGGTACTGACCACGAACAATGGAGGAAATACCTGGGAATCGCTTCCCACAACACTGCGCCCCACTTTGGAAACCGGGGAGGCTATGTTTGCCGCAAGTGGTAGCAATACCGTGGCACTTCCAAGAGGCAACAAGTATGATTATGCGCTGGTAACCGGCGGCACCCAAAGCCGGCTTTGGTTTTTAAACACAACAGGAAGTAAGAATATCCCAGAAGTTTTTACCCTGCCTATTGTACAAGGGAGTACTACTACCGGAGCAAATGCCCTGATAAGATATGAAGGCGACTTTTATATTATTGGAGGCGACTTTTCAACCCCAAGAAACAACCAAAAAGTATTTTTAAGCTCCAAAAACGGGAAAAATTTTGAATTTCCAAATCAGCCTAATGGCTATAAAAGTGGCATTGCAGCATTAGGAAGCCATATTATTGCGGTAGGAACTACAGGTGTAGAATGGCTTTATGAATCCAACGCAGGCAAAACCAATCCTTCGATGCAGTCGTGGGTAACGCTTACTGAAACACCCTATCATGTAGTAAGACATGCTCCCAATACAAATATATTTTACATGGCAGGGGCCGGGGGCCGGATTGCCCTGTTGCAGTTGCCGGTAAAATAAACGGGTACAAACTGTAGTAAATAAGTAATGGGAAAAGAAAATTTTAATAGAAAAATATCCATGAAAAAAAGCTGGCTGTTACAATCCACTTCCGGGCTATTGCTTACCGGGTCAGGCCTATCTATTGCCATAGAAGCAGGACTTCAAAAATTGAGTGGAGAGCCGTGGGTCATACTTGGAACCTTAGGTCTGGTTTTATTCAATAGCGGATTATGCATTACGATTGATGCTGGCATAAGGTATCAAAATAGCAGAAGCAAAGGATAAGCAACACTTTATAGGATTTAGTAAACCCTTTCCTAACAGTAAAGGACGCAGGAATTTAATTGCCGATTTTTATCTCAAACATTTTTGACCAGTATTTACCTGTAATAAAAATGCGACCGGTAGCTGAATCGTAGGCAATGCCATTCAAAACCTCATTGTAAACATCTTTTACCTGGATTCCGGCAGTTCCTTTGAGATTTCCCAGATCTATTTTACCCGTTACCCGGCCATTTTCGGGATCAATCCTGTAAATAATATCTGTCTGATAACGATTAGCAAAAACGGATCCTTCAATCCATTCCAATTCGTTCAAATTGCCCACCGGACCAAAATTATCCGTAACACTCACCCGATTCAATTCTCTGAAATTCGTGGTATCAAGAAAATACAAATTGCTGCTGCCGTCGGAATAGATCAGTTCTTTTCCATTATTGGTCAGCCCCCAACCGTCGGTATTCAAGGAAAACTCCTTAAGCATTTTCAGGCTATTGGCATCATACACATACCCTTTTTTATTTTGCCAGGTAATCTGGTAAATCTTATTGCCGAGCAGGGTGATTCCTTCTCCAAAAATATCTTCTTTGTTGGTAACCTGTTTTACCACTTTGCCGGTTTGTAAATCCACCACCCGCAGATTGCTTTCTCCAAACTGACCCGTTCCTTCAAGCAAGTGTCCATTGTACCAAATCAACCCTTGGGTATAGGCCCCCGTATCATGCGGAAATTCTGCAATTACCTGATAGGATAAATTGTCTGGAATAAAAACGGTTTTATCCTCCTTGGTAGATGTGGTTATCCCAGGAATATCGCTGTTATTACAGCCTGTTATCAATATCCCGCTTAGTAAGAAGAAAAAAATATAAAAACGATTCATAAAAACTGAGGTAAAAGTCAAAAGTAAGTCGCTATAAAAGGAACCTGCATAAACAGCGCAAAGATAAGTGCAACCTTAACGCCTATCTAACAACATTTGGCTGCTGACAGTTTCTGCCCAAACCGGGGTAAGCGCCACTCCCATTCCATTGCAGGCCATAGCTACCCACTCTCCGGAGTCAAGCCTCCCGATCATAGGCTTTTTGATATCGCTCATGGCCATGATTCCTGACCAATTTTTCCAATCACCCTCCTTTAAACAGGCTGCGGCTTGTGGAAGATGGTTGTGTATAAAATTTTCCAATGCTGCCCGAATTAAGGGATTCTCCCCATCCAAGAGGGTTTCTTCGGCATCTATCGCTATATGCCGTGCTCCGCCAATCAGCAATCGGTTTCCAAGATGACGGAAATAATAATATCCTTCTTCAAAATGGAAAGTTCCGCGGAGTTTGAAAGAGGGGATTTCGGGGGATAAAAGCATTTGACCTCGAGCCGGTTTGATTTGCCCATGCAGTGCGGGTAGTAAACTCAATGCTGCATTGGTAGCCCATAACACCTGCCGTCCTAACAGGCAGATTTCTTCATATTGCAGCGTTTGCAGGGTTATTGCAAAGCCTTCGGTCTTTGGATCTACTTTTATTACCTGATGCGCCAGTAAAAAACGAACGCCCTTCCCTTGCAAATAATGCTGTAACCAATTGACAAGCTTACCGCTATGCAACCCGCCCTCAAGGCTGTTTCCATACATCATGCCAAAATTACGAAGACCTAAATCAGGCATTTGGCTAGTACAATTGGTATATGTTTCGGAGTTACCTGTAATTTCCTGAAACCCCTTATTCAGCCATTCGATTCTTTGTTGCCCAGCGGTGGAAGCCCAATCAGAACCGGGAAGAAAGACCTCGAAGCCACCGCTGCCATCAAAGTCAATGGCTGTATCGCCACAAATCTTACGGATTTTACCAATACCCTTGTAGCGCATCTCTGCCGTTTGCCAGAGCTCTTCTTCTGTTAAAATACCCCAATCACTGCATATCTCGGATGGGCTTCCAAAACAGGCAAAGCCCGCATTTCGGGTGGAAGCTTTGGCAGGAACAGGTAAGGAATCGGCAATAATAATGGAAAGGTCGGGTTCGGCCAGTAGTAGTTCGTAAGCCGTCCATAACCCCATTAAACCAGAACCAACAATAAAAACACCTGCATCTGCGTAATAAGTTTGTTGTTCCCAAATAGATACCATCATTAAAAGTATTGACAAAATTTGTAAAATCCATTGCAAATCAAACCGTTTTTAATCACCTTTGAATTATGAAAAGATTAAACATTGTTAAATGGAGTCCGTTACTCCTGATTATTTTTTCCTTCTCTACCCTTAGTCAAGCTCAGGTAATTGGAAATCCATTCAAAAAGAAGGATAAAAGCGATACAAGCCAAACAGAAAATTCAGGAGGTATCCTAAAGAAAATAACAGATATAGCTAGCGGCTCCGGCGGACAAGGCTTTAGTGCCAAAGAGGCTGCTGCCGGTTTAAAAGAAGCCCTAAGTCAGGGTGTAGAGAAAGGAACCACCAAATTGTCGTTAGCAGATGGCTTTCTTACAGATGCTGCCGTAAAAATATTGATGCCACCCGAAGCGAAAAAAGCAGAAGAAAGTTTACGCAGAATGGGATTGGAAAAGCAGGTGGACGAAGCCATTACCAGCATGAACCGGGCCGCAGAAGATGCAGCCAAAAGCGCTACTCCTATTTTTCTCAATGCCATTAAAGGCATGAGTATTCAGGATGCCATATCTATTGTGGGAGGACAAAATGATGCAGCCACACAATACCTGAAGAACAATACTACTCAGGCTTTAACAGAAGCTTTCCGTCCGGTTATTGAAAAATCATTGGGCAAAGTGGGTGCCACCAAATATTGGAACAGCATTTTTAACACTTATAATAAACTGTCAAGAGAAAAAATAAATCCTGATCTGTCTGCTTATGTAACAGAAAAAGCATTAAGCGGTATTTTTATCAAAATAGCTGAAGAGGAAGAAAATATTCGCAAAAATCCGACGGCAAGAGCATCAGAATTACTCAAAAAGGTATTTTCGAAATAATTATCCAGAAGATTTTTACAGAAAAAAAGGGAAGCATCATGGCTTCCCTTTTTTCTTTGCCCTTTTTACAAATGCCTTTTTTTGCTCAAATGCCATTTGTTGCCAGGAGATTGCATCATAAAGTATCTGTTGCAAATATGCCCAATCAATAGCCATCTCCTTTTTTATGGTAATACCAGCCACCATGGCCCTTCCCCGGGTTTGTAAAACGGGATGGGCTTCTACCAAATCCTTCCCACGGCAGAAAACCCATTCTAGTCCATCCCCATCTTTCAAAACATTCAGGTAACAAAACATCCCATAAAAGTGATAAAATGGGATTTGGTAACTTAGCTTTTCCACCCCCACTGGAATAGATGCATGAATCATTTCCCGAATCCTTTCTGCGGTTTGTCTTTCAAAATCGGGAAGTTGATCTATATAGACACCTACTTTTCTTTCAAAATGCATTACATTTTATATTTGATTTAAAAAAAATCAGTAAAAACCCTTAACAAATCTAAAAAAATAAGTTTAAAAAATCAGGGTAACAATGGTATTTTCACGGCCATCAAACGAACCTAAAATAACGCCAAATGGATCGCAGACATTTTTTAGCACAGACTTCGCTTGCTACAAGTGCAATATTTTTATTCAACGCCTGTGGAGAGCCGGGATATCCGCGCCCCGAAGCCAAAGGACCCGCAATAGGGCTGCAATTGTACACCGTTCGGGATGAAGTGGAAAAAGGTATTGAACCTTTACTGGAAAAAATTGCTGCCATGGGATACACCCATATAGAAATGTATGGATACGATGAGAAACGCAGCTTCTTCGGTAAAACGGTTAAGGAAATGGATAACCTGATGCGAAAAAATAATTTATTGACCCCAAGCGGGCATGTTTATAATGAGGCATTTATTGCAGAAGGGAAGGATGATTTCTGGAAAATAGCCTGTGAGGATGCCGCTATTATGGGACAGCAATTTATAGTGCTGCCCTGGTTGGACGAAAATATCCGCCCTAAGGATGCGGCGGGTTATACCAAGTTGACCAATTTGTTTAACCGTGCTGGTAAAATCTCAAAAGAAGCCGGGTTGCAGTTCGCTTACCACAACCACGAATTTGAATTTGTTTACAACTGGAGTACCAAATCTTCGCTATACGATATCATTATTCAGCAAACAGATCCCGAACTGGTAAAGCTGGAACTTGACCTTTATTGGGCCGTAAAAGCAGGAGCCGATCCAGTCAGCCTGTTCTTCCAAAATACAGGAAGGTTTCCATTATGGCATGTAAAAGATTTGGATCCTGTTTCAGGGAAAAATGCAGATGTGGGCACAGGCTCTATTGATTTCAAAACCTTTTTTGAAAACAAAAACGAGGCCGGACTTAAGTACTTTTTCCTTGAACAGGAAAATTATAATGTATCCCCGCTGGAAAGTATCCAAAACGGATTCAATTACATAAAAAAAGTGCTTGTTGCTTAGAGGGCATCTCTAAAAACCAATGATACTGCTTAATACCAATTGCATAACATCCTCATTTACAGAAGTAGACTCCGGTATTATAAAATTGAAAATCCTTATCTGAGTGGCTTTTAGAGGCGTCCTAAAGCTTTTTAACTTCAATTTTCCGGAACCAAACATCGTTGCCATGGTCCTGTAAGGATATCCGGCCTTTTTTGAATTTACCAAAATCCGGCATGTCTTTAAACTTGCTACCGGCAATCATGGTTTGCCAACTGCTGTCCCACATTGTAGTCTGTACAACTTGTGTACCATTAAGCTTAAAAGTGAGCGTATCGTTTTCACTGATTATTTCAGCAAGGTTCCATTCACCAACAGGCTTCACTGTTTCGGTGCTGCAGGAGATCAGATCATATAAGTCACCGGCGCGATGTTTGATGATTTTCCCATCAGGGTGGCCGTCATTATCAAGCACCTGCATTTCGGGACCTGTACGCCATGGATAGTCATAGGCAGTATCTTCTTGAACAAAAAACATAATTCCGCTATTGCCTCCTTCACTGATTTTCCATTCAAGTTTCAAGTGAAAATTATCAAAATCGCCATCATGAACGATATCTCCTCCATCCCTTGATTGCCATTCATTTTTTTGACTGGCATCGAAATACAAAACTCCATCAGTAACCGACCATGCCTTACCGATAGAATCGGGTTGATTATACCGATGCCATCCCTTGAGAGAGTTGCTGTCCAAAAGCGATATCCATTCTTCTTTTGTCTCCATGTTCTGTTCGTTGGTTTCACTTGCTGGCTGACAGGCAAAAAAAGTGGTCAGCAATATGGTTGCAGATAATATTTTTATACTATTCATGGAATTTTTATTTTTTAAGAAGTAAAACGTATTTAACCATTTGTTTTGCATCTGCTTCACTAATACCGGGATGTGGAGTCATAGGCACCTGCCCCCAATTTCCTACTCCTCCTTTAATTATAGTATTGGCTAGCATGGTTATTTGTGCATCATCGGCTCCGGCGTATTTGGCTGCAACATCCGCATAAGATGGACCGGTAGCCGCTTCATTTAGTTTGTGACAGGTCAAACAATCAGAATTGGCTACCAGTGCAAGTCCCTTTTTATAGTCAGGATTATCGGAAGGGCTGATTTGTTTTAAAGCCTCAATAGGTTCTTCATTTACTTTAGCATCATTTTCTGACCCTCCGCAGGCAACCACCAATAGGGTGCCCGTAATAGCGAACATTACAACTACTTTTTTCATTATTTCATTTTATTTTAAAAGTAAATCAATCTTGTAAACCCATCAACTTTCTATTGAATTTATCATCTTTAGCTGAACCGGCAAAATCGTCAAAAGCTTTTTCTGTTACCCGAATGATGCAATCTTCTATCAGGATGGCACCTTCCCTTGCCCCATCTTCAGGATGCTTGTAGCAACACTCCCACTCCATTACAGCCCAACCTGAAAAATCATAGTGCGTCAATTTGCTAAAGATAGCCTTAAAATCAATTTGTCCATCTCCAGGCGAACGGTACCTGCCTGCCCGATTCACCCAGCTTTGATAGCCCCCAAAAGTTCCTTGTTTACCATTCGGGTTAAACTCAGCATCCTTTACATGAAATGCCTTTATTCTTTCATGATAATGATCGATATAAGTGAGGTAATCGAGCTGCTGCAAAACAAAATGCGAAGGATCATACAACAAACAAGCCCTTGGATGCTGATTTAGTTTTTCAAGAAACAACTCATAAGTAACGCCGTCGTGCAGGTCTTCTCCCGGATGAATTTCGTAACAGACATCCACCCCGTTTTCATCGAATACATCCAAAATAGGTTTCCACCTTTTAGCCAGCTCGGTAAAACCATCATCCAATAATCCGGAGGGTTGTTGTGGCCATGGATGCCAATAAGGCCAAAGCAAAGCGCCACTGAAAGTAGCGTGAGCAGTCAAACCCAAATTGGCAGAAGCCTTTGCAGCATATTCAAGTTGCTTTACTGCCCATTCAGTACGCGCTTTGGGATTGTTATGTACTTCTGCAGGTGCGAATGCGTCAAACTGCAAATCATAAGCCGGATGCACTGCCACCAATTGCCCCTGCAAATGCGTACTCAGCTCGGTAATTTCCAACCCAAAGGAAGCTATTTTACCTTTCAGTTCATCTGCATAGGTTTTACTTTCGGCTGCCTTTTGTAAGTCTATGCAACGGGGATCCCAGGTAGGCAATTGAACCCCTTTAAAACCCAAGCCGGCTGCCCATTCACAAATTGCATCCAAGGTATGAAAAGGAGGTTTATCTCCTAAAAATTGTGCCAGGAATATACCAGGTCCTTTTATTGTTTTCATATTTTTTGTGTTTATGATTTTCTTTTCAACTACGGAGGCAAACTTCTATAAAATAAGAGGTGCATCCCATAACTACATTATTCCGTTTCCCGTTTCCCGTTTCCCGTTTCCTGTTTCCTGTTTCCCGTTTCCCTTTTCTCGTTTCACGTTTCCTATTTCACGTTTCCCCTTTCCCATTTCTCGTTTCCTATATATCGTTTCCCGTTTCACATTTCCCATTTCCCATTTCACATTTCACGTTTCACATTTCACATTTCTCGTTTCCCGTTTCCCATGTATCGTTTCCCGTTTCCCATGTATCGTTTCCCGTTTCCCATGTATCGTTTCCCGTTTCACATTTCACATTTCCCTTTTCTCGTTTCACTTTTCCCGTTTCACCTTTCCCGTTTCCCGTTTCACCTTTCACCTTTCACGTCTCCTGTTTCCCATTTCTTGTTTCCCTTTTCTCGTTTCCCATGTATCGTTTCCCGTTTCATCTTTCACATTTGCCGTTTCCCGTTTCTCGTCTCCCTTTTCTTGTTTCACGTTTCACCTTTCACGTTTCCTGTTTCAAATTTCCCGTTTCCCGTTTCTCGTTTCCCGTTTCACTTTTCCCGTTTCCCGTTTCCCGTTTCCCGTTTCACTTTTCACTTTTCTCGTTTCCCTTTTCACTTTTCCCGTTTCCCGTTTCCCGTTTCACTTTTCACTTTTCACTTTTCTCGTTTCCCTTTTCACTTTTCACTTTTCCCGTTTCCCGTTTCCCGTTTCACGTTTCTCGTTTCAGACAATAAAGTCATTCCATTTCTTATCACTTTTTGAATGCTTTACTACCTGTTCAATAAACGCCATTCCGCGGATGCCATCTTCCAGCCCGGGAAAATCGAGTACCTGGGAATCGGATGCCTTTCCTGCAATCCGGTCGGCAATACAAGTGGCAGCATTGCGGTAAATATTGGCAAACGCTTCCAGATATCCTTCTGGATGTCCGGCAGGAGTGCGGCTGTTATAGGCAGCAAGCGCTCCAGCATAACCGGTACCGGTTCTGAAAATCTGTCTAGGTGCCTCCGGCCATTTTACCACCAAGCTGTTGCAATCTTCCTGTTGCCACTCCAGGCCTCCTTTATCTCCAAATACTTTTATCCGGATATTATTTTCTTCTCCGGTGGCTACCTGCGTGGCTAAAAGGGTACCAGTGGCACCATTGCCAAACCGGAGTAAAACCATTCCGTCGTCGTCAAGCTGCCGACCGTTCACAACCGTATTCAGCTCTGCGCACATCTCCGTAACCTGCAGCCCTGTTACATATTCGGCGAGGTTAAAAGCATGGGTACCGATATCTCCCATACAGCCAGCTATACCGCTTTTTTGAGGGTCAGTACGCCAGCTTGCCTGCTTCTGATCAGAATCTTCCAGCTTTTGATACAGCCACCCTTGCAGGTATTCCACGTACACTTTGCGGATGGTACCCAATGCACCGGATGCAATCATTTCCCTTGCCTGCTTTACCATGGGGTAGCCGGTGTAGGTATGGGTGAGTACAAGAAGCCTGCCCGTTTCCTTGGAAACTTTTTGAAGCATCTTAGCTTCTTCAAGTGAAAAACTGATTGGTTTATCAATTACCACATCAAACCCATATTCCATCGCCATTTTAGCAGGACCAAAATGCACATGGTTTGGGGTAACGATACTTACAAAATCCATGCGCTCTCCTTGCTCAAGGGCAGCCTCAGCCTTTATCATTTCTTCATAGGTTCCATAGCATCTTGCAGCCGGTAAATACAAATCGGAACCCGATAATTTCGACTTTTCAGGATTGCTGCTAAAGGCCCCACAAACCAATTGAATGCCTCCATCAATATTGGCTGCAATGCGGTGAATGGCACCAATAAAAGCATCCCGTCCACCCCCAATCATTCCCATCCTTAATTTTCTTTCCATATTTTAAGACTTTCTGATTGAATCTTACTCTATTAAAATGATTCGTGTAAAAAAAATTTCAAAAATAAAGGCCTATGCTATTCAGTTCCTTTAAATACATTCTTTTAAATCTTTCGGAGTATAAGCGAGGTTATATAGTTGGAGAACTTCGGGAGGCACCCCCTTCCATTCATTTGGTTTGTTACCAACATAGCCAATATCCTTCCAGCCCATTTCTGTTGTATAAAATCCGCTTGCCGTTAAATCCCGCATCAGGTCAAAAAAACGAACCCCCGGTTGCATTTC
>JBBQXO010000018.1:0-52734 GCA_038209595.1 Chitinophagales bacterium
TCATCCTTATTTTAAACTATACGCTTTTATGCAGTCAGCCGTTTGATAGGCTCGTAAGGCAGATAGATAGTTTGTTGGAAAAAGAGCAACTTACAGAAGCCTTACCCATTATTGCTATTGCCAATAAGCAAATAGAGGAGCCATCTCAAAAATGGCAGCTTGAAAGCAGGAAACAATTCGCCCAATATATTAGCGAAAACCAGGCAGGTACTGATGCCGCATCCAGATTGCTTGATAATGCAGTGGAAAGCCTGGTAAAAAGTCAAATACCGGACCCTGATTTCCGGTCTGTACTATCAACCCAACAATACCATCATGAAGCCTATCAGGGCAATTGGGTAAAAAGTCTGACCATAGCTTTGCAGTTGCAAGCTGCTTTGGAAAAGAATCCTCCTAACAAACAAAAACGAACCATTGATCTCGTATATGATATTGCTTACATCCATGACAAAATGGGTAATGTGCAATTATCCATAGAAAATTATGAGCGCTCGATAGCACTCTATGAAACTGCAGAAAAACCTTATGAAAATGACAGGGCGCTTGCCCACAATAACCTGGCTAGCAAATACAGCCTGATTGAACGCTTTGATAAAACCATTTACCATTATTCTAAAGCCGTGGAGTGGTGGAATAAAGCGGAATTAAAAGATAAAAGTTACCTCGTAAGCGCCTATAATAATCTTATTTATAATTTACTGGATTATGGCGATTACCCAACTGCGGGTAAATGGATTACAGCACTTAATAAAGGATATAATGAATGGCAAAGCCAACCGGATTTTGGCACTCAAAATAAGTTCGGAAAAGCCAATCCCGCTTATAAAATCAAAGCTCTTCAATTACTGATAAATCTGCGCTACCAAGCCAGCACCCTACAACCTGCTTTGGCTCAAAATTATTTCAACAGCCTGCGTTCAACTTATCTCAATTGCCCTGTAGCACAAAGGCCATCCATCCAAAATCATTATCTTACCGCCCATTATATTTTAGGCGGCATGTATGAAAAAATAAATAATATCCATACCGCTAAGCAATATTATGAGGCGGGTTTAGCTGAGGCTAAAAACCTGAACGATGCCTATAATGTTATGCTGATGCAATCGGGTATTGCTAATTTATTGAATACCTCCAAGCAATATGAGGATGCCCTGCAGTTTACAAATGCTTCCCTTACTTATTTTAAAGATCAAAAAAAGTTTAATGTAAGCCAGTTTAGCCTTTTGGCGTTAAAGGCGATGAGTCAACAAAATATGGGTCAACATAAAGAAGCCACCGTTTCAATAGATCAAATGTTAAAGCAGCTCGCTCTTCAGTTTATTAAAGGCGCCTATCATTATGATTCCTTAAATATAGGCGCACTTGCGCAAATTAACAGCCGGTCGGTGCTAAGGCTTACCCTCAATGCAGCTATGGTATACCGGCAGGCTGCCACAGCATTGCCTGCTGCCCGTGCAGTTAACACCAGTAAAGCATGGCATCTGTATCACCTTGCGGCTGATATGTTTCAATTATATTATCAAAAGAGCAGTTATACACAAGTGCTCGATCAGTTTCAGAAAGAAATTACGGAAGGGTTGCTGCACACTATTTCCAATCAAAACCTACAGGATACTGTAACCATACGCAAATCTTTAACGGCAATAATCAACAACAGCAATCAACACCTTTGGCGGCAATTTGAGGCAAAGTATGCAAGCCGTTTAACCATTCCCAATGAATTGATGGAACAACACCGCCAATTGCGGGCAACTCTTTATCTTTTACAACACCCCGGAGTTGGCAATGTACCTGCCAACACCAGCCTTCAAAAGGTTTTGACTGATCTTACTGCCTGCGAAAACAAAATCAGACGATTTGACCAATTTTATGTGCAACAATCCACCCATAGTTTTAACATAACAAAAATACGAAAGCTTTTGGAGGACAGACAGGGCATTCTTCAATATTTTGTAACAGACAGTGCTGTATATGGGGTTTATTTTGATAAGAAATCATTGGTTCTTAAAAAATTGGGATCTGCCGAAGCCTTGCAAAAAGCGGTAGAACAATACAGGTTGCAGATCATTACCATTCAGCCAGATTATCGGTTAGTTGCCTCCTCGTTATATCAATCCTTTATAAGTCCTTTTAAACCATGGATAGCGCAAAACCGATTGCTGATTGTACCCGACAGGTGGCTGGAAATGGTACCCTTTGAAGCTTTATACCATCAAAAAGCCGGTAAATTTCTGGTGCAGGAGCATGCGGTGGGATATGCAGGGAGCCTTCCGCTTTTTGAACTAGCCATGCAGATGGAGCATCCCAACCCGGGAGCTTTCAAACTAGCCGTTTTTGCCCCTGAATATCGCTCCGAAACAGCCAGTAATGATGCTGATTATCGGGTTGGAACCGCCCCGCTTGCTTATGCAACCGCCGAAGCCAATATGATTGCATCGCAATACCCTGGCAGGCTTTTTGCCAAAAACGAAGCTACCAAAGCTAATTTTATAGCGACTTCCAAAAATTACAGAATCATGCATTTTGCCATGCATGCTACTATGGATAGTATGTATTACGACTCATCGGCACTTGTGTTTAGTAATCAGGAACGGGTACCCTTTGCGGCTCTTTACCAAATGCATTTACCGCTTGACCTTGCCGTCCTGAGTGCCTGCAACACGGGTATGGGAAAGTATAAGCCGGGTGAAGGATTATTTGGGTTATCGAGGGCTTTTACCTATGCAGGTACCAAGAGTACAGTTCATAGTTTGTGGCAGGTGCCCGATAAAGAAACCGCCGGTATTATTACTCAACTTTATGCTGCGCTTACAAAAGGTAATAGTAAGGATGAAGCACTGGCACTGGCAAAAATTGCATTTTTAGAAAATGCTCTCCCCCCAACTACACACCCCTATTATTGGGCCGGCTTTGCGGTAAGCGGTAGCATGGAGCCAATTGATCAGAAGCCTTTTAACAGGCTGATAATGCCAATATCGGCTGCGCTGTTGGGTATAGGCTTTCTGACTTGGAGGCACTATAGGGTGCGGCGCAACTTAAGGAGCAAAGCAGAAGCCTGACTTTGATAAGGTTTGCCTTGCTGTGCTGCTGCTTCAAGATATTTTTGCGCTGCCGGCAGCTTGTTTACCTTGAGGTTTGCCAGCCCCAAATACCATTCGCTGAAATCAGCTAAAAGATAGCGGCCATTTACCCAGGTTATTGATTCCAACAAGCTGATACATCCCTTAGCATCATTCATTTCAAGTTTGCACATACCCTGGTAAAACAAGGCGTATGGCTCTTTTGATTGACTGTACAAAATTGAAAAGAGGAATTCCGCCTTCTTGTAATTCATTTGCTCGTATGCGGTAAAGGCCATTGCTACCGTATCTTGTTGCTGTGTGCCTCGTACGATAGGTGATACAATATTGGGCATGGTTTTATAATAGGAAGCGTATAATTTTTCGTTTTGATTGCCGGTAGGATAAAGCCAATAAGCCAGCGAGAAAACCAATAAAAGCGATGCAGCTAAAGCCCACCATTTTATCGATCGGTTTATTGACTTAACAGATGCCTGCTGCTTTTGCTGTTCAAATTTTTTTACCATTTGCCTGATATCGTTATGCTCATTACGGGCAATAGCTTGTCGCAAAGCCTGCAAGGCAGTTACGGCTTCATCAAATGTTACATCCAATTTACGCAAGGCGTCGGCTTTGGCCAAATCATCCGGATTTAAATTGCCAAACACATAGCCTTCTATCAGTGCTTCCCTATCCATGATTGGATGAATTTAAAATTGATTTTAATTGCTTCATACACCTTGCTTTTAAAGACTTTACCACATCTGCATTTTCATATTCCATTTCCGACGCTATAACTTTCATCGTTAAATTGTGGTAATAATACCGGATAAGTAATTGCCGGCATTTTTCTCCTAACTGCTTTAATGACTGTTGCAATGCCAAAACCCTTTTATCAGGCAATTCTTCATAAGGCCAGGCGAATTCAGACCATTCCGCTGTATCAAACTCACTCAGCTTTACTATATTTCCTGCTTTTTTTAACCTTGCATACACCATGTATTTACCTATTGCAAATAAATAAGTACGCAATGGTGTCTTTAATTGTTCCAGCTTTCCCTTTACCGCATGCTCATACAAGGCCACCATCATTTCCTGATATATATCCTGCACTTCTTCATCGGGTAGCCCATATTGCCTGACAAATAATAAGAAAGCTTCCTTGTTTTCCTCATAGATTCTCCTGATTATTTCCTCATTCTTTTGTTTCAACAATGCCAGGTCTGCGGTGTGTATATCCATTAGTATGTATTAGCTCTAAAAAGTAAACAAGTAACCCTTAGAGGCTCAAATTATCAGATGCATCTCATTTAAGCAATTAAAGTTTTAATAAATTGTTTACTTCTTACCCATTTCTGACACTAATAACTTTAGATAGCTTGAAATACAGGTAATCCGATTCAACCGGAGTCAATTCCCCATGAATGATTTTATTGGGTTCAGGTCGTCAAAAAAATGATACCTGAAAAAGTTATAAAAATATAGTCATTATTTATCAGAATAAGTAAATCAATTCAAATCACAACGTATTAAATTTTATAAATGAAATTTTTCTATTACCCATTATTCAACAAAGTTCTATTGGTATTTTCTTTGGTGAACATGGTATTTTTTGCGCAGGCACAACCTGCATTGATAAAGGATATCAATACCGAGAACAGACAAGGCTCCAATCCTCAAAACTTTATTGAATACAAAGGAAAAGTATATTTTCAGGCTGTACGGCAAAGATTGGAAGGGCAAACCCTGTATGTAACAGATGGCACGGCAGCAGGCACTCAACAAGTTTTGAACCCTGCTACAAGCCTGCCCTTTTATAGTGCCTTACCGATGGTTGTGTGCAATGATTTATTGTTTTTTTTAGGTACGCCATTTAATGGAAGCGGTTCCTTTGAACCGGTCGGATCAGAGCTTTGTGCTTTTGATGGTACCAATAGCTTTTTGGTAAAAGATATTAATCCGGGAAGTGGTGGCAGCTTTCCGGGTGATATGGTTGCTTATGGCAATGAATTGCTATTCAGCGCTTCGAGTGTATTGGCTCCCACTGGATTTATCCTCAATAATGAGCTTTGGCGCAGCGATGGAACAGAAGCCGGCACCGGGCAAGTGAAAGATATCAACGCTGGCAATAATAGCAGCAACCCCCAATTTTTAAAGGTCGTTAACAATCAGGTAATATTTTTTGCTGATGATGGGGTACATGGACGCGAACCTTGGGTAACAAATGGTACCGGAACAGGAACCACACTCTTAAAGGACATTACAGCAGGCATTGCAGGTAGTGTACAAATTAATCTCGGGTTTGAAATAAGTGCTGTCCTACACGACACACTTTATTTTACAGCGGGGCTTGGTATTGCCAATCAGGGTGCAGAAATTTATCGTACTGATGGAACTGAAGAAGGTACCATATTATTGAAAAACCTAAGGGCTGGTCAAAGTAGCAACCCAAGGCACTACACCACTATTGGAAATAGCATATTTTTTAGCGCCAATGTGCCGGAAGCAGGGGGCATCCGGGTATTTGTTACCAATGGTACGGAAGCAGGAACTATCCCGGTTCCAAACACCTTTCCATTTGCAGGTCAAACCGGATATATTGACAAATTCAGTGCCTTCAATAACCGGGTATATTTTCCCCGTAGTACTGCCGGGCAAGGTCAAGAATACTGGTACACAGATACTACAGGAACTGCGGCTGCTGTGCAACTAAAAGACATAAACCCCGGCGGCGGCTCCGGGGTGGCGAACGGAGGCGGATTGCTGTACACACTGCCTGCGGAAGCTGTAATGTTTGCCATGGATAATAGCATCAATAGAGAACTATGGCGTACCGATGGAACAGCAGACGGAACCCTTGTTACCGGAGAAATTTTTCCGGGGAACAGTATTGCCGCCATTCCTACGCAGCCACAGGCCATTGTGTTCAACGGTCAACTCATTTTTACCGCCCAACCTTCTTCGGAAGTAGCTATGGAATTATATTTATACAACACCCCCGAAATTGATTTGCCCCTGCATCGGGTTGCATTCAATGCCATTTTGCAAAACCAACAAGTGCATTGCTTTTGGGAAATTGACCAATCAGGCAATACCAACCTCCGGATTACCCTGGAAAGAGCAAATAATACCGGAGCCTTTATACCGGTTGCAGATACTTCAATAGCCTATCCTGATGCAATTGTAAAGGGCCTGCTTATGGATAAAACTCCAGCCCAGGGGAGCAACGCCTACCGGTTGAAAATACTCGAGTCAAATGGCGACATTCAATACTCCGCCGTGAGAACAGTAACCATCTCGCAACAGCCCTTGGTTAAGCTGATGGCTGCACCCAATCCAGCCAAAAATGTTATAACCTTCACCGTACAGGGATTATCCACGGCAAATTATAAGGAATTAGCTACTATAAGCGACGCTTCTGGTAGGGTTGTAAAAACATTACTGGTGCAACCCAATTTCAAACTCGATATAAGTTTATGGCCCGAAGGTATTTATTATTTGAGTTTAGGCAGTTTACAGGCGGCTCCCTTAAGATTTTTAAAAATAAAGTAGGACTGTATTGCTAAATAGATTTTATAAGCATAAAAATAATTACAATGGGAAATTTTATAATCAACATAAAGATTTTAGTACTGTTGCCATGTGTTTTAGCTACTCTGGCACAGGCACAAAATGTAGGATTAGGGGTGGCCAACCCACAGGCGCGGCTCGATATACAATCTGCTAATGCAAGCATTTTAACAGGGGCGGGCGATTTGCGCATTGGGGGCAACAGCCGGTTTTTAAAATTTGGTGTAAATACCTCAGTGGGTAATAGTTTTATACTGGCACAAGGCGGTAATGGGAATTTAGAGATTGGTGCAGGATCCAATACAGGTGTTTTAAATATAAGGCCTACAGGGGCTGTTGGGTTTAGCCAGCAGTTTGGTAGCAGTGGTCAAATGCTTATTTCAAGGGGGAGTACGCAGGCACCTGTTTGGCGGAGGCCCCCTTATATGTTTATTTTTAGAACAAATACGATGTTTCAATCTGTAGCATCTAATTTTCTTTTTGTTGGAATTTCAGGCATTGATGAACAAAGTTTTACACTTAATGAAAGGAGTGATGTTTATTTTAATATGGTAAATCAATTAAAGCCCCCCTTAAGACCAGAAACAGCTTCAACACTTAGGATTACATTTGAAATCTGGAACAGTGCCACCAATAGTAAAGTGTTGAGTACCAGCAACGAAAACAACGCAAATGATGATAATGATAATAGACCTTTATTAAATGGGAGACAATCAACCATTACAGGTTTCATTAGGCTAAATGCGGGTAGTTACCAAGTGTATGCGTATGCAAAAGCTTTTAATACCCTATCCACTGATACCTGGCAAATGTTTCATGCTCTTAACACCCAGGATAACAGTGCCTTCATGGCATTTCAGATTTTCCCCGTATATCCATAAAAAACATTTTTTCCTCTTTCATTTTTCCAAAATATGGGTTTCATCACTATCTCAACCATGTAAATATTTTATTATGCAATATATCAGGCAAATGCTCCTCTGCACCATAGCCGTGCTGGTTTTTAACCCTACTATTTTTGCGCAGATCAATAAACGTATAGAAAAGCGGGCTAAACAAAATGTAAATAATAAGACCGATCGTACCGTAGACAAAAACGTAGACAAAGCGGCTGACAAATTAGAGGAAGGTATAAACGGGCTATTTAGAAAAAAGAAACCTGCTGATGCGGATAAAGCGGCTACTGAAAAAAATAGTAATCAAACAGATCAGGGGAATATGGATCAACCAAATGAGACAGCACCCATCCCAACACAGGAACCTAATGCAATGGCACGCTACACAAAGTTTTCTTTTGTACAGGGAGAAAAAGTATTGGCCTACGACGATTTTTCGCAAGATAAAGTGGGCGACTTGCCTGCGAACTGGGTAACCACGGGTACCTGCGAAATCGTGAACCTTGATGGCATTGAGGGCAATTGGGTTTGGTTTAATAAAACAAAAGGGAATTTTATACCTACTTACTTAAAAGATTTTCCAGATAATTTTACCCTGGAGTTTGACCTTATGTATGATTTCAAGTTTGGCACTTTCAGTTTTAAAAGAACCTTCATGATGGTGTTTACAGATATAACAAACCCCGAAGCAAAATTAGACTGGAATGGAGATCCCGGTTATTTCTTTCTGCAAAAATTATCGGATAATTATGTTGGCGTCGAAATATCAGCATTAGGAAGTTCAGGAGGGCCATTTATTACCGGACGGAAAGCTGTATCTAATCAAAGAGACCTGAATTTCTCCTCCCAATTTAATGCAAAACATATTATTAACGAAAAAGGCATCAATAAGCCATTGCATATTTCCATGGCGAGGATGGGCCGGCGTCTACAGGTATTTGCCAACGAAGAAAAAGTCCTGGATATTACCAATGCATTTGAGAAAGATGTAAAGCTCAGCAGTGCCCGGCTTTATGTGGATAATCGTACTGAAAATGACAACTACTATTTATCCAATATACGCTATGCGGCAGGCAAACCTGATACCCGTAGTAAACTTCTGGAAACTGGTAAATTTTCTACATCGGCCATTCTTTTCAATTCGGGTTCGGCTACCATTAAACCACAATCATATGGTATTTTAAAAGAAATAGCCACCGCATTGAATGCAGAAGCCGGCAAAACAGTAACGATTGTTGGTCATACCGATACAGACGGATCGGCAGACCTTAACCAAAAACTTTCAGAACGCAGGGCCGAAGCTGTAAAGCAAATATTACAAAAAGAATTTGCTGTAAAAAACAGCATAGAAACTAAAGGTAAAGGTCAAATAGAACCGGTAGCTGATAATTCTACCCATGTCGGCAAAGCAAATAACAGACGAGTGGAATTTATTGTACAATAAGAATTCTGGTCTAGCCGATAGTACATCAATCTGCACATTGCAGATCACCTTCCTTTACAATAAGTAAACCCGGTGGCAGGTAATGGGTAAGTTTTAAGGGACAGGTTTTAAGAAAAGCGCTCTAATAAAATGCCTTGTCATTGCTAACTGAAAAATATGTAACTCAAGTATTTTGAATATGGAAGCCATTGTGCTTATCTGTTTTTTTAAATTTATGGTAGGACAGACATATATGAAATTATACATTAGCCACGCGTTTAGGCTGAGAATTTTGCCTGAGTGAAGTACATAGGCTAATAATGATACCTGTGAAACATGCACTGGTGGTGGAAATATTAACTGACGTGTACTAATGATAGAAAATGACATAATATAACTAAAAAAGTGGCGGGAGTTTTTGACATAGATATCTATACTACATAGTTCACTTATAGCTTTTCTATTAAATCTAAAGTTTTAGACAGCACAATTCCCTTTTGCAATATCGGCCGCCACAAATCGCCCATTTTGGATAAGCGAAGTGCTGTATTTTTAATGGTGTACATTTCAGGGTTGAGTTGATGATTTACTTCCTTCCACAATAATGGAGTAGAAACTGTTGCATAATCGCGTGGACGAACACTATAAGCCGCTGCAATGGTTTGGCCCTTTCGGTTTTGTAGAAAATCAATATAAATCTTGTTTTTTCTTTTTGCGGTGCTGCGTTCAATACTTGTTGTATCAGGTAAACGGCTGTGAACGATTGTCGCCATAATTTCAGAAAATATTTTTACATCATCATATTTGTATTTTGCAGCTAATGGAATATAAATATGTAATCCTGTTGCACCGCTTGTTTTGCAATAACACGGAATATTTATTTCATCACAAGTCTCTTTGATTACCAAAGCAGCATTCACCACCTCAACAAAAGAAATATTTCCTGGATCTAAATCAAGAATCAAATAGCTAGGATCATCGGGTTTTAGGTAGGAGCTATGCCATGGATTAATTTCAATGCATCCCAAATTAGCCATATAAATTAGAGTAGCGGCATCATTGCAAATCAAATAATCTATTTCATTACTGGTAGATTTAGAAAATATCTTAACAGTTTTTAACCAGGAAGGAATCTGATTTATATCCATATCTTTATGATAAAAGCTTTTCCCATTTATTCCATCAGGATGACGATTTAATGATTGGGGCCTATCTTTTAAATAAGGTAAAATAAATTTGCTGATGCTTTGATAGTAATTGATCAAATCACCTTTCGTAAATCCTTCATCAGGAAAATAGATTTTATTGAGGTTAGTGCATTTAATTTTTTTTCCTGAAAGAGTAATCAATTTTTCCTTTTCTTTTATAAGAGTTGTATTTGTTACGGTATCTGAATTTTTCTTGGAAACTTCCTTTGCATCCTTGTCATTTTGTAACCCCATAAAGACAGGGTTACGCAAGTGTTCATTTTGCGTCCACTCTAAAAATTTTATATTACATACCAATTCAGGCTTTATCCAATTGGCATTTCCTTTCGTTCTATTGAGTTTAGGGGAAGTTTCAAAAGGTGAATACGGTGTTGCTAATTTTTTAAATTCATTGTATAACACTTTAAGAGATGCATCCGTAAAACCAGTCCCGCAATTCCCAATGTATTGCAAATTAATTCCCTTATAAATTCCTAATATAATAGACCCGAAATATTTTCTGCTGTTTTGAGGTGAAGTATAACCGCAAATTACTGCTTCCTGAATTTTACTTGCCTTAATCTTCAACCACGTATCGGCCCGTTTCCCCTCAAGATAGGTGCTTTCGGGATCTTTACCTATAATGCCTTCATACCCATTTGCAGATAGCTTTTCAAATAATTCTTGTCCCCCTCCTTTTTGATATTCGGATAAAAAAATTTCCCTGAAAGAATAGTTCTCAAAAAAAGCTTTTAGCAGTTCTTTACGGTGGAGTAGAGGAAGGTGAACAACACTATGGCCGTTCAAATAAAGCATATCAAACACATAATATTTTAAAATTCCTTGCTTAGTGGTCTGATAATTTTGTAATAATTGGAAAACACTTACTCCTAAATGATTTTCTATCACAACTTCCCCATCTAATATTACCGTATCCTTAATCGTTTTGAGTTCATCAGTCAAACTTTGGAATTTATCCGAAAAATTATTACCATTGCGGGAAAACAGTTTTGATTTTCCATTTTGTATTTTAACAAGCACCCTGTAACCATCATACTTCACTTCGTACAACCAATCCTCTTTATACAGGTTTTGTCTGCTTATCGTCGCTAGCATAGGCTTTGGTACCTCCACTGAAAATATATCCTTGTCAAATGTTGATAATTCTGCAGAATTTTCCTCCTCAGAGGATACAGCTTCTTTACTACCTTTTATTTTCCGATATGATTGAAGTGAAGGAATTGCATCAATTTTAAAAACTCTTACGGCAAACTCATCTTTCTTTTTTATAAGTAGCCAATTGTTATCCTCTCCATCATTCATTCGCACTAAGGCGAAAGAACCTTTTAAACGTTTACCAATTAAAATAAATTTTAAATCGCCCTTCATAAGTTGTGCAAGCAACAATTCTTCCACATTATCACTTTCCGATAGCGGTTTATAGAGTCCATTATCCCATATTTCTACAGTGCCGGCACCATAATTCCCCTTTGGAATCTCGCCATAAAATTTGTCATAGATTAAAGGATGGTCTTCCACCATAACGGCTAAGCGTTTCTCACCTGCAACCATAGAAGGTCCCTTTGGAACAGCCCAACTTTTTAAAACACCATCCATCTGTAACCGAAAATCGTAATGTAAATGAGAAGCATAGTGTTTCTGAACAACAAAGCTTAACGACAAATTATTGCTTTCTAATATAGCTTTTGGCTCCGGTGTAGTGTCAAAATTTCTCTTATTTTCATACTTATCCAAGGACATTTTCAAGAGGTTTTTCTCTTTGATAAGCTTGCCTTCAACTGCTCCATAAGATTCTCATTTTTATTGGAAACTACCTTAAGCTTGCGCACTTTTCCTTCTTTTCCAGAAGCCTTTGCTTTGATTATTTTCAGTAATGAACTTGCATATTCATCTTTATATTTCTCTATTTTAAAGGGCTGAGTAAATTGATTGATCAGGGTCAATGCCATTTTTAATTCTGCTGGCTTTACAACCGATTTTGAGGGAAGAGTAAATTCTTCTACACCTCTGATTTCTTGAGCAAATCGAATTTGGCTTAAAACCAAAATATCACCTAGCGGTTTTAGAACGGTTAAAGCCTCGGAAGTTCTTAATACAAATTGCGCGATACCTACCTTTCCTGATTTAATAAGTGCTTCCCGCAAAAGTGCATAAGCTTTAACACCAGATTTTTCAGGTTCCACGTAATACGATTTTTCAAAATAAATAGTGTCAATTTCATGCTCATCTATAAAATGATTGACTTCAATTATTTTATTTTTTTCTGGCGACACTTTTTCAAAATCAGCGTCATCTAGTAAAACATAATTACCATCTAACATATATGCTTTGGCTATGTTCTCCCATTGTACTTCCTTACCAGTAGTCTCATTCACTCTTTGATACCGAATATTGGCCATATCGCGGCTGTCAACCATATCTAAATCTATATTGCTTTGTTCTGTTGCACTATACAATTTTATGGGAATGTTTACCAAACTAAAGTTTATAGAACCCTTCCAAATCGCTCTCATTTCAACATTTTTACATTTATGAATACAGTATGAATTATTTGAAAAGTATTTTGGATTCTATTTAGTATGACACACTAATATATTTTTAAGGGAATCACTAATTTATAGAATTAGTCAGCGGACTCCTCATGATACAAGGTAATCAAAAAACATATTTTAACAAAATAAAAAAGTCTTCTACTTTTCCAGATAATTGTAATATTGAATTTATTTAATTAAGATCTAATCACAACTTTATATTATTTTCAATATTACAACCTTGTGGATTGCAAGGGTTTTGCAATGTTTATTCTGAACGCTTCGTATCGTGATATTTTCTTAAATATTGAATATACCACTGAAATAATTAAAAAATTTAGCTAAATAGTTACATTACATTAATTGCATTGACCTAGTAGAAAGTAAATAACTATGAAAACGACTATGGTTCCAAAACAGCCACCACCCAATTTTTTGGCACCATATCCGGCAATAATAGTTTTAAAAAAGTTGTTCATAAAATAATTTAATAAAGGTTTTCGAAAATTCTAAAATTACTGATCCTCCACATTTAAGAGCATTACCCGCAATAAATGTATTCATTTCAATCATAGCCATCATTTAATTCTTTTTGTGATCCCGGTAACAGCCAAACTAAATGGCTCATTTTCTTAAGGAAATGTCAGCATCCCCTTTCACAACTATAAACAAGGTACCTGCAAAGGGTGGCCAAGCCTTGCAAACTTGATTTTGTACATCTATAGGCTATTTCATGGCCTAATTTTTAAATGATAAAAAAGAAGTGTAAAATTACCTGTACTTAACACCAACTCAGTTACACAATTTCTTATAAGAATTACATGATTATGCTATGTTCAGGTATTTGAAGCAAAATGAAAAATAGCTACACCAACAATAGGTAGCTAAATTGAACCATTTTCAGAGTCATGAACAGAATGATGGGAATGGTTTGTGGGAACGTGCTATGGGGAGAGGAAATGGTTGCTACTGCTCTCCTTTGATTTTTCTTAAATGCTCTATATCTTCCATATCTTTCTTTCAAGCCTTGGCTTTCTTATCTTTGATTAAATAGAAACAGTTAATAATATGAACTGATTTTGATAAAAATCCACGGTCACTTTCTTCTTAGTAGCATCGTAGAATTTGATAGGTGCCTTTATTTCTGGTAAAATTTCAAGGGTGAAGGAATCAAGGCGACATTTAAAAAATGAATTACGGGGATTTGGAGTTTTTTCATTTTTAATCTCCCTTATGTCTTGCCCCAACTTTTCTATTACTTTTAATATATTGAAGTAGGTTGCATAAGTATGGTTATACCATATATCAATATCAGGTTTGTCAATCAATTCTCCTGCATCGTTTGAAAAGTATCATGGCGCGATGGACATGGTTCGGTGATAATTAACCA
Organism: Chitinophagales bacterium; assembly: GCA_038209595.1. Lineage (GTDB taxonomy): Bacteria > Bacteroidota > Bacteroidia > Chitinophagales > Chitinophagaceae > Phnomibacter. The sequence continues at coordinate 14,078 of JBBQXO010000018.1, forward strand.
TGGCTGATGATACGCATCAAATGATGAAATGGTTCGTGAAACACGTAACATGGCGCAGTAGCTTGTTAGGCGAACCGAGGTTATTTGTTTCAGATACTATCCTTATTAATAATTACAACGGATCTTCCTGTAAAGAAATCGTAAACAAAGAAGTATGCCTGTTAAAGTAGATTTTTCAGGATATTGAACGAACAAAATTCAGGATACAGAGTTCTTTTATTTGGAATGTAAAAACTATTTTATACCTGATTCTCAATTATTCCCTTACCTGCTGTTGTAAAAATTGAATGAATGTACAAACTGCAGCTACACTTTACAAATCGCTGATAATTATGGCTGTACCCTTGTATTGCTTTTTTCTTCAACAGTTCGCCATGGCAAAATTCATTTCTAAAATATCATGGAGCCGGGTTTTCAGGGTATTAAAGTCTGGCGGTTTTATAACATACATTTTTGCCCCCATGGACATTGTACGCTTGAAGTCAACAGCATGGTTGGACGTAGTGAAGATATTAATAGGAATTTCTTTGTATTCATTTGTTTTTTGCAATTGCGCCAAACACTCATAACCGTTCATAAATGGCATATTGAGATCGAGAAATATTAATGATGGTAGTGGCGGTATTTTTTCTAAAAAGCTAATAGCCTCTAAGCCATTATTTGCAATACCACATTCAAGCGTAGGCTTTAATTCCTTGATAGCATCCACAAAAAAAAGCTGGTCGTCTTTATCATCATCAACTAAAAGAATTTTTTTATGGCTGCTCATGGAGTATAATATTTTATGATTTATTACTATCAGATAAATAGAAAGTAAAAGTTGAGCCCATACCTTGCTTGCCGGTTGCCGAGATGGTTCCATTATGTGTATGAACAATTTTCTTACATATGGCAAGCCCTATTCCTGTTCCTTCATATTCTGTTTTGCCATGCAGGCGCTGAAAGAGTTCAAATATTTTACTTTCGTATTGTTGTTCAAATCCAATGCCGTTATCGCTGATGGTAATTTTCCAAAAAACGCCATTTTGTTTTATCCGTCCGGCAATTTCATTGATGGTAACTTTTTCAGCGGATATTTTTATTAGTGGTGCGAAATCTGGTTTTGAATATTTAAGCGCGTTGCCAATAATATTTAAAAATAATTGATGCATTTGAACAGGCACTGCATTTAGGATGGGTAAGTTTTGAGATTCAATTACTGCTGATTTTTTTGTTATCAAGTCATACAAAGCAGTATGTACTTCGCTAAGCGTTATATTCAAATCTGTTTCTTCAAAAATCGTTTCAGAAAGATTGGTACGTGAAAAACTAAGCAATGATTCAATCAAATTTTGCATCCGTTGCGCTGCTGCATTAATACGGTTAAAATAATCCTTAGTAGTTTCAGATAGTTTTTCTCCGTCTTTATCAAGAATGCGTTTTGAAAATCCTTGAATTTTTCTCAGCGGTTCTTGCAAATCATGACTTGCCACATAACTAAAAGAGGCAAGTTCGGTATTAGCGTTTTCAAGTTCAAGATTCTTTGTTTGTAATTGTTTAGATGCTATTACATCTTTGCTGATGTCTTGCACTGTACCAATGAGCATACGATTATCTTCCTCCCCAATAAATCTTCCGCTTGAGCGTAAGTATTTAATAGCTCCACTTTTACTTATGATGCGATATGGTGATTCAGTCAAAATACCCGTTTGCTTTGTTTGATCTCCGTCATCTATTACTTGTTGCAAATCATCGGGGTGTACAAAAGATAAAAATTTCTCAATTGTCGGGACAAATTCATAAGGTTCGTAATCTAGTAACCGAAATAAATTATCAGAATATTCCAATGCACCTGTTTTTATGTTCCATTTATAACTTCCAAAATTAGCAATGCTTTCTGCCATTTCAAAGGTCGTATTTTGTAACTGCAATAGTTCCCGGGCATTTTCTATTTCTATTTGTTTGGAAAAAATACTGGTAACATCGTTGGCCATAGCCACCGCTGCGTAAACATTTCCTTCTGCATCTCTTAATGGATTTATATAGTTTTCAATATATTTACCAGTTATGGTTGACTGATAGGTTTCGTTGTAAATATTGTTTCCCTCCATAGCACTTTTAAGATCAGATTCTTCCTTAGTCCCTTTTGCCTGAGGCATTAATTCTAAAAGTGTTTTCCCTATAACGTCTTCTCTTTTCCGCCCAATCAACACCTCAGTTGCTCTATTTATGGTAAGAATAGTGAAGTCTCTTGCATACACAGCAATGTATTCCTTACTTGTTTCTAAAATAGCTTCCACTAAAGTTTTGCGTTTTTCCAGTTCAACCGTTCGTTCTTTTACTTTTGCTTCTAATTTTTCGCTAAAATCTTTTTGGTCGGTAATATCGGTATTGGTTCCTATCCATCGCTCCACATCCCCTTTGGCATTTTTTACCGGGAAAGCACGGGTTAGAAACCAACGATATTTTCCATCATGTCTGCGCAAAGGAAAAGTCAGCTCCCAGGCTTCAGCTTTTTTCCAGGCCTCTCTTACAAATGTCTCAACTCTTTCAATATGATCAGGGTGCTGCACTTTCCGCCATCCCCATCCTTGCATTTCTTCGAGTGTTGTACCTGTGTAATCAAACCAACGTTGGTTATACCAGTATAGCCAACCTTCGCTATTACCACTCCATGCCAAACTGTGGATACTGTCTGCAAAAATACGAAATTGTTTTTCACTCGATTCCAGTTGCTCTTTAGCTTGCTGCAACAAAACGTTTTGTTCTGTTATTAAAATCCGCTCACTCGTTTCTCTTTGCAACCGAAAAAAGAAAAATGTGATGACGAGAATGGAAAATAAAGAAAGGACTAATAAAAAAAAAGGGGTAATGTTGGCTGCACGGTCTTTTACCTCTATACGCTTCTTCAATAGGGTATCTTCCATTTGCAACATCATCTGTACCTGCGTGCGCACTTCCTCCATTTTCCTTTTCGAAATAGGCAAAGTAGTATCAGCAAAAGACTTGGGAAGATTACTACTTGCAAGATTTATATTATTTTTTAAGAGAACATATCTCTCGTTCACCAACTTTTTAAGATTTTTTAAATTTTGTTGCTGAACTGCGTTGTCATCTATAAGTGTATCAAGAGAAGAAAATGACAGGATATTGAGTTGTTTAGTACCATAGAACGGGATAAGAAACGAAGTATCATTACTAAGCAAATATCCACGTAATCCAGTTTCTGCATCTCTAAGATTGGAAAGCACCGCCTCAATTTTACTTTTAACCTCATTGGTGTGCATTACTTCATTAACAGATTTTTTGAACTGAACAACTTTTAGGTAGGAAATAAATGCAACTATTATAAGTACCGATGTAAGCACTGTAAATAAAAATGTAGAAGTGTTTTTCGACAGTTTTTTCATTCGCTTTTACTATTAAATACTAAGTAAAAAGTTTTCTCTATTCAAGCCTGATGTATGGTACTGCCATTTGATGGTAATTACTTTAGCCAAAATATTTTTCAATTCTTTAAAATCATTAGGCTTTTTTATGTAAACGTTTGCTCCTCTGACAAATGTATCTTCAATATCATTTTCCATTGATGATGTAGAATAAATAGCAATGGAAAGATTTTTGAATTTATCATTGCTTCTTATTTCTTTTAAGCATTCCATTCCACTTTTGCGTGGCATGTTCAGGTCAAGGAAAATAAGATCCGGTAAATGTAATCCGGTCTTATGGAGATATTCCATTAACTCCACACCATCATTTACCATGGTTACAATTGTTTTTACCCTTAACTCTGTTATTGCATCTTTAAAGAAAAGACGATCATCAGCATCATCATCTGCAAGAAGTATACGAAGTGTATCAGAAGTCATCTTTATAAGAATTTTACTATTTGCAATTTATTGTTCGAATGTATTTTTGATTTCCTTTTTCTTTTTAATGATTCGCTGAAAAGCAGTAGGCGTTAATCCCGTTACTTTTTTAAATTCAATAGATAAGTGGGCAACGCTGCTGTAATTTAACCTCCAGGATATTTCTGTAAGTGTAAATTTACCTTCCATAATTTCTTTTTTAACCCGCTCTATCCTTTGGAGGCTTATAAAACTTTGAATGGTAGTAAAAGTAACTTCTGAAAAAATGAGTGCTATATGCCCGTAACTTTTATGCAACTTACCAGAAAGATATGCGGAATTTTTAACCACGAGCATTTCTTTTTCCATGTAAACCATTTCAACGATAGCATCTTTTATTTTTTGAACGAATACAAATTTTGGGTTGTCGATTATTTCAATTCCATATTTGGTGAGACTTTCTTCTAACTCTTTAAATTTTAGAACGGATATTGTTTCTTTAATTTCTATCTCACCTAAACCAGTGATTGTATAAGGCAATTGGAGTTTATCTAATTGCTCCTGCAAAACAATTTTGCAACATAAATTTATATCGTACTTAATGTGTAGTTTCATTATTGATACAATTAAAATGTTTCATTGTTTTGGTGTTAAGAATAATACTTTTAAAAAGTAAACGTGTAAAATGAAATCTTTCAATAGTTGGGTTAAGAAAAACGAACAGGATGCTGACCGGCAAAATAAAAGAAAACAGCTAAGTGGACTTTTTTGTGGGTTTAAAACTTCTCTTTGTATTTGCGAAATAAATCAAAAACGATTTATCCAAAACAAAACTCTTTTAAATCCCTTCTTTTCAATAGCGCTTTTGCCATAAAATATTTACTTAGGTTTTCTTATAAGTTGTTAAAAGTCAAGCCCACTTCAGTATCATAATGTCAAACATAGTCATTAATTTTTTAAATTTCTTAACCTACAAACCTTTTTTTCCTTTTTTAGTCAATTTCCTATTGAATAGTGACTGTTGTCTGTTTCCCAGAAGCCCTACTCTTACAGATTTTACAAAATATTACAGGATGGCCATCAGTTGATAAATTTCCTCAATAACAGAAGTGAGATGGGCTAGTGGCGACCGTTTGGGTGTAAAATTCACCTCCTCAGGCATCATTTTTTAGATTAAAGAGGCTTTTTCCCTAAAAAGCGGTTAAGCATATATTTTTAATAGAAAACCCTTACCATGACTGAGACACGCATTAAGATGATGGCATTTGAAAATGTGATTGGGACAAGAGCGTGAAGTGAATGAAATAGATAAGTGTGGTAAATAACACTTGGAAACAGGGTACTTGAGACACGTACCACAGTGTGTAAATGCCACGCTAGACGCCTCCCATAGCAATATTTCCGAGTACAAGGACACCAAAAAACAGATTCCCCGCCTTGTTTCGACCATTTATCCCGGAATACACGTAGTTTCCTGAAAATAATTTTTTCTTTTCCGTAAGGGTATCGGCCCTTTGGAATGTTTTATATCTAAACAGCTCCATTTTGACCGCTACCAATCGGACTATATTTTATAACAAACAAAAAGGATGGAAAAGCAGCATAGCATCAGTTAGGTGGCCCGACGCCACGAGGGAGCTTTTGAGGAGGTGTTTACATCGCATTTTAAGCCCTTGCATGCCTATCCCTAAACCATTACCAAAAATAAGGAAGCGGCGGAAGGGATCGTGCAAGTGTTTTTCTGAATTTATGGGATAAAGCAGCAAAACTGCATATTCAGTCTACGGTGGCGGCGTACCTGTACAAGAGCGTGTACAACCACAGCCTCAACTACGTGAAGCATCAGAAAGTACGGCAGGTTTACGAACAATATACTATTTAAAATGGCACTCTGATACAGTTTATCTTTTGTGATTTTTTCAATTGGAAAGCCTGTAATATCACAAATAGCAGAGTTTTCTTGTATCCATTTGCTAACAGCAAGTTCCGATCCGGCATATATGTCTCTGATAATGAATTGCATCATGGCTAGTTGCACCTTTTAGATCGACCAACCAAAGCTTAATAATAGTTCGGAAAGTTTTAATTGATTCCATGTATGAGTGCATAACCATCCAATTCCTATTTCCCTTGCTCCCTTATGTTTTATGTTATCTGGTTTTACCAGCTTATGCTTCCCTTCCATGGTTTTGCGATCAATCGTCTTTTTTTCAATCATCTGATTCCAAAAAAAGTTTGACCCAATCAATTACCTGAGTACCATGCTCTTCAAAAAGCAGTAGCTCATTTTCGTACTTTGCATTAAGCAACTCCATTACACTTACTTTTTGTTCGAGAGTTGCATCAGGACAAAAGCCGATATTTAAAAGAGATCTATGGCAAACCCTATCATACTCGTTGCGGTAGCTTTCTACTATTCGATAATACGCTGCAATGTTGCTCAATGCAGGATTATGTTGAAATGTAGACTTTAAATACATTGCTCAAAACTAAAACCCAATGTCAGTAAACGAACACACCCCTGTGTACTACAAACTTCATCCAAAATAAAAACCTGCTCCCAGCACAGGATATATTTTAAAAACGATGAAAAATTGATGAAAAAAGACCGGGAATACCTGATATACCTGCAACTTGAGTTAATATTTACCTTCTTAAGTTGTCATTTTTTGGAACCAAGGGACTTGCAGGATACAATTTCAATCACTGAAATCGAAGAGCTTAATAAAATGACAGAAACTTGGAAAGCAACAGAAGTTATTTATGAAATGGTGCGAGAAAGAAATTATGTGTTTCACACTATCCAACTTTTACTTAAAAACGACTCTACCTTCGAAGCAATAAAATCCCTGACTGCTTTGCTGACCCATTTGGAAAACCTGTCCATGAATGATTAGTAAATGCTCCTGATCAATGGTAAGTTAGTGAAGGATAAATACTTACTTGCACTTCGATTTGACAAGGATGACTTGTTTAAAAAAAATGAGGAATTTGATTTAGAAATGTATAAACGTGACACATCAATATTTGCTTTTCAATATGTTAATGACTCCGATCAAGCAGACATGTTAGCGTTCCGAAAGGGTAAATCCTCACCGACCTGCCCCCAAACTCACCCCACACCCACGCCCAGGTTCGTGTCTTCACGAAACTGAAACTCAAACCCATATCACACATGCAAACCTACAGGTTGCTGTCCTCACCGACCTGCCCCCAAACTCACGCCACACCCAAGCTCAGGTGCAATCCCTTGCAGTTCCCTATCAGCAGACGTTTCGGCTTAACGAATAAGGAGAGGTAAAAATTCTTACCTTCAAACTTATTAACAAAACCAAGCAGGACTGAATTTTCAAAGTTTTTTTTGCCAATACAACTGTTTCCATTTAATACAAACTCACACTTGGCTTTTGCCCCGGCCAGGTACCCAACAGCTTTTCTGCTACTTCAAAGCGGTAACCAAAAATTTTCTTGAGTTCACTTCGTACCAATATGATGTTGGCAAGATCGCCCAATATCCAGAATGGAACCCGGTAATGCACGATATCGGTCATTTCTACACCACCCTCTATTTCCTTAAAATGGTGCTGATGATGCCATAAACTATAGGGCCCATAGCGCTGCTCGTCTATAAAAAATTTATTTTCTTCCACCTGCGTTATTTCGGTCATCCAATACAGCGGTATTCCAAGCAATGGTTTTACCTTATATTCAATAATTTGTCCGGGGTACATGCGGTCGCCATGGTGGTGGCTGAGTATCTGGAAATCGAGATGCGCCGGGGTGATCTCTTTTAAATTGGCCGGTCTGCTAAAAAAGTCCCACGCCTTTTCTATCGATACCGGGAGTTTTTGTATTGTTTTTATTGAATATGTTTTCGACATGCCACACAAACATACAACAACATCGATTGGTTGCCCACAATTACAGGTTTGGGAAATTATTAGAGCAATTGGCCCCTACTTTTGCCCAATATGCATCAGAAGCACTTTTCAGGGCTATTACTTTGGGCTATTGGGTGTACCCTTGTTGCGGCCGGATGGACTACCTATGGCTGTGCAGGCATCGGGCAGCCTACAGGCGGGCCCAAGGACACCCTCGCCCCCATATTATTGAAGTCCGTTCCGGAAAACTTTACCAAATCCTTTCAGAGCAATACGGTGGTTTTCAACTTCGACGAATATGTGGATCTTGATGATGTAAGCGCTAAACTTTTGGTCAATCCTCCACTCGATCGCTTTCCATTGGTGGATCGCAAATTGAGAACTGTTACTATGCGGATCAAAGACACCCTGAGCCCCAACACAACCTATAGCTTTCGTTTTGATGGCATCATACGAGATGTAAATGAGGCCAACCCACAAGGAGATTTTACCTATGTATTAACCACAGGTACTTATTTTGATACAGCCCAGGTGGGGGGCACCGTGCTCGATGCCCAAACGGGAAAGGTAGACAGCACGCTGATTGTATTGCTGCACAGCAACCCTTCCGATACCGCTGTTATAAAAGAAAAACCAAGGTATGTAACCCGGCTCAATGGCAAGGGGCAGTTCTTATTTGAGTATGTAGCTCCCGGTACCTATCAGATTTTTGCTCTTAAAGATCAGGGATTCAAACGCTACTCTGATTCCACCATTCCCTTTGCTTTTCTCGATTCTTCTATCCGGATTTCTACAAATACCAACCCCGTTGACCTGTACTTTTTCCAAAAAGAAGCCGTAGAAGAACCCAAAGAAGCCCCTCCGGCCACCACTACCGGTGCAGACCGCCGGAGAAACCGCGAGGCGGACGAAGAAGCTCCCAAGTTATTAAGATATCAGCCTTCTGCAAGCAAAGATCAACCGCTCAATATTTTTGATAGCCTCTCCATAAAATTTGCCTCCCCACTCAAAAGTTTTGATAGCACATTGATCTCGCTAACCGATACCTTGTTTCGACCGCTTGGCAATTTTTCCCTGCATATAACAGATACTACCCAAACCAGGGTAAACCTTGCCCACCCCTGGAAATTAGAAACGCATTACCTGCTGATATTGCAGAAGGGTTTTGCCACCGATACCTCGGGAATTACTACAAACAAGAACGATACCGTGCGGTTTGTAACCAAATCAGAACGCGACTATGGCGCTATAAAAATGACTTTTGTCGGATTGGATTTTACCAAAAATCCGGTGTTGCAATGGATACAGGGGAGTAAAATAGTAAGGTCAATGGCAATGTCAGGGCCTGTCTATGCCGAAAAATTATTTATTCCCGGCGATTACGAAATCAACATTTTATTGGATGCCAACAAAAACGGGAAGTGGGATACCGGTGATTATCCTACCAAAAAACAACCCGAAAGAACACTGGAAATTCCTAAGAAAATTAATGTAAGAGTGAACTGGGACAATGAATTTGAGATCAATATGGATGCTCCCCCAGAGGTGCCCGTCTTACCCGGAAACAGGGAACCATAACCACAAAAAGGTTATAAAACCATTGGGGAAAAGAAAGTTTGGAGGTTATTTCCAAAAGGCTTTAAATAAATTTTGGAATTAAAGGTTAGACTCCTACCTTTGCCGTCCGAAAAATTTAGATATATGAGTCAGGAGGCTGTAAAATACGTTCAGGAGCAACTCGCAGAACCAAAGCAATATCCCGCTTTTAAAGCAGGTGACAATATTACTGTTAACTATCGTGTTGTGGAAGGCGCTAAAACGCGTATCCAGAGCTTCAAGGGCGATTGCATCAAACGTCAGGGTACAGGAGCAACCGCTTCCTTTACCGTTCGCAAAATAAGCGATGGTGTGGGTGTAGAGCGGACCATTCCTATCGAAAGCCCCCATATCGACAGCATTGTACTGAACAAAGTGGGTAAGGTACGTCGTGCCAAGTTGTTCTACCTGCGCGAACTGACCGGCAAGAGTGCACGTATCAAGGAAAAACGTAAGAACACTTCTAAGTAATTTTATTTTCAAAAAGATATAGGTTCAGGGACAGTACTTCGGTATTGTCCCTGTTCTTTTAGCCGCAATTGTACTGCCTTTACTTCATCAGGCGAGCCTTCAGCCCAATACTTTTCCAGGTTTTTTTCATAGGCAGCGTTTCCTGCGGTGAAAATATTGTGAAACCCTGTTGAACTTCTCCACTATCAACCGCTTTCATTACCTTTACCTTTTCAATTTATAATTATGCAACAACATTTATTGCTTGCTTTCCCTGGAGGTTCAGAATGGATTTTAATCGTACTCGCTGTATTGATTCTTTTCGGTGGTCGTAAGATCCCGGAATTTATGAGGGGATTGGGCCGTGGAATTCGTGAGTTTAAAGATGCCAAGGAAAATGTGAAGAAGGAAATGGAAGAAGGCATCAATGAAAAACCTGTCAATGAAAATGCTTCTAAATAAGAGATTTTCCTTTTCAACAGGTCGCCATCAGGAGCCTTTATACCTTCTTTTTTAATGCTTAACAGTTAGAGGTGATGTAAATATTACCTGTAACTGTTTTTTATTTTTACCAATACCATGGCCTTTTCCTTCACAGGCATATCAGATTACCATCAGCAACTGCAAAACGGAACCACCACCTGTAGCAAGGCGTTGGCTTTTTACTTCGGCGAAATTGAAAGCAAAAAGCAACTCAATGCTTTTGTTTCTGTTTTTAAAGAAAGTGCTACGCAACGGGCAAAGGATTTAGATGATGCCTTAGAAAATGGACTGCCCCTATTGCCTTTATTTGGGGTAGTTATTGCCATCAAAGATGTGCTATGCTATAAGGATCACCCGGTTTCAGCAGCATCGGATATGCTCAAGGGCTTTACGGCCCAATATACCGCCACAGCCGTAGAGCGTTTACTTGATGCAGGTGCCATCATTATCGGTTCCTGCAATTGCGATGAATTTGCTATGGGCAGCGCCAATGAGCACTCTGCTTACGGCCGGGTAAAAAATGCCGTCAACGAAGACCGGGTATCGGGGGGCAGTTCGGGGGGCAGTGCCGTAGCCGTGCAGGCAGGTTTGTGCATGATAAGTCTTGGCAGCGATACGGGTGGCTCGGTTCGACAGCCGGCTGATTTTTGCGGCGTATGGGGACTTAAACCCACTTACGGCCGCATCAGCAGGTATGGTCTTATTGCCTATGCAAGTTCTTTTGATTGTATCGGGGTGCTCTCCCATTATCTCCCCGATGCGGCAAAGGTATTGGAAGTAATGGCCGGGCATGATCCTATGGACGCTACTTCGCTGCATTTACCGGTTCCTTCTGCTTCACAGGCTATACGGGATGCCGCTAAAAAATACAGGTTTGCTTATTTTGAAAGCACGCTTTCACTACCCGGGCTTGATCCCGAAATAAAAGCAGCCAACCTGCAGATGATGCAAATCCTCCGCGACGAAGGACATACAGTAGAAGCGGTTGATTTTGACCTGCTAGATTACATCGTGCCTACTTACTATGTGCTAACAACAGCCGAGTCGAGTAGCAACCTTTCCCGTTATGATGGCATTCGCTACGGACATCAGGTAGAAGGAAATGCCAGTGATCTAACAGCATTTTACAAGGCCAACCGCAGCAATGGGTTTGGCCCCGAAGTAAAAAGAAGGATCATGCTTGGCAGCTTTGTATTGAGCGCCGGGTATTTTGATGCCTATTTTACCAAGGCACAGCAGGTACGCCGGATGTTATGCGATCAGATCGCTATGATATTCAACGACTTCGATGCGCTTTTGATGCCGGTAAGCCCTGTACCGGCCTTTACTGCCGGCGACCACCAAAAAGATCCTGTGGCAGCCTACCTTGCGGATATTTATACCGTATTTGCCAATCTCACCGGTATTCCGGGGCTGAGTATCCCATTGTTTCATCATAGCACAGGACTTCCTTTTGGCATGCAGGTGATGACCCAAAAGGGCGAAGATTTGCTTTTACAAGATATTGGGTTAGTTTTGCACCAATTAAAACGGCAGGATGCCGTGGCCTGATATCGTTTTTACAGGCAATATGCTATCTTGCAATACGTTTTTTGAATAGATTAATAGCGCAGATGAAAAAAATGTTGATGTTTACCGGGTTTGTTTTCTATGCCTTTGCCGCTATGGCAGGCACAGGATCAACCGATCCCAAGACGGACAAAGAAAAAAAAGATTCCGCCAATGCGAGCAAGGATAAGGCGCTCAAAGGTTTCAAAAATCTTTTCGTCACCGATTTCTACAATCCAACCGAGCCTTACAAATTACAGATCAATCCAAAGGCAGTACCTTATATTGATGATTATATTGCCAAACACCGCGATCACCTTGAGTCGATGCAGGTTTGGGGCAGACCTTATTTTCGTTTGATTGACAATATTCTGACAAGCTACGGGCTTCCCAAAGAACTGAAGTACCTCGCCGTTATTGAAAGCAACCTTGAAAATGCTGCTATAAGTTGGGCCGGGGCAAGAGGACCCTGGCAGCTAATGCCGGAAACTGCCCGCCAATTGGGTTTGGTCGTTACCCAATACCGCGACGACCGTACAGATTACTATAAAAGCACACATGCTGCTGCCAAATACCTGAAAATGTTGTATGATCAGCTTGGTGGCGACTGGCTGTTGGTCATAGCTGGTTACAATGGTGGCCCGGGCAGGGTACTCAATGCCATCAAAAAAAGAGGAAGCCGCAATTTCTGGGAAATACAAAACAGCCTGCCACTCGAAAGCCGCAACCACGTTAAGAAATTTATAGGTACCCACTATGTAATGGAAGGAACCGGTGGACTGACCACGGTTACCGCGGGTGAACTTGCAGATCTGCATGCAGATGCGGCCTCTCAAACAGCACTTAATTCCGGTGGAGCAGGCAGCGATCTTTCTCAGGTGCGTGGCAAATTGCCAGAAGCTTTAACCGCAGGTGCCAAGCTCCTGAAAATTCAGGGTAAATACAACTCTGTAGTACTCGCCAATTATATTTCCATGGATGTAGCAGCTTTCAATGTGCTGAATCCACAGTTTGATAAAATGGTAAGCGAAGAAACCGGCTATGAACTGATGCTTCCTATCGATAAAATGGAGCAGTTTACCAACCACCGCTATGTGATTTTACAACAAAGCATTATGGCCTTATTGTCGAGCCTCAATAATAACAGCGATGTGTACCCCGAGGCAAAGCCAAAGCCGGTAGCCAAATCAAAACATTAAGCTGGTCTCAGGCTTCATGTAATTTGACCATTTCCGATCCTAGCGCTTTCCGGATGGCAGAGGCTTTCAGTAAACATTCCTCATATTCTTTTTCCGCATCGCTATACCAGGTAATCCCACCGCCTACAAGGTAGCTGAGGTATTGCGTTCGGGCATTGTAGAGCAAGCTTCGGATCACCACATTAAAGTCAAAATCTCCATTTGGGGTAATATATCCGACTGAGCCGGAAAACAGCCCTCTGGCCGATATTTCATATTTTTCAATCAGATCCATCACCCGCAGTTTGGGGGCACCGGTCATACTACCCATGGGGAAGCTTGCTTTGAGTATCTGCGAAAAAGGAACCTCCGGTGATAGCTGCCCTTCCACGGTGCTGATCATTTGATGTAGCTGCGGAAAGGTATAGATCCCAAAAAGCTCGGTTACTTCCACCGATCCCTCTGTACAAATCCGCGACAGATCGTTGCGTACCAAATCTACCACCATCACATTCTCACTTCTTTCCTTGCTGCTGTTCAGCAGGTTTTCTTTTTGTAAGGCATCCACCTCGGGAGCATTTGGATAGCGTGCAGCAGTCCCTTTAATTGGCTGACTGATCAGCCGGTTGCCCCGCTTTGCAAGGTAGCGTTCGGGGCTCGCACACATCAGGTGAGCATTCGACGAACGATAGTAACAGGAAAAAGGATTGGGAGAAGCTTTTACCAACCGCTGGTAAACGGCAACCGGATCGATGTTAGCTTCTTCCACGAAAAATTCGTGGCAAAAATTAAGTTCATAACAATCCCCGCGAAGGATATGGGCACGTACTTTTTCAATGGCTTCGAGGTAGGCAGCCTTCTCCATCCGGGGCTTCATTTCCAACTCATGTAAGAGTACTTCTTCCGCTACCTCGGTTTCCCGGATAAGCTGCCATAACTTTTTCGCAGGAACTTTAGGATCCTGACTGATGACCTGCAGTTTATTTTGGTTAGCTACCAGACAGTAGGCCGGTACAAAAAACTGTATTTCGGGAAAACCTATCTGGTCTTTGTGGGTGCAGGCATGTGCTTGCAGGATTGATTTAGCATCATAGCCAATATGACCAAATAACCATTTCCCGGAATGCTTTTGTAAAAAGGCGTCAAGCAATGCCGGGTTATCACCCGTCCGGAGCGTGATAATATCCATTTCAGCAGCCGCCCAGATAAATTCGCCTCCCGGCTCCACAGAAGGGTATTTGTGGCTGTCTAAAAACGAACAGCAACTGCCACACAGGTTTCCCATTTGTAACAGTTGCTGCTTAAGTTGTGGCCCTTGTTGCCAATCACCAACCTTTATATGTTCAATAGTCAATGTTGTAAAACTCCGTTGTTTTTAGTAGTCATCATCATCATCAAAATCGTCGCCGCTATCTCCAAATAAGTCATCAAACTCATTGAGATCTTCATCCACTTTTGTATCATCCTCTTCTTCGCTGCCACCTTTGCCAGCCTTCTTTCCACTTTTAGGCAGATCGAATTCATCAAAATCAGGATCCCATTCTTCTTCCTCATCCTCACCATCTCCCTTTTCCCAATCGTCTTTATCCGTATTATCCTCTGTATCGGGATCGTCGTCCTCCTCATCTTCTTCTTTCTTTTTAGCAGACTTTGCTGCGAAGATGCCAAATTCGGGATCCAGTTCACCAGCAAGTAACCCATTTAGCAAGCCATCCTCCTCGGGATTGCTTTCAACTAAGGTCAGGGGCTGCAGTGCCAATTCGCCTTCAGGCGTTACCATTACGGGGGATAGTTCTTTCAGTTGCTTTGTCATGATTTCTCAATTACCGAATGTAAAATTTGTAGTTGATTTCCAATCTTCCAAAAATATTTTGTGTTTTTTTTATTTTTTTTTATTCCTCCCCTCCTTATTTCCTCTCAAAGCCAGTAAGGACGGTACTCTTTCTATCAGGCCAGGGTTACAATCTGATCGCGGCCGGGGCCATTGCTTACATATTTAACCGGTACACCGAGGTATTCATTAATAAAAGCGATGTATTCCTTCATTACGAGGGGCAAATCGGCTTCGTTCTTGATGATGGAAGTGTCGGTATTCCAGCCTTTGAATGACTTTACGACTGGTTCAATATCCGCCCTTGTCATTTGGAAGGGAACTTCTTTGGTTTCCTTTCCATTGATTATGTAAGCGGTACAAACTTCTAAAGGATCAAAATGATCGAGTACGTCAGCTTTGGTCATTACAAGCTGCGTAACCCCATTGATCATGCAGGCAAAATTGAGTGCTACGAGGTCGAGCCAGCCGCATCTTCTCGGCCGCCCGGTAGTGGCACCAAATTCGCTGCCTGCCCTGCGCAGTTCTTCCCCTGTTTCATTCTCCAGTTCGGTAGGGAAGGGGCCGCTGCCCACGCGGGTGCAGTAAGCCTTGGTAACACCAAGCACTTCCTTAATTTTTTGCGGCGCTACGCCCAATCCGTTGCACACCCCCGCAGTAATGGTATTGCTGCTTGTTACAAACGGGAAGGTTCCAAAGTCTATATCGAGCATGCTACCCTGAGCACCTTCTGCCAGTACTTTTTTACCCTGGCTGATATGGTTGTTGATGTAATATTCACCATTAACTATATTAAGCGATCTGAGGAAGTCAATAGCTTCAAAAAAGGTTTCTTCCCACTGGCTGATATCTTCCTGGAAGTTATAAGTATCCAGCATGCGTTGGTGTTTCAGCCTCAGTTTGATGTAGTTGGTAGTAAAATGCTTGTCGGCAAGATCTCCAACCCGGAGACCGTTACGGCCTGTTTTGTCCATATAGGCCGGCCCTATACCTTTGAGGGTACTGCCGATCTTGCTGTCGCCTTTCTGCAATTCGCTGGCCTTATCGAGTGCCCGGTGCCCTGGTAAAATCAGGTGGGCGCGTTCGCTGATGTACAGGTTCTTTTTTACATCTACCCCAAATTTGGCCACGGTTTCACATTCTTTTTTCAGGGTTACTGCATCGAGTACTACCCCATTCCCTATCAGGTTTTGGGTATGGGAATGAAATACCCCACTCGGAATTTGGTGCAGTACAACTTTTTCTCCCCCCACATACAAGGTATGCCCTGCATTGGGGCCTCCCTGAAACCGGGCGATAATATCGTAGTTGGGTGCAAAATAATCTACAATTTTCCCTTTCCCTTCATCGCCCCACTGAAGCCCAAGTAATACGTCTATCATCGATGTTTTGCTACCTTTAAGGAGCAAAAGTAAGCGGTTGCAGCCGGATGACAGAGAGAATTAGGGAGAAATTCATGAAACATTTTCTGAGTGCCTGATTCATTGCGTTTTATAGCCCGTAATTATTTTTGAGGGTATCTATTTATCGCATTGATAAAACCGTTCGTAAAGGTCTAAAAAGGTTCTTCGGGATTCTCCTTCTTCGGAAGAGCATTGCTGATGGCTAGGATCTTCTGTTCTTTTCGCCTATTTATTTTTCGTGGTAAATATTGGCATTGCCTCTGGTATTAGCGACCGTTTTGATTCATCAATATGTTTAAACCTTCCATATGAATAAAATGCTTAACGTTTAATGCATCTAAAGACAAGCCATTTACCAGCGCTGTAGCTGCAATAAATAAATCAGGCTTATCCATTTTTTTCCGCTTTTCTTTTATTGAGAAACTAATTCATCTGCTTTTCTTGCTGCTTGCCGGTCAAAGTCTAAAACAGTTAACCTTGTCAACATATTTTCCCAAAATTGCCAGTGAGATACCATTACAACATTATATACTTCAAATTCTGTGATAGTTGAAATAAAAAGTTGATCGTACTGCTTAAAGTGAGCAATTAATTTTGAGTTGATTTAGTCTGCATTACGGTAATAGTTAATAAGAATAGAAGTATCTATAATTAACTTTTTGTCCGCCATGCTGCAATAATTTTTCTATTGTCTTCGATAATAGTTATGTCCTTTTCTTTATAAAAGGTAGCGTTAAGTAAAAATTCTATGAATTCATCTTTTCGTTTTTCAGTGGGCTTATCCTCATTGAGTTCCTTACGCAATCTGATCTTCTGCGTTTGAGCCAGCGTCTTAACCAAAGTCAAAAGTTGCTCAAATGGCACTTCCACTTTCATTTCCATGAGCCAAATTTACAAATTTTGTAAATCTTCAGCGGGTCTAAATAGCTCACAGAGGATACGTATTTCTGATGGTTAGGTTGCTGAGTTCCTCCCCAAATGAATGCAGCCAAACAAGGACCCTTCCGGCAAATGGGCTTCATTCCGTACCACCTATTGGTAATGCTAATCCTGCAGATTATTTTGCGAAGGTCCCCTGAATTTTTTTTCCTTTTGATGTTATAACAGCCTTTGTCGTGTCGGTTGTTTGTTTTATAATTTCAATAGATAGTATGTCAAGGGAAATAACTCCTTCGTCATTGGTGCTGCCAAGTAGGGTTTCTGTTATTAATCCTTTTTTAATCAATTGAAGTGTTGGAGGTGCTAAAATGCCAATTTGCTTTCTTACTTCATAATTGGTGTCGCTAAACCTTGTTTCTGGAATTGTTAGCGTGGCAATGAAAGGACTTGCTACTATTACGAACATAAGTCTATCCATAAAAAATGTTGAAGCCGCAAGAGCCGGATAAAAAACAAAGAACCCAAAGTATATTTTTTGCCAGGTTCGAAGTGTCCTTCTGTATAGGGCAAATGTTGCCGAAGCTGTCAAAAGAAAGGCAATAACAAGTAGTCTGTCAACCCAAACACCTTTGAAATTAATTACAAAAATGTCAAGCAGCAAAACCAACAGCAAACTGAAATGAATCCTTATTAAAATCTTTGCGTGATTTAATGGCCAGTCTCTTTTAATAAAACATAGAACAACTGTAAGTAAATAAAGGCTGATATAAATCGCAGGTAGTGTCATTTTAAACTAGTGCTAAGTAAAACGTGAAAAGGCAGACGGCAAACCTGAAAATACTCACGATATGCGGTTTACGGATAGATGCTTCACAATATTGATAACACTAGTAATGAACGTTTAGCGTTTGGTTATGAGTTGGTATTTAAAGAAACTCCTAACCAAACTAAAGGAACCATTTAGAACTACAGCTAAAATCACAATCGTCTTTTAACTAAAAGCAAAGCATAATATTGGCTATCGATGTACCTCTAAGCGTTTGGATTTTTAATTTTGCTCTAACATTTTTAAAATTTTCGGTTGTCCTTGTTCACTTGCTATATCTAAAGCAGTCTTTCCGTTATTATTTTTTATTGTCAAGTCAGGTTTATATTTCAATAGATATTTTAAAACTTCGATTTGTCCCTTGTCTGCACAATACATTACTGGGGTTTCATTGTCTTTATCCATGTTATTTACATTTGCGCCATTTTCTAATAAAAATCTTACAATTTCGATATGGCCTTTGCTTACTGCTGATGCTAATGGAGTTGCTTTGTCATTTGCTTTTGAATCAACTTCAGCTCCATTCCTAACAAGTAATTTTGTAATTTCAAGTTGTCCATTACGCGCTGCAAACCGTAGTGCTGTCCAACCATTTTGGTCTTTCAATGTCAGGTCCGCATTATTTTCTAATAACAATATTGCAATGTCTGTAAATCCATTTTGAGCTGTAAAGGCAAGTGGAGAAATTCCATTTTTTAGAGTCGAGTTTACTTTTGCCCCTTTACTAACCAAGAGTTCTGCAATATCCTTTAATCCATATGCACAAGCTGAACAAAGTGGAGTCATACCATTTTCTAACTGCATATTAACATCAGAGCCACTATCTATGCTGGCTTTAACTTGAGTAATATCTTTCGATTTTACTGCGTCAAATATAGTTTGTGAAGTACTGAATTTAAAAATCAGGACTGCTAGAATTAGCGTTGTAATCCTTTTCATTTTTAATATTCTTTTTAGTTTTGAATGTAGATCATGCTTTCAGTTGCCATATCTAACTATACCCACCCACTAAGCACTATTACGCCCTGCATTGATGATGCCAAACGAACAACGCATAACGAGTTTCTCAAACTTGGGCTTGGTTGGAGCATCAAGTACCTGCTCTTCCATGTGCCTGAGTTTACTGATGGCGTATTGCTGAATGGTAACAAGCGGCAACACAATTCTTTCGCGCATGCTGATGCTCATTTGCTCCAAAGGATATTCTTGCAATAGCACCGTATTGCCGGAGAGTTTCAGCACCATTTTATAGGTGATCTGATATTCATCGTATATCTTTTTCCAGATAGGGCCATATACCGGGCTTTCAGACAGAAAGGCGGTAAGCGGGAAAAAGGTCTTGTACATCGCCATTTCACAGTTGTCGAGCAGCGCCTTAAAAAACAAGGAGTTCTGATAAAGCTGTACCACTTCCTCCCAACGACCTGCCTCTTCCATTTTTAAAAGAGCCATTCCTACGCCGTAGTAGCCCGTCACATTTTGCTTGATCTGACTCCAGGATCCTACATAGGGGATGGCCCTTAAATCGCTAAGCGTTAATTTGGAACTACCGCCTCTTTTTGCCGGACGGCTGCCAATATTGGTGGCGCCATAGTACCGTAGCGGGCTTGTATTGGACAGGTAATCCATAAATCCGCTGGCACTGCGCAAGTTTACGTAGGCTTCAAAACTTATTTCTGCCAGTTCGGAGAGCAAAGACTCCTCATCTTTTTCGAGGGTGGTGAGTTTACTTGCAAAAAGCGAATTGGACAAGCCGGCATTCATCAACTGCTCCATATTGTATTGCGCTGCATCTATCGTACCAAAATTGGAACTGATGGTTTGGCCTTGTATGGTCAATTGTATTTCGTTGTTGGCGATATTCTGCCCAAGGCTCGCATAAAACTTATGCGTTTTGCCGCCGCCCCTCGAAGGCGGGCCTCCACGGCCATCAAAAAAGATCACTTCCAAATCGTATTTACGCGATAGCATGGTCAGTTCTTCTTTGGCTTTGTAAATACTCCAATTGGCCATCAGGTAGCCACCATCCTTGGTACCATCACTAAAACCAAGCATAATGGTTTGCCGGTGGTTTCGTCGTTTCAGGTGTTCGCGGTAAGCAGGCAGTGTGTACAGCATTTCCATAACGGGGCCCGCTTTGCGCAGGTCGTCAATGGTTTCAAAAAGCGGCACGATATCTACCCGGATATCTTCGGGGTGATAGCCATTCATTAAAAACAAGCCATACACTTCCAGCAAATTGCTGGCACTATGACATTGGCTGATTATGTAACGCTGACACCCGGCTTCGCCATTGTACTCCTGAATTTCACGGATGGCTGCTACCACCTTCATAGTATCTATTTCTACATCATCAGTAAAGGGAGACTTTTCAACTTTTTGTGGTTTAATAGAAGTAAGCGCTTCGAGCTGTTGTTTTTCCTCCATCTTCAAAAACCCTTCCGGCAACAAACCGGGCACCTCCGCCAGTTGCTTGTACATGGATACATGCACAGAGCTATCTTGACGGATATCAAGCGAAGCAAAATGCAATCCGAAGACCTCAATTTTACTCAGTAAATTTTCTACGAGTTCCATAAAAAGGCCATTATGGTCTGCTTTCAGCGTTTTCTTTACCGCAAGCATCGTATCCACCAATTCCTTTTGTAAAATCGGGGTTCTTCTGCCTGGGATAAATACATTTTCGTACAACCTTGCTTCCAAATCGGCCAAAGGCTTAATGACCCCTTTAAAAGTAAGGCGCCGGCGCAGTCTGCGCACATCCTGATAATAGCATTTGAGGATCCCTGTTCGTAATGCATCGGCCACTTTGAGGGTGGTTTCCACGGTTACAAAAGGATTTCCATCGCGGTCACCACCGGGCCAAAATCCCATTTGAATGACCGGGTTATCGTAATTGACCGCTTCCTTCAACTCTATTTTCAAAAAGGTACGCATACGGCCTGCGGCATGGTAAAATACATTTTCAAGATACCAGATCAAACTCATCGCCTCATCGTAAGGGGTGGGCTTTATCTGTTTGAAAAAAGGCGTTTTGCCCAATTGCTGCAGGTACATGTTTACTTGTACGGTATTATCATTTTGCAACGCCCTGCTCAAATCATTGATGATACCGAGCACTTCGCCGGGATAAAACTGCGTGGGATGCGCTGTTAGTACCATACGCACCGCATAGTGTTTCAACTTTTCGGCCAGTACTTTCATTTGGCCTTCCTGCAGCACCATGGTTTGCAAATGTTTCAGGGTTCCAATCCCGTTCATATCATGCACTTTATCAAAAGTGGCATCCTCCAGCGCATCAAAAAGTACTACCTGCCGTTCGGAATATTGCACAAAACGAAACAGTAAATCCAGTTTTTCGTCCTCGGTAACATAAGAGGTATGGCTGCTAAAAAAATCTTCAATAATCTTCATGGGGCTGAGCCCCCGGGCAAAACCTTCTTCGCAATTGGTAAGAAAAAGCGCTAGTAAAATTCCTGTTTTTTCAATCCGGTGAAACGGCAAACTGGTAAAAAGACTATTGTACAACTGAAATTTCAGACCGACTTCGCGCTGAAATAAGGTAGTGGAGGTGGTTGATATATAACTCATGGTCCGCTAAATTCAGACATTTTGGTGAAAACACACTCCCAAAAAAAACCTATTAAAAAATGGATTGGGATGAACCCCGGTTTTCGTAGGCTCTAAAAGGGGAAATTCCAAGCTATTTAGACTCTTCGGGTTCAAAACGATCTACTGACTCAATACCATCCAATACTTTCAGACTTGAAACGAGGTTGTCTAGTTCTTCCTTATCGTGCACATACACTTTTATGATGCCTGTAAACAAGCCATCATAACTTTCTATGGTCAGTGCGTTGATATTAATTCGCAGGGTTCCACTGATGATATTGGTTATTTTATTGATTATGCCCACATCATCGAGCCCAACAATTTTCAAACCGGTCAGGAAGGAAATCTCTTTATTTTTTGCCCACTTGGTTTTTACCACCCTGTGCCCATAGTTGGCAAGCAATCTTGCGGCATTCGGGCAATTGGTACGGTGAATTTTCAATCCCTCGGTAGCCGTTACAAAACCAAAAACATCATCGCCGGGGATGGGTTTGCAACAATTGGCAAGTGTGTATTTGATCTGATTGCTGCTTTCTCCAAATATGATCAGCTCCGCATCTTTAGGTAGCGTTGAATTCCGATTTTCTTCTGTATCGTTTATCTTCAATACCTGTATGTTTTTCACAGGTTTTGGAGCTTCCAGCCGATCGCCGGTAACGGTAAATTCCTTCAGATCTTTCAGCTCAATGGCTTTTACAGCGATATCATACCAAAGATCGAGTGCAGAAGGCTTTTTGAAATGTTGTACAGCTATTTCAATATTGGCGCGGTCGTATGTCGCACCCATGTTTTCCAATTTTTTCTGAAGGGCATATTTACCGTCTTCGGCCACTTTGCGTTTTTCTTCTTTCAGCGCATCTTTTATCCGGCTTTTGGCTTTGGCGGTTATTACATGGTTCAGCCAGTCCTCATGTGGCTTTTGCTTGTTGCTTGTAATAATTTCAATCTGATCGCCGCTACGTAACTTGTGATGGAGCGGAACAAGCTTATGGTTCACTTTGGCACCAATGGTTTTTGCCCCCACCGCACTGTGGATGGAAAAAGCAAAATCGAGTGCTGAACTCCCCAAGGGCAGCATTTTTACATCGCCTTTTGGTGTGTACACATAAATCTCCTCTACCAGGAAACTGGTTTTAAAATCGTTGAGAAAATCTACGGTATCTGTATCCTGCGTGCTGATGACATCACGGATCTGTTCGAACCATTTATCAAAGCGGTCGCCAATGGTAGTGCCTTCCTTGTATTTGTAGTGCGCAGCCAACCCGCGTTCAGCAATTTCGTTCATACGGGCACTGCGTACCTGTACTTCCACCCAACGGCCCATCGGGCCCATTACCGTGGCATGAAGTGCCTCGTACCCATTGCTCTTGGGGCGGCTCAGCCAGTCCCGCATTCTTTCGGGTTGGGGTTGGTACTCGCTTGTAATCACACTGTACACTTTCCAGCAATCGGCATGCTCCATTTCGTGGGGCGAGTGCAATATCACCCGAATGGCAAAAAGGTCGTAAACTTCGTTGAAGCTTACGCCCTTTTTCTTCATCTTGTTCCAGATGCTGTGGATACTTTTGGGTCGTCCGTAAATTTCGAAGTTCAGTCCTGCCGTCTCCAGTTTTTCGCGAAGTGGCCGAATAAATTCGTTGATGTAGCGGCTGCGTTCCCGTTTGGTTTCCGCCAACCTTTGGGCTATGTCTTTATAGGCCTCGGGTTCCATGTATTTCATGGCAAGGTCTTCCATTTCGGTCTTGATGGCATACAAGCCCATCCGATGTGCCAGCGGGGCATATACCCACACTGTTTCACTCGCAATCTTCAGTTGCTTTTCCCGCTTCATGCTGTCAAGCGTTCGCATATTGTGCAGCCGGTCTGCCAGCTTTATAAGTATCACCCGTGGGTCATCGGTCAGGGTGATCAATATCTTTTTAAAATTTTCAGCCTGCTGCGAAGAATTGGCGTCTATTACGTTGTTGATTTTGGTGAGCCCATCCACAATCCGGGCAATCTCGCTGCCAAATTCGCGTTGCACATCATCCAGCGTAATTTCGGTATCCTCTACGGTATCGTGCATCAGGGCACAAATAGTACTACGTACCCCCAACCCTACTTCTTCCACACATATCATGGCCACAGCAATTGGATGCAGGATATAGGGCTCCCCGCTTTTACGGCGCATGGTTTTGTGCGAATCGGCTGCCAGCTCAAAAGCCTGACGCACCATTTCGCGGTCACCGGGTTTTAGCTTGGGTTTTAGTACCCGCAACAAAGCACGGTAATGCCGAAGAATTTCCTTCTTTTCCTGCTCTTCGGTCAGGTTGTATGTTTTCATTTCAGGTACTGTCAATTCCATTATTTTCGAAATTACGGGTAAATCCTTTGACTGCAAAAATGACAAAAAAACAGACTGCTATGTTGCATGCCCTGCCGGAAAATGCGGTTTTTATAAAGATTCTCGGCAAAAAGGGTCAAATAATGCTGTTAGCCCGGCATAAAAAGACCCGGCAATAGACGAATAGGGCAAACTTTTCCTATTAGTCTACAAATAGAGTAGAAAAATCGACGTCCTTAACAAAATCTTGTAACCATTCATAATAAAATAGGCTTTAATTTGTGATCAAATAATAACATATGGAAAATAAAAAATACAAAATCTTGCTATGTGAAGATGATACCAATCTCGGCATGGTACTTAAAAACTATTTAGAGCTGAACGATTACGACGTGATTTTAGAGCGTGATGGCCGTCTCGGTCTCGCTGCTTTTCAGCGCGAAAAGTTTGATATTTGCCTGCTCGATGTGATGATGCCTCATATGGATGGATTTACATTGGCTGAAGAAATCCGCGATGTAGATCCTGATATACCACTTTTCTTTTTGAGTGCTAAAACCATGAAGGAAGACATTATACAGGGTTATAAACTTGGGGCCGATGACTTTATTACCAAGCCTTTTGACAGCGATGTGCTGATGCACAAAATACGTGCCATCCTAAAGCGCAACGAGGAGATGAACAAAGAAATTGAAAATATGGAGTTTGATCTCGGTAGTTTTCATTTCAACCCAAAATTGCGGGAACTGATTATTGAAGGTCGCACCCAAACGCTTTCTCCTAAAGAAAACGAATTGCTGCGCATGCTTGCCGAACATAAAAACGATCTGCTTCCCCGCGAAAAGGCATTGAAAAAAATATGGGGTAGCGATACTTATTTCAATGGCAGAAGCATGGATGTTTACATTGCCAAATTGCGCAAGTACCTGAAGGAAGATGAAAAACTGGAAATTGTCAACATCCATGGCAACGGTTTTCGGTTGGTGGAAAAAGAAGTTTCCTAAGGATTTAAAAACATTATTTAAATGACAGCCTGCACCTGCAGGCTGTTTTTTTTATGGCTCCCACTAAAAAAACTGGTTGCTAACAAGGGTAACAGGGTATATAACCGACGGGTAAGCAAACTAATTCTCACCGGTGCATTCACTTAAAGCCTTCACCCGTAATTTTGACCTATGGCAAATGCGAATCTTGAAAATGAAAAGGGGAATCTGTCGCCAAATGAACAGGAATTTGAAAACACGATCCGGCCGCAGCAAATCGACGATTTCAGCGGGCAGCCGCAACTTATAGAAAATCTCGTGATTTTTATTAAGGCCGCCAAAATGAGAGGCGAGGCGCTCGATCATATTCTTTTTCATGGACCCCCGGGACTCGGCAAGACCACCCTCAGCCGCATTGTTGCCAACGAATTGGGGGTAAATATTAAAGAAACAAGCGGACCGGTTATTGAAAAGCCCGGTGACCTTGCAGGCTTGCTCACCAACCTCGAACCCAATGATGTACTGTTTATTGACGAAATCCACCGGCTGAGTACCGTGGTGGAAGAATATTTGTATAGCGCCATGGAAGACTACCGTATTGATATTATGATTGATAGCGGCCCAAGTGCCCGTAGTTTTCAGCTTAACCTCAATCCCTTTACACTTGTAGGTGCCACCACCCGCAGCGGTTTACTGACGGCTCCCTTGCTGAGCCGCTTTGGCATTAAAAGCCGACTGGAATATTACAATGCAGAGGTATTGAAGAAAATCATTTTGCGGGCTGCCAATATTTTAAAAACCACTATCAGCGAAGAAGCCGCCGGGGAAATAAGTCGCCGCAGCAGGGGTACTCCGCGTATTGCCAACGGACTGCTCCGTCGGGTACGCGATTTCGCTCAGGTACTCAACGATGGACAGATTGACATTGGCATTACCCAACATGCGCTAAAGGCTTTAAATGTGGATGAGCACGGACTCGATGAAATGGATAACCGCATCCTGCTGACCATTATAGAAAAGTTTAAAGGGGGTCCGGTTGGGCTTACCACCATAGCCACTGCCGTAGGCGAAGAAGCCGGTACTATTGAAGAAGTATATGAGCCGTTTTTAATACAGGAAGGTTTTATGCAACGCACCCCCCGTGGCCGCGAAGTGACCCCCAAAGCCTATGCGCATCTTGGCAAAGCAGAACCGGGCGCCAAGGTGGGGTTGTTGTTTGAATAATGGCTACCTCAAATAAAATTTAGTACCATTATCATTTGTAACAAAGTAGTTAGTAACAAAAGTGTTAGTAACAAAGTAGTTAGTAACAAAGTAGTTAGTAACAAAAGTGTTACATTTGCTATATGGACGTTCCATTTATATATGGCAAACTGGCATTTGAACCCGATTTTACGGATCGGGAGGATGATTTGCAGTGGCTGCTTTCCAATTTTGATGCTGGCAATAACACGATTTTGATTTCACCACGCAGGTGGGGCAAAAGTTCGCTGGTAGCTAAAGCAATTTCACAGTATCGGGCTAAAAATAAAGAGGTAGTTTGTTGCTCTATTGATTTATTTGCTGTTCGTACGGAGGAGGAGTTTTATAAATTATTTGCAGAAGAATTATTAAAAGCAACCCAAAGTAGTATTGAAAAAATTCAGGAAGCCTTGAAAAGTTTTCTTGGAAAATTTATACCAAGGGTGAGTTATGGAATTGATGGGATAAACGATATGTCGATTGGGCTCGATTGGAAGGAAGTCGTAAAAAGTCCTGATCAAATTTTGAACTTACCGGAAAAAATTGCACAACAAAAAAATATCAGGATCATCATTTGTATCGATGAATTTCAAAATATTGCTGTTTTTGATGAGCATCTTGCTTTCCAAAAAAAGTTGAGGTCGTGCTGGCAACGGCAAAAAAATAGCAGTTATTGTTTGTACGGGAGCAAACGGCACATGATGCTCGATGTATTTACCAAACCCTCCATGCCTTTTTATAAATTTGGAGATATGTTATTTATGGAAAAAATAAAGGAGGAGTATTGGGTCAAATTTATTGTAAAAAGGTATGCAGACACCGGTAAAGTGATAGGTGACAAGCTTGCGGCACATATTGCCTTTTTGGTAGATAATCATCCTCATTATGTACAGCAGCTTGCTCAAAAGGCATGGCTCTTTACCACTAAAGTATGTAATGAAATGGTTGTAGAACAAGCCCATGATTCATTAATGCGCCACTTATCCGGCCTTTTCCAAATGATAACTGATGCCTTAAGCAACACACAAATTAACCTTTTGCAGGCTGTAGTGTCTGGCGAACAACAGTACAATACAAAGGATGTAATTGAAAAATATAAACTCAGCTCTTCTGCAAATGTGGCAAGAGCTAAGAATGCACTTGTTGGAAAAGAAGTATTGGATGTGGTACACAACAAATTGATTTTTTTAGATCCTGTATATAGCGCATGGCTGAAAAAATATTATTTTAAAATGAAATAATATTAATTTTTAACCCTGAAGGAATCTTGGTTATAGGTTCGAAAAGAAAAGGAAAGCTTTGCATTCGATACATGGGATATTAAATTATAGATATTAATATCTAAAAACCTGCTTTAAGCTACGTTTAATGCTGCGGATGCTGTGAATATCATGATAGCACCAAAATGGATTACCAAAGTTTGTAGAGGATTTATTGCTGGTGTGGTCAAACTGTATACCACTATAAACAAGCAGTGAAAAAAAATAGTAAACGGGAAAAGTATTGGGGCGATAATGCCCTATGGCAACCGTAAGAGGCCTTTACTTGGCTGATGCTGCAAAGGATGCTCTGTATTATGTGTATGTTTTGCATCTGCGCCCATCTTATATTATATATCGCTTTGCTGTCAAATGTAGGTATGGAAAAAAATATGAAGATCTTTGGCAGCAAATTTGGGGGCGATGATTTCATCCAAATTGTGCACTTTAATGATATTGCCGCAGTAGCTTTTACGGCTGCAGGAAATAAATTTAAACTAAGGATTGCGGTTGCGATTGCAGTTTTCGGCCTCCATTCGGGTCAGGCCTTTGCAGGAATAATAGGCCCGCTTGTAGAGGTTCCTGCCCTGATTTTACTGGTTCGGGTTTCGTATTGGTTGAAAAAAAATATTACGGCGTTTCAAAAAATCCTGATGTTCTTATCCCGTTGTTACGGCATTTTAGACAGGATTGAAAAGTAAAGATTTTTCTGTAATCTTGCCAAATAGCAAGCCACTGATCTTGTGAGTCCTTTTCTTGTAAGGGTTATACTTGTAATCAACCTGATAAATATAATATCCACCTTTTATCCATTTTATCTCTGTTCTCGGCTCTTTAAATGGAGTTTTACCCGAGATGGCAATGACATAGACTACATAATGAGGTATTTTAATATGAAGTAGGTTAAATCATAACTATATGGAAATTAATAAAATATTTTTCTTAAGCCAAAAAAAGGAGTAAAACGCGCAGCGGCAAGGATTAATTGATAAAAATCAAAAAATTATATGATTTTTCATCTTTTTCAAAAAAAATCAAAAAATATAATCAAGTCGTAAGTAATTGCTTTGGTGTTCCCGAACAATTTTTTGTACGATTTCTTTACTGGCAGCATTGTCTTTTGTTGCAATTAAAATACGGATACTAAATGCCCGTAAAGCATCTGCTACACTCAATGTGCCTTCTGCACTGTCTTTCCTGCCATTAAAAGGGTAAACATCCGGGCCACGCTGGCATTGGGTATTGATATTTATACGACCAACCTGATTGGCAAGTTCGTCAATTAAATGTCCAATGGTTTTTGGGTCATTTCCAAATATGCTTAACTGCTGCCCAAAATTAGACTGAACAATATAATTAATTACGGTTTCAATATTTTTATATGGAACAATGGGCACTACTGGGCCAAACTGCTCTTCGGCATACACCCTCATTTTTTCATTTACAGGGTATAATACGGCGGGATAAAAAAAAGTATCATTTAGTGTAGCCCCATTTTCATTAATAACAGCGGCACCGAATTGTTTGGCATCATTAACCAGCTCAGTTAAATATTGTGTTTTTCCAGGCTCTGGCAGAGGGGTAATTTTTACATCCTTCTCCCAGGGCATACCACATTTTAAGTTAGCAATAGCTGCTGCAAATTTGTGTATAAAACTACCTGCAATATTTTCATGTACAAAAATAATTTTAAGTGCAGTGCAGCGCTGCCCATTAAAGGAAAGTGAACCAGCCAAGGCTTCATTTACGGTTGTATCCATATCTGCATCTGGCAAAATAATCGCAGGATTTTTTGCATCCAGCCCCAGCACACTGCGTAACCTATGCGGTTTTGGATGCAATTTTTTTATATCGCTTGCACCTTTATTGGTACCAATAAAGGCAAACACATCAATCTTCCCCGTTTCCATCATTACACCTACCGTCTCTCTGCCTTTGCCATAAATAATATTGATAACTCCTTTGGGAAAGCAGTCCATAAAAACTTTTAACAATGGCTTTATAAATAGAACGCCATACTTTGCGGGTTTAAATACCACTGTATTCCCCATTATCAATGCAGGAATCAACGTAGTAAAAGTTTCATTTAACGGATAATTGTATGGCCCCATGCACAAGGCAACACCCATGGGTACCCTGCGTATTTGTGCTATGATACCTTCTTCATTTTCAAATTTAGAATTCCGGCGGTCGAGGCTTTTCAATTCCTTTATGGTATCTTCTATGTAAATGCAGGTTCTGTCAAATTCTTTTTCGCTGTCGGGTAAATTTTTTCCAATCTCCCACATCAATAATTTTATTACATCTGTTCTTTGTTTTTTCATCTCCTTCAAAAAAGTTTCCACATGGGCAATTCTTTTTGTAATGCTCATAGTTGGCCAAATGCCTGTGCCGTTATTATAAGCAGATACAGCGGCATCTAATGCTTCTAAAGATTCTTTTTCTGTTAGCAAGGGCGTGCTGCCTATTATATTTTTTTCTATGCCATTTCCATTATTTATACTTACGGGTGAAACTACTTCATTCATGGCTCCATTCCATATTTTGAGTTCGCCATTTACAAGGTACTCGCGTTGTTCAATAAAGCCACCTAATGCCCACTGAGGTGGAATTTGCTCTATTGATGGAAAAATGTTTTCAAGTATTGACATTGATTTTTAATTATTATTATATTAAAAAGATAGCAAATTACTGGAAGTAAACCATACTTGTGACATTTGATTAATCTTGCAGGTAGTTGGAGCTTCCTGGTACATCTATTAAGCAATAGCGAAAATTTTTTCTGGCAATGGGATGACCCGGTTTACATCTATGGCCACTAAATTTCACATCAACAAAAAATTAAAAACCTTTATAAGTATAAAATTTATAGCCTGGATGACCTAACCCCGTATAAAAAGGAATGCTTTCCTTTTATACCTTATTGAGTTAACGTCCTTTTTTCATTCCACAGGGAACATCTTTGTTTATAGTTGGGTAGTTTGATAGAACTATCTGTGGTTATAGCAGTAGGGTTCTTAAAAAAAATCAGAGCCAGTTTTATTTGTAACAAAAGTGTTAGTAACAAAAGTGTTATATTTGATATGGACGTTCCATTTATTTATGGTAAACTGGCATTTGAGTCCGATTTTACGGATCGGGAGGATGATTTGCTGTGGCTGCTTTCCAATTTTGATGCTGGCAATAACACGAATTTGATTTCACCATGGCGATGGGGCAAAAGTTTGCTGTTAGCTAAAGCTATTTCACAGTATCAGGCTAAAAATATAGAGGTAGTTTGTTGCTCTATTGATTTCATTGCTGTTCGCACGGAGGAGGAGTTTTATAAATTATTTGCAGAAGAGTTATTAAAAGCAACCCAAAGTAGTATTGAAAAAATTCAGGAAGCCTTGAAAAATTTTCTTGAAAAATTTATACCAAGGGTGAGTTATGGAATTGATGGGATAAACGATATGGCGATTGCGCTCGATTGGAAGGAAGTCGTAAAAATTCCTGATCAAAAAATCAATGGTCTGCCCTATTTTTTAACAGGCGGCTTATAGTCAAAAGGCAGCATGGTGCCCACTTTATCCCGCCAGGCCCAATAGCCGGAATTGAGCAGTAAAAGAGGATCATTTAATATACCAAGAGGACTGATTTCAACAGAACCCTTTTCATTCATTTTGAGAGTACTTTCCTGAAATTGACTTTTTTTTCCTTCCCTTCCCTGATCTTTCAGATACGCCGGATCTTCTTTAGCCTTTACATATATTATCTGCAGGTAATCGCTGAATTGAAGCCCTGCTGTATAGGGGTTTACCTGAAATGCTACACTATCTCCCGGCAAAATGGGTGCTACCAATATCGCTATTTCATCCGACTGTTTGAGCACTCCTCTGTAATAGAGCGATGAATCCCCACCGCTTATATTTGTTGCGGGTTTTATGCCTCCTTTCGCGTCAACTGTCAATACCCCGTTTTGCATAACTTGCTTCTTCATTAGTGCTTTCACCCTTTCTTTTTCAAGGTTAGGTTTCTTTATCAGTTTCCGCATTTCATAGCCTTCCTCCAATTGCGTATTCCGGTAAAGACTGCGAAAAAAATGCAATTGAGATCCATAATAAACATCCATTCGTGCTGCCTCCCACTGTTTTAGCTTCCTGTCGTTTTTAGCAACCAAAGGTTCAAAAAGGACATACCCGAAAAAATAAATAATCCTCGTAGAATAGTCATATTGAAAATCTTCCAGTTGATAAGTGACTTTGTAACCAAGTGCACTATTGGTAATAATTAGTGGCTTTGATGACGAAGCCCGAAGGAGGTTCTGTTTACGGTAATTCCGGAAACGGACAGCCTCCTTATTTTCGAGCACACATTTACTCGACTCGGGCATGGTACCTATAAAATTATCCAGAAAAAATTGACCCCATTTCTCCCAGGGCGCCTCTTCGCCGGGGCCAATGACCACATTGTCTAATTCATCCGTCCTCAGTTCGAGGGTAAAGGTCATGGGCTCATTGGCAATCCTTGTATCGATGCTTGTACTTTGTGTTTTATACCCAACACAACTTACAATAAGATCATATTTACCGGCCGGCATACCATAGAGGGAAAAAGCACCCTGCTCATTTGCTACGGTTCCAAAGGAGGTACCTGTAAGGAATATGCTAGCCGAGGCAAGTGGCTTTCCATACCGATCCAGCACTTTTCCGGTGAGTCCGTTTTGAGCAATGCCAGCAATTATTAAAAGTATTCCACCAAGCAACAACCAGTATCTTATAAGCCCCATCCTACAAATTTACTGACAGGGCTTTTATATGGCAGTATAAGATTGCTTTTTAGCATTTAGTTAAAAATGAATTAAACGAAAAATAATACTTGTATATACAAATAATATGTCTATTTTTACAACGTAATGAAAACTTCTGATAGCATATTTCACCAATGTCTCTATTTTTCGAGCAATGCCCTTGCCCGCAAAGTGGAGAAGCTTGCTATTGAAAGCTGGAAACCGATTGGGTTAAGTCCAAGCCACGCTTATTTACTCACTACTATATTAAAACAACCCGGACAACATCCCGGTGCACTTAGTGATGAATTACAACTGGCACCGAGCACCATTACCCGTTTGATTGAAAAACTGGAAGCGAAAAGATTGGTCGTTCGTATGACCTCAGGCAAACTTACCTATGTGCACCCTACCCAAACGGCGAAAAATCTACAGCCGCAAATTGACAACTGTTTAAATAACTTTTACAAAGCATATTCTTCTATTTTGGGAGAGATAGAAAGCCAGAAACTTGTTCAGCAGATGGTAGCCATTGCAGACAAACTTCCTATCTGATTTTTTTTGAACTTTCATTTGTATATACAATTAATAAAAATTAAAATAAAAACAATGCACTACGTACTTACAGGTGGCTCCGGCCACATTACCACGCCCTTGGCGGAGGAATTGCTTAAAGCAGGACATCAGGTAACCCTTATTGGTCGGGAGGAGGGCAAACTCAAATCGCTGATTGATCAGGGAGCCAAAACAGCTATCGGTTCCGTTGAAGACGCAGACTTTTTAATCAGGGCTTTTGACGGAGCCGATATGGTTTATCTGATGGTACCACCAAAATGGGTTGTTTCCGATTGGATAGCCTTCCAAAAAGAAGTCGTTCACAATTACCTGCAGGCAATAGAAGCCAATCATATAAAAAAAGTGGTGGTGCTGAGTAGTGTGGGGGCGCATATGCGGCAGGGAGCAGGCCCTGTTGATGGTTTGGCCTATTTGGAGACACAACTTGATTTGATTGATTCCATCGATGCGGTTTATCTGCGGCCAACCTATTTCTCTTATAATCTGCTGGCAATGGCTGGATTATTAAAACATCAGGGGATCATGGGAAGTAATTTTGGGGGAAAAACCGAAAAAATTGGTCTTACTGATACGGGTGATATTGCACACATTGCCGCAAAGGTTATGCTTGAAAACAGCTTTACCGGTAAAACCATTGCGTACATGGTAAGCGATGAAAGATACAGCGATGAAATAGCAGAAGTACTCAGCAATGCAGTGGGAAAACCCGCTCCATGGATCGTATTTTCAGACGAACAGGCCCGCGAAGGCATGCTTGGTGCAGGATTGCCACCCACCATTGCCGATGGCTACACCCAATTGGGAAAAGCCTTGCGGGAAGGACAGATGCAGGAAGATTATTTTAACCATATACCTGAAAAGGGTACTGCAAAATTAGAAGACCTGATCCCTGCCTTCAAAGCGGCATACGAAGCTTCCTGATTGAGCCTTTCATAATAGAAATATATTCCACAATAAGCCCCAACATCAAAACAATGTTGGGGCTTATTTTTTAGAGACAGAGATGTAATATTTGAAAAATAGCTATCCTCTGTTAATAATTCAATTCAGGCTCTTTGCTTCCAGGAATCTTAAACTTTAAAATCCTCAGAAGGGCTCACCGCATTTGTCTGTATCTACTTACTGAATAGGAACAGAGCATTTGGCTTTACGGTTATTCTATTGTATATATTTCGAACTCATAATTAAGAGCGTAGCTGTAAAAGCAAACGAGCTATTATCATTTATAAGACAGATACCTAATTATTAGACCGCCGGGCTAAAGAACATGCTTGCCAAAACCGGCTCAAATCTGATGCTATCGCCCTTCTAAAGCGGTTAAAAAAAAGAAAGCATTCCCAAATTTATTTTTGACCAAAGATTGAAATAACAGGCTTATTATGCAGTCATAATTTACAGGGAAACGAGAAGCAATTTTGGTTGCTATTTTCATTCCTATCAAAAATTTTGCTTTGATTTTTACATTTGCCATTGTTATGTCAAGGAAGGAATACAAGGGAAATTCCTTCATTAAATAACCCTAGATCAAAACCCTCTTATCAATCATTTTATTTATTAAGTCTTAGCGTCATCCGTATGCCAGGACTCACGTTTTTCAGGAAATCATTGAAATAAAACTCCGGCTCAAATTGCAACCTTCCATTGGTAATGCCCAACAAACCTACTTTATATGTATTCTTCTCAAAGAAATCTCCCTTATTCCGGATAAGATAACCTACCGAAAATTTATTCAGGAAAGTAAAATAGGGTTTGGGCTCCCTTAAGATTTTTTCATAAGAAAATACAAGGAAATCATTTCGAAAAGTATTGACTTTTCCAGCCTCGGTTCGGAATGAAAACATCGGCTGCCAATCTACCCCAAAGGAATGTGTACTTCCCTTACTGCTGTTTCTTGTGGAAAAATTAAGCGATGCGCCAATACTTAAAGCAGAGAATGCCTGCCCACGGGCAAAGGTCAACGAGGGATTAATCAGCCCGATTTCCAGGTAGTCATTTCCTGCTTTAATGGCATGATCATTATCCGGCGAAACAAGCTTACCGGTCTCAAGGTTCCAACTTCCATAAAACTGAAACCGTGGCTTGTATGTCTGATCAATTTTATAGTTTTTTTCTACGCCCTCTTTTACCAATTGCAAAGCTTTTAAACCTGTGCCAGATTCGAGGGTTTGAATATCGGAGGCATTATTGAGTAAAAGATTTACAAACGAACTTCCTTTTTCCGTTGTAAGAAACTTGAT
Organism: Chitinophagales bacterium; assembly: GCA_038209595.1. Lineage (GTDB taxonomy): Bacteria > Bacteroidota > Bacteroidia > Chitinophagales > Chitinophagaceae > Phnomibacter. Next base: position 48,980 of record JBBQXO010000018.1, read on the forward strand.
CCGAATGGTATCCTGATCTACTTTTAATTTCACTAATTCACCCGATTGACTTGTGTAGGTTTCCGACTGAAAATTATTAGATACCACCCGGAACTTAAAAGGAGTGCTGGTTGCGTCAACTTCAATCTTTCTTACCAAACCATCTGCTTTAAACGAATCGAGCAAGGGAGATATCAACTCATTCGTCTGCCGAAATAGCTGATCTAGGTCAGGCACTTTCGACAAGTCCTTTAACTGATACAAATCAAACCAGATGCGGTTATTTTCTGGTAGCCAAACAAACAAATTTATGGGTTGATCTCCGGGTGATACCGGGTTAAACATGGTGGTAGAAACCGGGGTAGCATTTGGGGCAAAAAACACTTGCGTAAATGCATGGTAATTACAGGCTGCTCCAAAGAGCAACAAAAAAGATAGCCTTTTCATTATTTTTATTTTTAGTGTGGTTTTAAAATGATGGTTAATTGTATAGAGGGCTCGGGGGCTTTGGTAGTATTGAGCGCATACGAAGGAGCAGATAATTCAGACCTTTTGGTTAGATAGAAGGCAGGGGCAGATGAACTTTTTCCACCCTGTAACTGATTCAAATGAATGACCCGTATTTTCTTTTTATGTGGAACAGCAGCAGCGATTTCTGCTGTTGGGTTGGCAGTGATTTCAGCACCTTGTTTAGCTGAATTCGTATCCGGACTTTTTAAGACTATTAATGGTTCGGTATTTATTTTATCTATTGGATCCTTCTCATTTGCAGCGACAATGGGAATCTCATTGGGCAAATCGATTTTCTCTCTTTTTTGGGCCGTTTCAAAATGCTTTTTGACTGGATTTATAAATTCATTGGTTGCTACATACTTTTTTAATGTTGGCGAGGAAATAGATTGCTCTTCAACCTTCGGTTTTGGAGAAATGGGGATAGATTCCTTTATCGTTTTTTTGGGTTGAATAGCCATATTTTCAGAAGCCTGAGCCTCTTCTCCAGTTTTATAATTGAAAAGCGTAACCCAGATACCCAAACCAAGTAAGGCTATGATACAAGCTGCTATGGCTGTTCGTATAAAAAAAATGCTTTTCTTTTTATTTTCTGACAACCTGCTGTTTTCCATCTTTTTCCAACCTCTGTCCGCATCCCATTCTTCCCCGTTGGGTAAAAAATCATCCTGCTCCAGCAATTTTCGTAGTTCATTATCTTGCTTTTCCCATGCCATAATAATCGTTTTGTTGGGTAATTAAATGGGCCAATTTTTTTCTTGCTTTACTCAATTGACTTTTGCTCGCTCCTTCGCTGATGCTGCAGAGTTCTCCGATTTCCTTGTGGGTATAACCTTCTACCACATATAAATTAAAAATGGTTCGGTAGCCTGCAGGCAATTGTTCAATCAAAAGAAATAACTCTTTTGCCCCTAGTTTAAATTCCGGTTCTATTGGCTGTTTTTCCAAAATTGCCTCAGGCTCCTCCACCATGATTAAAAAGCTGTGGGCCTTTCTTATTTTTTGCAAGCATTCGTTTACCATTATCCGCCGCATCCAGGCAAGCAGTGCCCCTTCTGAAGGAATACTTGGTCGCTCTATATGTGTGAATACCTGTAAAAATCCATTCATCATGGCTTCTTCAGCCTCTTCGGGTGCCTTGAGGTACCTCCGGCAAACAGCATACATGGCCTTTCCGTATTGCTCAAAAAGCTGTTGTTGCGCTTTTCGTTTGCCTTTAATTAACCCGCTATGTAGTTGCAAAAAAATCATAGTTCCTTACTGATCCCCATTAACCCAAATGCATATTGAACACAAAGGGTTGCCTCAGGTAGAAAAAAAAAGGGGCTGTTAAAACAGGCAACCTTTCCTAAAAAGGGTTGTTTTACATTTACTTGTTATATCTTTTCTGGTAAAATAAGGGAATTCACCTTAAAACATAAAATATGCAATATAAACTCCTAGGCCGTAGTGGCCTGAAAGTAAGTGAAATATGCTTGGGTACCATGGGTTTTGGGCAGGCCAACCATTGGGGGATCCCACAAAAAGAAAGTTTTGAAATATTGGATGCTTTTGGTAAAGCCGGGGGTAATTTTCTGGATACCGCCAATCGCTATCAGGATGGACAAACCGAAGAAGTGATAGGGCACTACCTGCAATCGGGTACCGACCGGAACTATTGGGTAGTGGCTACCAAATACAGCCTGCAGGACAATCATACCAATCCCAATGCCAGCGGTAATAACCGCAAAAACATGATGCGCAGTGTAGAAAACAGTCTGCGCCGGTTGCAAACCGAATTTATAGATGTGCTATACCTGCACATCTGGGATGCCCTGACCCCCATGGATGAAGTACTCCGCGGGCTGGATGACCTGGTGAAACAGGGTAAGATAAATTATATTTCCATCAGCGATACCCCGGCTTGGGTGGTGTCACAAGGGCAAACCCTCGCCGAACTGATGGGCTGGAGCCGTTTTGTTTCATTGCAAGTAGAATACAGCTTGTTGCAAAGAACCCCCGAAAGAGAATTGATTCCCATGGCCAAACATTTTGGTATGACGGTGACCCCATGGGCACCACTGGCAGGAGGCGCCTTAACCGGTAAATACCTGCGTAATGATCCGGGGCGCATCAAAGAAGGCAGCAACCGGCTGAATGAACGGGCACAGGGCATTACCAAAGAAGTGGTATCCATTGCAGAAGAATTGGGTATCCCGGCAGCCAATGTAGCTTTACAATGGACAAGACAACAGGGTTTTCATTGTATTCCCATTGTAGGCGCAACCAAACTGAAACAACTGGAAGAAAACCTGGAGATTGTGAACCTTTGTCTCACCAATGAACACATGGATCGACTGAATGATATCAGTAAGATTGAGCTCGGTTTTCCTGGAGCGTTCTTTGAAGAAGAAGGAGTAAAAGAGAATAACTTTGGGGGTTTTTATGACCGGGTAGAAAAGCGTAAGTAAATTTTAAAACACAACATATATGTCATTAACAACAGGTAAAAAAGCGCCTGCCTTTAGCGGGGTAGACCAAAACGGTGATACCATTGCGCTGAAAGATTTTAAAGGTAAAAAAGTAGTCCTCTATTTTTATCCTAAAGACGATACCCCGGGCTGCACCGCACAGGCTTGTAACCTTCGCGATAACCACAGCGAACTGCTTGAGCAAGGCTTTGTGGTAATTGGTGTAAGTGTCGACAGCGTAAAAAAGCATAAAAAGTTTGAAGAGAAATACGAGCTGCCTTTCTCGCTGATAGCCGATGAAGACAAAAAAATTGTAGAGGATTACGGTGTTTGGGGCGAAAAAAAGTTTATGGGCAAAACCTATATGGGGATTACCCGTACCACTTTCTTAATTGATGATGCGGGTAAAATAAAATCCATCATCACCAAGCCAGATACCAAAAACCATGCAGCCGAAGTGCTAGAAACATGGGGAGCGGAGTGATTTTACGGAATTAAATTAATAAAGCAGCAGGAGTTTCTCATTTAAAAAAAATAGGAGATTCCTGCTCTTTTGCTTCGCGTTCCTCAGCGCATTCCTCTGCATTCTTTGCGATAAAAAAATCCGCAAAGGAATAACAATCGTGAAAAAGTGAAAAAAGCCCAAGAGTCTCAAAGCTACTTTGACAATTCCTTCTTTCTTCTTTGCTTTGCCCCGCGCCTCTCTTTGCGTTCCTCAGCGCATTCCTCTGCATTCTTTGCGATAAAAAATTCCGCGAAGGAGTAAAAATCGTGAAAAAGTGAAATAAGCCTCGAACTCTCTAAGCTACTTAGACA
>JBBQXO010000019.1:0-51975 GCA_038209595.1 Chitinophagales bacterium
GTAAAAGTGCCGCCTCCATCTATCGATTTGTAAAGTCCACGGTAATTTCCAGCACTTGGCACGCCGCCCCAAAGCACATAAACTACAGCCGTAGCACTAACACCTACTGAAATTTGTCCTCTGCCAGTACCGGATGGAGATTCTGAAACAGGGCTGTAAGTGATGGCACTGCTCCAGTTTATGCCACCATCGGTGCTACGAATAAACCGATCTCCACCATCGCCGGTAGCGAACGCAGTTGTATTGCTGTTATGGCGAAAAACGACATCCCAAAAACGACCGGTCCTCACCCTGGTCCAGTTAAACCCCCCATCTGTAGTACGGTACAAACCATTGTTTGTGGCAGCGATTAAAATACTTGCATTGGTAGGGTTTTGCACTAATTTATATCCAACAGTCTGAGCATTGCTACCGGGAAGTTCTCCCATTTGCTGCCAGGTATTGCCCCCATCTGTGCTGCGGAGTACCCCTACACTTCTGCGTACATAGCCCATCAGGTTAACCAGACCGTTTCCAAGATTAGAGTCTCCATCTCCGGTTAAAATATAAATAATATTGGCATTGGCTGTGCTTACCACTATTCCGGAAATACCTGGAGAAGGAAGGTATTTTGTCAACATGCTCCAACTTGTTCCATTATTGGTTGTGCGCCAAAGACCACCGGCAGGAGTGCCTACATAAATCGTATTGGCATCCGTAGGGTGAAAAGTAATTCGGTCTACCCGACCAAGTCCCCTGAAATTTTGGGCATTACTTCCATAGGTAGTACTGCTTGGTCCAATAAAACTCCACGATCCTGTATTACTGTTTTGGGTTATAGGTACTTCCGTGCCAACCGTTTGGTTCAAGGCCATGGCCACCTGAAAATTTCTTGCTTCGTAATCAGTCAAATGACCCTTATCATCCAAACGGTTGGACTGGATCATGGCCCATCGCAACCATTTGTTCAAAGGGTTGCCTTTTTGAAGAGCAGCATTGGGAGCAGTTTGGCTGAATAATTGAGGTTTTGATTGTTGGTAATAACCCAAAACCGTATTCATAATATCTTCAAGACCACTCTTGTTTTGTAGTTGAGTAGCCAACTCAGGATCAATCTGATTGGGTTGTGCTATTGAAATGATACAAAAGACTAAACCTGTGAGGGTAGCCCCAATTTTACCTCTCTTCATAAAAAATAATTTGCAGGATTTTTTTTGTAATAAAAACCAATACCAAGTATATTAAATTTTTAAATTAAAAGAATTAATTATTGGGATGCATTTGTTTTTTGAGGAGGTCTATTTCCTTTTGTTGTTGAATTATATACAGGGTAAGCTCTTCGATTTTCTCCATCATTCTTTTTTGCATGTCTCCCATATCTAAGCCTTCTTTTTCTATTTGGGTTGCTGCTGGAATACCGGGGAGATGCTTATTGGTGCGGATATAATTTTCCACTATTTGCAACGAGGGTAGTTGGTATTGATCCTGAAAAACATAATCGGGCCATGCACCACTTAGTTGTACCCTTAATTCTTCGCAAATAATTTTTCCATCTACGCTCAATGCATATCCGTTTGCAGGATTAGTGGTAAGAATTCCAACTCTTCCATCTCCTCTAAATGACATAATATCTCCGCGACTGCTGTTCCAAATATTCAATATATCATTAGCGCGGTTGGTAATACCTGCACCTGCTACGGTTTGGCCTGCTATATGCCAAACCCTTTCAGCGCCGTTATTGGCAAACTCAAGGCGGGCATAATCCCCAAGTGCACTTTCTTTTACTGTAAGATGTGGATTGCCGGTACTGCTATTATAATTTACAAGTATTTTTCCATCTGCGGCACCCGGAATAGCACCTATTCCAAGCTTTTCATTTTCCACATCAAAATAAAATTTGGAAAATTGACCTGCAGTGGAATTTTTTGCAATAGAAATTACATTATCATCTAGGTGACCAATGCTGCCCATGTCATCTGTACCAGCATTATTTCTAAAAACAATTCTTTTTTCTAAAGCTCCTGAGCCTCTTAAACGCACAGTTCCATCTACCTCAAGCGCTAAACTTGGGTCGGTTATGCCAATACCAACAAATCCATTTTCGGTAATACGAATTCTTTCTATGTCGTTGGTGCCAATTATCAATCTATTATTTTCCTGTACCATCAGGTAGCCATAACGATTACCCGGAGCATCTGCCTGGAATTGCATACCTAATATAAGTCCATCTGTTGAAGTTGCACCCGTGCCGTTGTTTGTAAAAAGAATGGAGGGAAAAACGAAATTATTACTATGGATATGCAATGGGCGCGCAGGAGAAGAGGTACCGATACCTACATTTTGAGCACGAACTTGTATTTGGCAAACCGAATACAAGCCCAAAAGAATAAAAAATACTTTTTTCATGGGGATTTTTTTAAATAAAAAGTCTAAATCTGAGGTTTACTGTAAAGCCTTTAAGGCCCTGTTTTAAAAGATTGGACCAAAGTAATACAATAAATTGTTAAATCAAAGAATCCGTATTCAAAACTTTTCTTTAAGTAAAAAAATATACCCGATACATCTACCGATAGCGTTGATTTACAATGTTTTGGTGATGGAGTACATGCCCGGCAAGGATATATCCTAATGCATTAACGGTTATATGACCCGAGGAGGCTATGCCGCTTCGGTCGAGGGTTTTCAATGTTTTCAGGTCCTGAAAAAGAAAAATGGTTGCCTGCCGAACACAAAGTAGTTCAGTAGAAAGGGTTTTAAGAGATTTATGGCTCGTAGTTCCTTCCCGGGCATAATCGTTTTCATCAAATCCGGGTAAGGCCTGCTTTTCCCCCCGACCAAAGCAAAGTGCCCTCAGAGAAAAAATTCTCTCCGTATCAATCATATGTTGCAATACCTGACCAAGCGTCCATTTATCAGGGGCATAGGCAAAATTGGCTTTTTCCTGAGGAAGATTTTCCAGCCATATTTTCAATGGAGTCAGGCTTTCTTCAAGAATAGTAACAATTTCAGTATCACTTATCAGGTCAATATAGGTTTGGTAAAAACTTCCATAATCACCTGAAATAGGACGCGCCATAATGAAATAATATTATTTTTTTGAATTCGTTTTTGCCTGCCATTTCTCTCCTGCAAGTTTAAGTGCATTGTAGGCATTTACAATACCACCACTTGCACATAAGCTATCCATGGTGGTGGTTTCTTCAGGATTTCCGGGTAATGGAAATACCTCATTTTGCATAGAAGTATCTACCGATTCCATAAGGATTGCTTTTACTTCCGGCGCAGTTAATCCAGGGTAATAACCTCTTATGAGTGCAGCGATGCCACTTACTACCGGCGAAGCCATACTTGTACCATCCAGAAACCCATATTTATTGGTGGTGGGAATGGTAGAATAGATTTTTACACCGGGTGCAAATACATCTACCATGGTTTGTCCATAATTGGTAAAACTGGCAATTAACCCTCCTTTTATCTGCGCATCTCCGCTAGCGCCAACGGTAATCATATTTACAGCAAGACTGCTGTCTTTCATTCTGGCGGTAGGAAAATTATAGGCAATATCAATGTTTTTGCTGTCATTGCCGGCAGCATGTACCAGCAAAACATCTTTTGAGGCTGCATATCGGATGGCCTCTTCTACCCAATCCTGATTGGGGCTTACATCCTTACCAAAACTCATATTGATGACTTTAGCCCCATGGTCTACCGCATAATGAATGCCTAAAGCAATGTCTTTGTCATATTCATCCCCGTCCGGAACTACCCGCAGGGTCATAAGTACGGCATTCGAAGCCACCCCATCTATACCTTCTTCATTTTCCCTCACAGCCCCAATAATACCTGCAACATGGGTGCCGTGTTTGGCATCAGAACCCATAACATCGTTATTGCCATATAATTTATATTTAAGGTCAGAGGGATTATCGCCAACAACGGTTCGATAATTTTTAAAAGGAATTTCCTTCGCATTGATTAATGACTCCTGTTTGCTAAGGTATTCATCCAGATCTTTAAAAATTTCGGTATTGGTCATTTGCGGCTCCATTTCAAACATTTGAGTGGTACGCACAAAACTGAACTTAGCTCTTTTGGCTTCATTGCCTTCTGGTTGGTATTTTACCAGTTCGGTAAGCGAGTATTCTATTTTATTCAAGGCCTTTTGTAGAATAGTATCCGTTTGCGCCATGGTTTGCCGGGTGGCCATAATCATCCTGAAATTAAATTTATCCTCGGAGCTCACATCCAGCTGCGTCATTGCCTGCTTCCAAACTTCGAATTCGCTGCGTTCGTTTTCATTGAGCGTTTTTTCATCAATATTCTTTCCCTCAAACTTTCCTTTTAAATGATGATACATTCTTACGGCTTCCAGATTTTCCTTACTGATATTTCTGCCATCAGAATTTCCAAGATAATTCCATCCGTAAATATCATCAATGAGGCCATCGCCATCATCGTCTTTCTGATTGCCGGGTATTTCCTGTTCATTTTTCCACATTACAGCTCTCAAGTCTTTGTGGGTGGTATCTATGCCACCATCAAGAACCGCCACAACCACCGGTTGTAGTATTTTCCCTTTCATCAGCTCGTAGGCTTTTTTAAGAGAGATGCCTGAAAAACCATCTTCCTTTTTATCCAGCAAATGCCAGCCTTGGAGGTTTGTGCTTTCAGATTGTGTCCAACCGGAAAGCGGAAATAAGGATAGTACCACTAAGGCACATAGCAACCGAAAAGGAATTTTATACATAGAGAGCAAAATTGAACCTTCCAAATGGTAGGATTGCATTGGATTCTGTTAAAATAAATGGGGGACAAAAATGGTTAATCTTCCAAGTGAAACTGAATACCTTGTGCCAATGGCAGTTTGTGTCCATAATTGATGGTATTTGTTTGCCGGCGCATATAGGCTTTCCAGGCATCACTGCCACTTTCGCGACCACCGCCGGTTTCTTTTTCTCCTCCAAAAGCCCCCCCGATTTCGGCACCACTCGTACCTATATTAACATTAGCAATACCGCAATCGCTTCCTTCGGCACTTAAAAAAAGCTCTGCTTCCCGCAAATTAAGGGTCATTATGGCGGAGGATAATCCTTGTGGGACTTCATTTTGAATGCGTATGGCCTCATCAATATTCTTGTATTTCATTACATACAAAATAGGGGCGAAGGTTTCCGTTTGAACAACTTGCATTCCCGGGGTAACAGCAGCGATACAGGGCTTTACATAACAGCCCGATTCGTAGGCATCTCCCTCTACCACGCCGCCTTCAATCAGCATGGATCCTCCTTGGTTTTTGCAGGTTTCTATTGCTTTTAAATAGGCATTTACAGCATCCTTGTCAATCACCGGACCTACATGGTTCTTCTCATCGAGCGGATTGCCAATTTTTAACTGCCCGTAAGCCGATACCATTTTGGCTATAAAAGCATCATAAACATCTTCGTGGATGATGAGTCTTCTTGTGCTTGTGCACCGCTGTCCTGCAGTGCCTACAGCCCCGAACAGACAACCAATCAAGGACATATTCAGATCTGCATCTTTACTGATAATAACGGCATTATTACCTCCGAGTTCCAGCAGGCTGCGGCCCAATCGTTCTGCTACCGCAGTGGCTACCGCTTTCCCCATCCGGGTGCTGCCTGTAGCACTTACCAAAGCAATCCTTTCGTCAGCAGCAAGCCATTCTCCCGCATTGCGGCCACCTTGTATCAGACAACTTACGCCCTCCGGTACACTGTTTTTGGCAAAAACCTTTTGGATAATTTTTTGGCATGCGATGCCACAAAGCGGTGCCTTTTCTGAAGGCTTCCAGATGCATACATTACCACATACCCAAGCCAGCATAGTATTCCAGCTCCAAACAGCTACCGGGAAATTAAAAGCACTGATGATGCCTACAATACCCAACGGATGCCATTGCTCGTACATACGATGCAGCGGTCTTTCGCTGTGCATGGTTAAGCCATATAATTGCCTGCTTAATCCTACTGCAAAATCACAGATATCAATCATTTCCTGCACTTCGCCATATCCCTCCTGCAGGCTTTTGCCCATTTCGTAGCTTACCAGTTTACCAAGGTCTTCTTTATTTGCCCTAAGCGCTTCTCCCACTTGCCGGATAATTTCTCCTCTGCGGGGTGCCGTCCATTTCCGCCACTTTTCCGCTGCTTCCTGTGCTTGTATTACCAGAATATCATAGTTAGGTCGATCGGTTGAAGTTACAGAACCAATCAGTGCTGCATCCACCGGAGAATAACTGTCTATAGGGGTGCCCTGTGTAATCATCCAGTTACTGCCGGTTGATGTGCCCCGGTTCAATGGTTCTATACCAAGCTTTGTCAATACTTCTTTTATCATGTTCGTTTTTTTTGGCAAAATCGTTAGTAGTAATAAAATTTTATATTCCTTAAATGGGTGTAAAAGTAAACTATCCGGGATATTTATTTTCCCAAATGAATGGAGATGCCCCCCATTAGCCATCGGCCCGGCATAGCACTCCCCAATAAATCGCTGTAAGTAACATCTGCTATATTATCAACCTGAATAAATGCACTAAATGCTTCCTTGAATTGGTAGTCTGCCTTCAGGTTGAGTACCATATAAGATTTGGACAGCGCTGCTTCAATAGCAGGTACCCTGGATTGTTTGTCTCTTATTTTAAATAATCCGGTGCTTGAAAAACGCCATTTTTTTATCTGATAACTAGCATGGAAATTGGCTATAAAACGAGCTTGTGTACTCAGGTATAAGCTTGGTATACCCTCATTACCCGAATTATTCAGCCAAATCAATCCCAATTGTCCGGTTATCGATTCATCTGGTCCCAGCGGTAAGTTGTACTGTAAATCTGTTTCCCAACCCACCGTATTTACTGCCCAGATATTTTTTGAAAGGGCATAATTTCCGGTAGGGATCAGATTTTCTGTTCGAGGCATATCTGAATAAGGTGTATTTACCCAATCAATCAACCCTTTCTGCCGTCTTGCAAAAAGCGTTGTAGATAGCTTTAGTTTATTATGAATGTAAAAATCGGCACCGGCCTCGTAATTCCAGGCACGCTCCCCGTTTAAGTCTGGGTTGCCAATTCGACCACTTGCTACTCTTGTCCGGTTGTAATTATTATATCGTTCGGTAAAATCAGCTTCCCGGGTAGTTCTTCCGGCGCTGCCACGCAATTGGTAGTTTTTGTTTTTAAAAGAAATATTCACTTGTGGCACCCATTCGGCCCCGCGGCTTTCATTGATATCTATCCTTAGGGCAGGGTCAATCTGAAGTCCTGGAAGTACCTCGTAGTTCAGCACGGCAAAAAGTGCCCCTTGCGCTACCGAATGGTTTCCCCGGTCATTGCTTTTTATCTGCCTGTCAAAATATTGCAACCCTCCGGTTAAAGTACTCCTGTCGGATAATTTCGTTTCAACCCGGCTCAGCACCTGAAATAGGTTTGATTTATTATCGTTGGCATTTGCATTTTTATTGAAACGGTACAAATCGCTTAATTTTTTATAACCCACGTCTGTTACCCACCGAAGGTTGCCTTTGGAGTAACTTAACTGTCCATGGTGCCACCAGGTCTTTACGGTTTCTGTAGCAGTATCGCTTGCAAAGCTGGTATAAAAGTTTTGAGCTGAAAAATTCCGGTCATCATAAGCCGATCTCCAATTCAGGTTGAAATGTTTGCCCAGCGTGGTTTGCCCTGAAATGGAAGCAGTGGTCAGGTTGAAGAAGCCTTTGGTTCCTCTTTGTTGCACCCCGTCAGCCTGATTGTGCAGTATACCAATTGATAAACCTTTGTTGTTCCCGGCAAGATGGGCGCCGGCATTCAGCCCAAATAAGCCATAGTCTCCACCGGTAACCGTGGCATCCATGGAGAAAGTCTTATGGGTTCTGGCATAGGTTTTACTGATTATATGGATTACTCCTCCTACAGCCTCTGTGCCATAAATCGCCGAAGCTGCTCCTTTTAAAATTTCAATACGTTCAATTTCGGAAGCAGGTAATGGGATATAACTGCTGAAATGGCCTGTAAGCGGATCATTGAGTCGTATGCCATCCAAAATAACCAAAACCTGCTGAAAAGTGGAACCTCTTATTGAAATATCGCTTTGTACACCCATCGGTCCCCTTGCCTGTATTTCCAGTCCAGGCAAATAACGAAGCAATTCATCAATTGAATTTACTGGCAGCTTCGAAATTTCTTCTCCCCGTATTACAATGATATTCCGCCCGGTTTTACTGCGTTGAGCAGGGGAAAACCCCGCAGATACCACCACAGGGTCCAATACATTTAAGGTATCTTGCGCCCATATCAATAAGGGGAACAGGAATAAATTAAAAATAAACAGGAGCTTTAAATGAGATCGAAGCATGGTGGTTTTGTTTTCATAAAGGGCAAATATAGCAGGGTCAAGGGCAAACCTTTTCAGGATAATAAACGTCCTAATAAAAAAGATAGAAATAAATGAACAGGATATATGGACTAGCCTTGCTGATGATGCCCATTTTGGCTATGGCCTCAGATAGCGGGGAAATCAACAAAAATAAAATAAAAGAAGCAGCAGAGCAGGTCATTCAGGTAAAAGAAGGTTTTAATGCTACAACGCTGGTAGCTGCTGCCGGAAGAAACAGACATATAGTAGTAGCGCCTGATGGAGATCTTTTTATCAAACTTGACAGGCTTCGCAACGGAAAAGGAATTTTACAGATGCGTCGGGCAGAAAGTTCTGGGAAATATGAATTGGTAGATAGTTTTGGTAATTACGTGGGAACCGGCATTGCTATCCGGCAAGGCTATCTCTATGCTTCAAGCGATGACGCTGTTTACAGATATGCGCTGGATAAAAAGGGGAATGTGGATCAAAAGGATAACCCGCAACGCATTGTGCAAGGGTTATGGAGTCGTAGGCAACACGCTTCCAAATCAATTGCGCTTGATTATGCTGGAAATATTTATGTTAACATAGGCGCTCCGAGCAACGCTTGTCAGGTAAAGGATCGAACCAAGGATTCACCGGGCATGGATCCCTGTCCGATCTTGGACAGTGCAGGGGGTATCTGGAAATTCAGAGTGGACCAATCAGATCAAAGCTATCCGGAAGGGAAGCGGTATGCTACCGGCCTCCGCAATGTAGTGGGACTCGATTGGAATGAGGAGGTAAAAGCGCTTTATGTAATGCAGCATGGTCGGGATATGTTATCCTCACTGTTTCCTGATGAGTTTTCCGATAGTTTAAGTGCCGAATTACCCGCTGAAGAAATGTTCCGGATAGAAGCGGGCAAAGATTATGGCTGGCCTTATTGTTACTACGACCCGATTCAGAACAAAAAAGTGCTTGCTCCCGAATACGGGGGGGATGGCGAAAAGGTTGGTCGTTGTGCCTTGAAAGAACACCCTCTTGTTGCTTTCCCGGGGCATTGGGGGCCAAATGCTATGTTGTTTTATACTGGCAATCAATTCCCGGAGCGTTATAAAAACGGGGTTTTTGTTGCATTCCATGGCTCCTGGAACCGCGCTCCTTTCAGACAGGCAGGATACAATGTAATGTTTGTACCCATGAAGGATGGTAAGCCTGTTGGTGAATACGAGCTTTTTGCTGAAGGTTTTACCGGTAAAGAATACATCATGAGCACAGGAGATGCTTTGTATCGCCCATGCGGTCTTGCTCAAACTCCCGATGGGTCTCTTTTGGTAAGTGATAGCCGGGAAGGAAGGGTTTGGCAGATTCGTTTTGGGGATAAAAAGTGAAATATAAACTTTAACTTTCAATTTCATTAAACTTTATAAATACATACTAATCAATTTTTTATGATAAAAAAAATATTTTTTATTTGTACGCTTTTGTTAGGTGGAGGAGCTGCTTTTTTACAAACTATTCAGCAACCAAGAATAGCAGCAGGAAAAAAAGTCTATACTAAAAACTGCCTTGCTTGTCATCAGGCGAATGGAGCAGGCGTGCCGGGGTTAAATCCTCCCCTTATCAAAACCGACTGGGTTCTTGGTGAGAAAAAGCGGTTGATTAATGTGGTTCTCAATGGGTTAGATGATGCAATAGAAGTAAATGGGGAAGAGTATGAAAACCCGATGCCGGCATTAGAGTATTTGTCTGATCAGGACATTGCAGACGTCTTGACTTATGTTCGGAATGCTTTTGGTAACAAGGCTTCCTTTATAGAACCTTCGGAAGTGAAAGCTATCCGGAAAAAGAAGTAAATGTTTTTTAAAACGAAAGCCAAACTTCATTAATTACTCTTAAATTATTATTAACCAGTATGTTGTACTTATAAAACTAATCGAAATAGCGATGCATCATTTTACTTAATAATTTTTTGTACTATTAATAATTATCCTTTTCATGAGCAGCAATTTCCTTTTTAACAATCAATAAGGGGCAAGTCTGGAAAACAAGTGTACTTAAAGTTTTAAAGTTTAATTTTTAATTTAAATGACTTAGAACATTGTATTTTGTTGTATTTTGTATGCATAGAAAAACTTTGTGTGTGATTTTTAACAATGATAGCGTTGCATTAAAAATTCACCTCTTTTTATATTAACTGTATGTCCAGAAGCAGTATCTATTCCATTGAATGAAAATTCTCCTTTAAGTGTATTAATCAAACCAACTGCTTGAAAAGTACTTTTTTGGATAGTTAAAATTCCTTTATGGACGGAAGAAGTTCTAAATAGTTTGGTATAATAACTACCATACCAGGCTTGATTTTTATTATCTAATTGATACGTTCCGTTTGTGATTCTTTCTTTTAAATGAAACCCTGATTTAATTTCGCAGCCAACTTTTAGGAATAAAATACTATCACCAATAATTTCACAAGAAAATTCTCCCCCACCAGTTCCGCCTGTTAGAAATCCTTCACAGCTATTTAAACTTTCCTTTTTGACATTCGCTTTTAGTTTAAAATATGGCTTAAACCGATTATTTTGTTCTTTGATACAAGAAAGCAGCAAAGAAAAAGTCATTGTGTAGATTAAAGGTTTCATAAGTCAGTTTTTAAATCCGAAACAACGCCTTTTTTCAGCATCCTTTTCCGTTTCCAAATGCAAAATTGAGGTAAGTGGATAAAATTAGGGCTTTAAAAAACGAATATTTACCAAAAACCTTATTTTCTCCCTACATAACTTTATTTACTAAAAAGAAGTTTTTTAATTTTTGAAAATGAAATTGATTCGGTTTAGAACAATTAATTGGAAAATAGCAAAGAATGAAAAATAATACTTTTTGTTCCCAACCTCATCCAATTGGAACTTATTACTTTTTTAAATAATAATTAGAACAAATACCTAAGAGTTTTTTATAAGTGAAATTCTGTTTAGGGATATCCAAAAGGTTAAAAATCTACCCGATGTATTGAATATTAACAACTACTTATGATATTTCCGTTAGTTCAATGGTTACTTATTCAGTGTAATTGAATTAAAAAAGAAAAAGATTTTTATTATTATTTCATTTCTAATAAAATAATGGCCAAATTTTATTGTTATAGATGATAAAAAGAATTATGGACGTCTTACCTTTGCAGCCCGTTTGTAAAGCGTTATCCACAATGTTTAGAAAAATTACCGTTCAAAATGCAGAAAAATCCAACTTTGAGCATTATATTTCGTTGAAAATCAGTAAATAATTATATGAGGCAATTAAAAATAGCTACACAGATCACCAACCGTGATTCGCAGGCAGTTGAAAAGTATCTTCAGGAAATCTCCAAGATTGGAATGATTACTCCTGAGGAAGAGACCATTTTAGCCCAAAGGATTAAAATGGGTGATCAGCGCGCATTGGAGCGTTTGACCACTGCCAACCTTCGATTTGTGGTTTCTGTAGCTAAGCAATATCAACATCAGGGTTTATCACTGAGCGATCTGATCAATGAGGGAAATCTCGGTTTGATCAAAGCCGCTCAACGTTTTGATGAGACCAAAGGTTTTAAATTCATTTCCTATGCCGTATGGTGGATTCGCCAATCTATTTTGCAAGCTTTGGCTGAACAAGGAAGATTGGTACGTTTGCCTCAGAATAAAATTGGAACTTACAATAAAGCCAACAAGGCCTACATGGCTTTTGAGCAGGAACATGAGCGGGAACCATCTACCGAGGAATTAGCAGAGATTCTTGAAATGAGCGAAACAGAGATCAACAATATTTTCCAAAGCAATACCCGTCACAGCAGTTTGGATGCTCCTGTACACGAAGCAGAAGATGTAGCTATGGGTGATCTGCTTGAAGGAAGTGAAGATACCGATGAGGACGTGATGAAAGATTCCCTCCGTGAGGAAATTCGCAGGGTATTGAAATCATTGAGCCCAAGGGAAGCAGAAATTGTTGCGGCTTATTTTGGATTAGATGGAGAGAATGGAGTTACTATAGAGCAAATTGGTCAGAAATATGATTTGACCAAAGAGCGTATCCGTCAGATAAAAGAGCGTGCAATTAAGCGTTTACAAAAAGCCCGGTACAGCAATGCATTGAAGGCTTATCTTGGATAAAATTAAGCATTCAATTACCCAAAGGAAGTAGTCCTTTGAAAAATAACAGGGATAGATGTACGGATTTTATTCCCCTGCAAAGGAATAAATATACGACATGAACCTTCCGGAATTATCCGGAGGGTTTTTGTTTTAAGGCCTTTCATCATTGAAAGCTTTTGGTACAAAAAGCAGGAAATCTTGCACATAATTTGCTGTGTTCAAGCCAATGGAAGACCTTTATGTTAGAAAAAGATTTATATAAAAAAGATTATGATACAGGAAGATATTGCAAAAATCAGAAAGGATTACACCTTAGATGCTTTAAATGAAACCGATGTAGATGGTTCTCCCTTTATTCAATTTCAGCAATGGTGGAAGGCTGCCGAAGATTGTGATATTCTCGAGTTGAATGCGGTGACCCTCGCTACTGCTGACCAAACAGGTATGGTGGATGCAAGAACCGTTTTACTAAAAGGATTCGATGATCAAGGTTTTGTATTTTTCACCAATTACAATAGTGCCAAGAGCACACAGCTTGATCAGCAACCACAATGCTGTCTGCTTTTTTTCTGGAAGGAACTGGAACGTCAGGTTCGCATTAACGGGGTGGCAGAGCGTATTTCCAACGCCGATAGCATTGCATACTTCAACAGCCGGCCGGATGGAAGCAAAATAGGTGCCTGGGCTTCTCCGCAAAGTATGGTGGTAGCTGGCAGTGCCTTTTTAAAAGAAACCTATCAATATTATGCGGAAAGGTTTAAGCATGGCGAAATACCTAAACCACCACATTGGGGTGGTTACCGGGTCAAACCAAGCCGGATTGAATTTTGGCAGGGTAGGCCAAGCCGTATGCACGATCGGATTTTATATACCCATGATCAGGAAAAAGGCTGGAAAATTGAACGCCTTGCCCCATAATCATGCTGTTTTGAGTAAATTTATTTCGGGATGCTCCTTTTAAAAAAAGAAGCACCCCGTTTTTTTTTTCATGAATATTTTTTATCTGTTGTCTCCATCAAGCAGGTTGCCAAAGCCACCCAAAATGCTTCCTTCTTCTTTGCCTCTTCTGGCATAAGAAAGAATTCTGCTCGCCAATCTGCTAACAGGCAGAGTCTGTAACCAAACTTTTCCAGGCCCCCGGAGGGTGGCAAAAAATACGCCTTCTCCACCAAAAATGGTATTGCGGATGCCTCCCACATATTCAATATTATAATCTACCTCTTTGGTATAGGCTACAATGCATCCCGTATCAACTCTCAAAATTTCTCCTGGATTTAATGTTCTATCGAATACATGCCCACCGGCATGTACAAAAGCCATTCCATTTCCTTCGAGTTTCTGCATGATGAAACCTTCGCCTCCGAATATCCCGGTCCCGAGTCTTCTCTGAAATTCAATGCCAATGCTCACCCCTTTTGCTGCGCATAAAAATGAATCCTTCTGGCAAATCATTTTTCCTCCATAAGCGCTCAGGTCCATCGCTATAATTTTCCCAGGATAAGGCGAGGCAAAGGCCACCTGTTTTTTGCCTTGTCCTGTATTGGTGAAAGCAGTCATAAAAAGGCTTTCCCCGGTCAGCAATCTTTTGCCGGCACTCATCAGTTTGCCCAATAAACCGCCACCACTCATGGAGGAGGCTGAGGAAGATCCATCACCAAAAATGGTCTGCATCGCTACCCCGTCATCCATCATCATAAAGGCGCCTGCCTCAGCAATGGCGGTTTCACCCGGGTCCAATTCTACAGAAATATATTGCATCTCTTCACCATAAATAAAATAATCGATATCATGCGCTGCATTGGTCATTTAAATATTGTTTTAATGAATATCAAATATAATTAAGCTTTAGAAATTCGGATATTATTTTAGGAAGAACGGTCGGGGAACGGGTTAGCCGTTGATTTTACTTTGGGGATTGGCAAGTAGCTGAACATTAGGTGGGTAGCGGGCTATTTTAACTAAAGGTAGCCTCTAAAAAGAAAATGCCCTGTCAGATGTTATTCTGACAGGGCGAGTGCCCAGGACTGGATTCGAACCAGCACATCCTTGCGAACGCTGCGACCTGAACACAGTGCGTCTACCAATTTCGCCACCTGGGCATTTGTATGCTCCCCTTTTTTTTGGATTGCAAATATAGCAGAAATTGCATTCCAAGAATCCATTTTGCGAAAATCGATTTATTTTTCCAGGACGCCCTATAAAAAAATACCGCCTCAGAATTTAATTCATGAGCCGGTATTTCATTATTTAAAAGCAGCGTTATACCGCCACATTAAAATCGCGTAACGCATCATTCAGACTGGTTTTCAGATCCGTACTTGCTTTGCGCTGGCCTATTATCAGGGCACAGCTAACCCCATAACTTCCGGCGGGGAATTGTTTGGTATAAGTTCCGGGAATGACAACACTTCGTGAAGGCACCCTTCCTTTGTATTCAATAGGTGCAGGACCGCTTACATCAATAATTTTAGTGCTTTGGGTAAGCACTACATTAGCTCCGAGTACCACTTCTTTTTCAAGGATTACTCCTTCTACCACAATACTCCTGCTTCCTAAAAAGCATCCGTCCTCTACTATTACAGGACTAGCTTGTAAGGGTTCTAAAACCCCGCCAATACCTACACCGCCGCTAAGGTGCACGTTTTTGCCAATTTGCGCACAACTACCTACAGTTGCCCAGGTATCCACCATGGTGCCTTCATCCACATAGGCGCCAATATTTACATAGGAAGGCATCATGACCACATTGCGGCCCAAAAAGGCTCCATAACGCGCCACCGCATGGGGTACAGCCCGCACACCAATGGAGGCATAATCAGATTTTAACTTCATTTTATCGTGAAACTCAAAAGGAGGCAGTGTGTAGGTTTCCATTTTTTGAATACCAAAATACAAAAGGATGGCCTGCTTTACCCACTCATTCACCACCCATCCTGCCTCCGTTGGAGCAGCTACCCGCAGCCTGCCTTTATCTAATTCTTCTATTACATCTCTTACAGCTGTCAGGTATTCCACGTGCTTTAGCAACGATCTGTCTTCCCAAGCTTTTTCAATCAATTCCTTATTGTCCATTGAATACTGTTTTTTTGCAAACTTATTTCGTTTTAAGGACTATAATTATTTTTACTGTATGAATATTTTGATCAGGCTCCCCAACTGGCTGGGCGATTTGGTAATGAGTACCGCTTTTGTGAGATCGCTGCAGCACACTTATCCAGACGCCACTATAGATGTCATTATTAAAAAAGGCATTGATACTGTGGTAGATTATTTACCGGGAATTCATAAAAAATGGGTTTTCTCGAAAGAGGAATTCCGGGGTTTGAGAGGTGCGAGGACTTTTGGCAGGTTGGTAGGTCATGAGGTTAAACCTGACTTGTTTTTTTGTTTACCTGATTCTTTTTCCAGTGCCTGGATGGCAAAAGCTACCGGTGCTGCCAAAAGAATTGGCTATAAAAATGAGCTGCGTTCTTTTTTGCTTACCAAGAGTAAAACGAAGGATAGCTCTTTGCATCGGGTAGATCAATACCTTGCATTGCTGGAATTGCAAATCGGCAAAAAGGTTATGGACCCTAAAGTTTTTTTGAAGAATGAGCAAGTATTGGTGCCCAATCGCATCATCATCAATGTAAATTCAGAAGCGGATAGCCGAAGGTTGCCTGTTGAAAAAGCAATTCCCGTTATAGAGCTTTTACGTAGCAGAACAGATGCCGAATTGGTGATGGTAGGAAGCCCCAAAGAATTGCCCCATGTAAAACAGGTATACGATGGTTTGAGTAATAAGGAGGGTGTAATAAATATGGCTGGTAAAACGAATATGAAGGAACTTATTGATTTGTTTTGTACGGCTCCGGTAATGCTGACCACTGATAGTGGACCCATGCATCTTGCAAATGCTCTTGGGGTTCACACAGTAGCCCTTGAAGGCGCAAGTGATGAAAAAAATACGGCACCCTACAATGCACAAAAAAGAACACTGATCCGTTATGGACAATTGCCTTGTGAGCCTTGTGTAAAAAACACTTGTCAATTCGGAACTCCCACGTGCCTGCTCAAAATGGATAATGAAGTAATTGTACGCTCAGTGGTGGCGGTATCAGCTCTTTATAATAAATAATAATTAGTAATTATGGCGGAAGGGGTTGGTAATCTTTCAGTGGTAATCATTACGCTGAATGAAGAAAAAAATATTGAAGACTGTTTGAAATCACTGCAAGGAATTGCCGATGAAATTGTAGTAGTTGATTCTTTTAGTACGGATGGAACAGAAGCCATATGTCGTCAATACGGAGTCCGTTTTATCCTAAACAAATGGGAAGGGATTGTGGCACAGCGAAACTTCGCACAGGAAAAAGCTACCGGACCGATTTTGCTTAATATAGATGCAGATGAAAGACTTAGTGAGGTTCTGCGTAATTCCATTTTACAGGAAAAGGAAAAAGGATTTTCAATAAAGGGCTATACCATGAATCGCCTGAATAATTATTGTGGTCAATGGATACGTCATGGAGAATACTACCCTGACCGGAAGCTGCGGTTGTATTACAAAGATGCCGGAAGGGTAGAAGGCAGCAATCCGCATGAATGGGTTCAACTGAATGAAAATTACCCAACTAAAAGACTTGAAGGCGATTTATTGCATTACAGTTTCCGAACCTTTAGCGAGCATGTATCAAAAATGAATCATTTTAGTTCCGTAGCAGCCCACACCTTATATAAAAGGGGCAGAAAACCTTCCTATGCCAAACCTATTCTGAGCGCTTTCTGGGCTTTTTTTAATGGGTTTATTGTACGACGTGGTTTTTTAGATGGCTATTACGGCTATGTAATAGCTCGCAACCATGCTATGTATTCTTTTTACAAATATGCAAAACTGAATGAATTGCACAAGGGAAAACCAATCTGACTCATTTTTAGAGGCGCCCTTTATTTCAAACAAAAGAAAAGTTCAATCAGCTAGGATATTTGACACCACATCTTTTCAAATTAAAAACTAAAATATGCTGTCATTTTACACATTTCATTTTTCAGGGTATTCTACCAGGTAATGATTGGGTTGAAACTCAGAGGCCCAATGGTATAATATTCTGTGTGGTTGTTTTACCATGGTTGCTGAATCGGTTACATATACTGCATTGGGATAAATGCTATCGGTCAAAGGAAGGATTCTTTTTTGCGCCACTTCTATGGTAAAGGAGAGTCCGTCCGGGTTGCCATGTTCCGCTCCTTTTTGCAGATATATAGGTCTTCCATCTGCAATCCGCATCACTTTCTCGGCTTCCAGCCTTTGCTCTTTACTAAACTTGCCCCGTTGTACTACCACAAACCAATTAAACCCAAACCGGCTGCATACAATACCTAAGATAATCAGGGATAAACGCCATTGCGGAAACCGGTAAGCGGCTATGGCACAGGTTAGAAGCATAGTAGCGGTTGCAATGGCTTTTAGGGTTGCGGCAGGTAAATGATTGGTTTCTGGCACAAAAGGCAGTACAAAGCAACCTAACCCGGCAATCATCAGAACGCTAATTAAAACGTATTCAATCGTTCGTTTTAATTTTTCGTTGGGCGCCGCTACCTCATAATAGTAATAAGCACCTACCGTGAAACAAAGGGGAAGCAGCATAAACATGTACCGTGCAATAATGTAGGGAGAAAGCCAGTAGATAAAAAAGCAGGCAAAAAACAAAATGGCTGTATACCATATAAAAGGGTTCTCCTTAAGTTTTTTCAATCCGTTTTTACGAATCACCAAAAGCAATAAAATAGTCCAGGGAGCATAATGGTAGCCAAAAACAAGCGGATAGGTGCTAAAATGTAAGGCAAAGTCGGCCCACCAATTGGCATCGTCCCGGAAAGTACGCATGGTGCTCTCGGTAACCAAACGGGTAAAAAGGGCTGTTGGGGAAAGCTGTACCTGCTGAAAATAAATAGCGTAATAAATAGCCAACAAACCTGCCGCAAGAGCGAGCCCGGCAAAGTGGGCTTTGTGAAAAAGGATCTTCCACTTTTTCTCTATGGAAAAAAATACCATCAGGGCAAACCCCTGATAAATGAAAGAAGGCAAGCCTTTCATTAAATAGCCGATTACTACCAGCAAATAAGTACTGAGAAAAAGGGCATACCATTTTTCTTTTTTACCATAGTAGTAAATAAGCATAAAACTTAAATAGACCAAACTGCTGTACAAGATATCAATCAGCCCCATTAAAGAGTCATAAATAAGAATGCGGCCATTGCTCATAAAAAGAAGAGCAGATATTAGGGCTACTTTTTTTGATAAATATTTTGAAGTGAAGAGGTATATAAAAGAACCAAAAAGAAATATGGCCAGGATAACCGGGAGCCGAAGGGCAAGTTCGTTGATGCCCAATATTTTATAGCTTGCTGCGAGCAACCAATTGTACAATGGGGGTTTGTTCAGATAAGGTTCCGCGTTAATGGTAGGCACCATATAATTGCCGCTCAGCATCATTTCAACCGTTACCAATCCACGGCGAACTTCATCGAGCCGTGGGTCTATTTCAAGAAAAGTTAAATGGCTGCAATAAGCTATGGCCAGCAGTAATATGGTCAGTAGCGGAATGAAATGTGTATTCTTTTTCTGAAAATGTTGTGACAGTTGCATATTAATATCCTTTTGGCCTGCGATACGGAATGAATACTTCCGGTGAGGCGTCAAAATAAATTTTGGCAAAAATGCATAATTCTAATTGCTTACAGATTGAAATGTAAAAGTATTCCTTACTTTTGCACTCCGGCAGGTCTTACACGACCAGCTCCTGCTGAACTCCCCCAGGATCGGAAGGTAGCAAGGGTAAGTGGTTGTAGCGGTGCGATGTAATCAGCCTGTCGGGTTTTTTTTATCTTATTACTGTTGTAATTCCGGTTATGTATTTTGTTATCTACATAATATTCAAGGTAGGCTTAATTATTTCCTTTTTCAGACCCTTTATTTCCCTGAATTTTTCCCGCCTATTTAATTACACGTTACAGTAATAATTAACTTATAGTGGTTGTTTTTTATCACTCAAGAGTTTTCTTTTCGTTGTTTGGGCCAATTGCAGGGTATCCTATGTAATTTAATTAGTGGTGGCATATAAAAAAATGAAGGTATAGTTTAAATAAAATGTAATATTTACAATTATTTGTTGATTAATAAGAGATTGGAATATTTTTAAGCAAAAGTTATTGATTTAGCAAGTATTTTAGCAGCTTAATGGGGTTAAGTACAAGAAAATAATAGAAGTAAAATTTTACAGGACTTAGAATTATGTTCAATATTTATTAAAATTAAAACATTCCACTACAATGAAATTTTTTATTGACACAGCCAATCTTGCTCAAATTAAGGAGGCCTTTGATCTTGGTATATTAGATGGTGTTACTACCAATCCATCTTTAATGGCCAAAGAGGGAATTAAAGGCAATGCTGCTATTATGAAGCACTACCAAGACATCTGCGAAATGGTAGATGGGGATGTAAGTGCCGAAGTTTTTTCTACCGATTTTGATGGTATTATAGCAGAAGGCATGAAGTTAGCGGCAATTCACCCCAATATTGTGGTGAAAGTACCAATGATTAAAGAAGGTGTAAAAGCCATTAAATGGTTTACACAAAACAAAATTCGAACTAACTGTACGCTTATTTTTTCGGCTGGGCAAGCCATTTTGGCTGCCAAAGCTGGTGCTAGTTATTTGTCTCCATTTTTAGGACGTATTGATGACGGTAACTGGGATGGTATAGAATTGATTCATCAGATCCGGCACATTTATGATTTGCAGGGTTATCAAACTGAAATTCTGGCCGCTTCTATCCGGAGTTCGCTCCATATTGTACGGGCTGCTGAAGCCGGGGCTGATATTGTTACTTGTCCTTTGGATTCTATTCTTGGTTTATTAAAGCATCCTTTAACCGATCTTGGATTGGCCAAATTTCTGGAGGATGCAAAAAAGACAGAACTTTAGTTTTTTATAAATACTTCGTATTCCCCATGCCTTTTACCGGTATAGGAATATTTGGCGATGGCCCGGCGGAAATTTTCAGATACGCCGGGCCAATTGCGTTCATGTAGTTCAATGATAAGCATTTTCGTTTTTGGCAACCATGCATCGTAACCTCCCCGAAAAAGAGCTTCCTCAGCCCCTTCAATATCTATTTTAACGATATCTAGCGACTTGAAGCCATGTGTTTTCATGATCTCGGGTATAGTAATTGCCTTAAGGTGTCCGGGGCCATCGTGGTCCATTTCTTTTACCTGCAGCCCCCATTCGCTATAACCTTCATCTACAATTTTCAAATAAACATTTTTATCCCAAATACCTGCCTTTACAGGAGTTACGCCCGGATAAAGCTTGGTATTTAGCTTTAATTGCTCGTAATTGCCTGGATCGGGCTCAATGGATACGATGCTTGCACCGGGAAAACGGTTTGCCATCAATATAGCAAACAACCCAATATTGGCGCCTGCATCTATAATGGCGGTTGGCTTAAATGGAATCTCCAAATCGTATTCTCCCATTCCGAAAATCTGTTTAAAGATCATATGATCGCTGGTTCCCAAACGCAAATGAACCGGGTGTTTCAATTCATTGAGATGCCATACGGAAGTTTTATCCTGATTAATTTCATAATAGATTTTTATGCCTTTTATAAAGCCCCAACGGTTTATGATTTTTGAAAGAGTGGACATAGTTCTTATGAATGATAACCTGTTTTATTATTTCTTTTGATAAGGTCAGGTTGGAGTCCCGTTCTTTAGATTCGGAATTAGCAAGCATATATTTGGTTAATACACCTAGAATTTATTCTGGTCACCTTCTCCCGGGAGTAAGGAAAGAGAGTGAATTTACTTCGGTGTAGCCTACGAGTTCATCCGCCCTGCCTCCAAATGGCCGGTAATAAACAAGGATGCTGTATTGGTTTTCAGATTCCCAGCTATTGCCTTCGGTCAGATTCATTGAGGGTGCTTCATCCGGCTTATTTATCGTTCTTGTTACATAATTGTAGGAGTAGTATCCATTTTTTAGCCGTAAAACCTTTTCAAATTGTTTCAGATTTTCATTCCAATCCATAGCAGAACTGTCCGTTAATTCGTAGCCTGTTAGTTCTCCGTACAAGAAAATATCCTGATTTCTGAAGGCTTCTATATTGGAGGGGATAAAGCTGAAGTGAACATTGGCATAATCACTTTGCCACCAGGGATTCACATTTTCAAGGTTGTCAATAAAATAGCGACCGTTTAAGTCACTGTAAAAAATGTAACGCATGGGTAGTCTTACCGTATCAGGACGTACAAACAAATCGTAGGAATTGCTTTTGTAATCTACGGTTGCTACCCGGTCGCTTTGAAGCCTCAGACTTCGCAGGTCGAGCCAACGCCATTCTTTTCCTCCTTCAAACACAAATCGGTCTTCTGCATTAAATTCGTATTGCTTTCCTCTTATGAACGTTGGGTTTTCAAAAGTCTGAGCAAGATCCCAACGGAAATTTTGCAGAGCAACCACCCGTATCTGTTGCTGCGGATTATACACATCAAGCGCATTGATGTTTACCCGGGTAATCAGTTTTTGGTGGGTTAAAAAAAAGCGTTGATCGAAAGGTTGCCGCAATTCGCCTGCAATGGTTACCTGATCGTTTACCACAAGAAACCTCCTGGTAAAAGCTACCTGCGAGGTATCGCCGTTTAAAAATACCCTTAAGATATAATTACCTGAACGGTTTGGCTGACAATTACGATCGGGTAAAACGGCCTGATAATGAAAATATCGTTGGAAGGTAGCACTCGACGCCCGGTATTGATTCATGCGGTTTTGGGTAAATCCCTTCAGGTAATCCATTTGGCTTAGTCCTGTATAGGTCCAGTCAGCATTACAAAGAATAAATGTGTAGAAAAAGTTTTTTGGCCTGCTATCGAGATCATCAAAATGCAGTTCCAACTGTTCGGTTTGTCCAAGTCGTACAATCGGGAACGTGGTTTGCTCTCCCTTTTTAAAGAATTTGATGCTTTTGACAGTACCCAGATAGATTTGCTCCGGGTGAATGGATTGAGCTTTTGAACCTGAAAAACTTCCTAAAAATAGCAGCAAAAAAATTAAACGCATTTATTAAAAATTCAGTGAGGTTTAAAAGTATCACTTTTCCTCCAATTCTTCTTCATCCATATTTTTGGGAACCACTAAAATTTTGTCAATACGTACCCCGTCCATATCTACAATTTCAAAGTAAAATCCTCTCCATTCAAAAGTGTCACCTGTTGCAGGAATCCTTTCAAGGTTATGAATGATAAATCCTCCAAGCGTATCGAACTCCTGTTCATCATCCATCCAATCCTCTTTATCAAACTCCGCAAGGAAATCATAAAAGGGCAACTGTGCGTCAATCAGGTAGCTGCCATCATGTCTTTGGGTGATTTCGTAGTCGTCATCCCCTTGTTCTGGAAGGTCGCCTACGATCGCCTCGAGGATATCATTCAGGGTAATCATACCCTGCATGGTTCCGTATTCATCTACAATAAAAGCAGAATGAACCTTAGATTGCCTGAACTTTTCCATCATCTGATAAGGAGAATTGTTTTCAGGAACAAAAACGGCAGGTCGCATAAAAATCTTGAGTTCGGTCGATTTTTCAGCAAGAATCACATCCTTTAATTGGATAATGCCTTTAATTTCATCAATCCCTCCATCACATAAAGGATAAACACTATGGCGGTTAGGTTGCATTTTTACCAGCAAATCGCCCATGGTGCTGTTTACATCTATCCAGATGATGTCACTTCTGTGGGTCATGAGTGAGGTAATAGAACGGTCGCCCAAATGGAAAACCCGTTCAATAATTTCTTGTTCCTTTTCGTCAATTTCTCCACTTTCGGCACTCTCAATTACCATGGCTTTGATTTCCTCTTCGGTAACTGAACTGGTGGAATTATTCCGGATTTTGAAAATACGGAACACAAAGGAGGCTGCCTGATTGAGCGACCAAATAATAGGAAATGTAACTTTTGATAAAAAAAGCATGGCCGGTGCAAAAGCAAGTGCAATTTTTTCAGCATTGTTCAGGGCAATTTTTTTCGGTAGTAATTCGCCTAATAATATCGAAAAGTAGGTGACTATTATTACCACCACAGATTTTGATATGGTAGAGGCATAGGGCTTTAAAAAGGAGATTCTCTCAAAGAAGCCTTGCATGTCAGTACCAAAGCGTTCGCCCGAGTATAAACCTGTAAGAATCGCTACTAATGTAATACCCACCTGTATGGTAGATATAAAAACCTCTGGTTTTTCAATGAGGCTTAGAACGATTTTGGCTTTTTGGTTGCCTTGGCTGGCCAATTGCTCCATTCTGCTTTTTCGGGAAGAAATGAGGGCTAATTCGCACATGCTGAATAGCCCGTTTATCAGGATCAGTAAGAGTAAAATAAAGACTTCTGTCATTCAGTACCTAATGTTGGTAGATTGCAAAACTAATCTATTGGAATTAATTTTTATTTTTGTCTTGCAAAGACCTTGCTTGCTTCGCATTATATTATTTACGTTTGTTGCACATGATTACCCTCTCATTTAATATTCGCTCCCCGTTTACTGAGGCTTTTGAGGCCGAAACGAAGATGTTGATTTTGGAATGCACTCCCGGCAGCTGCACGGTATTGCTATGGAATATGGAAAAGAAGGAAGCGGAGGCTGTGGAGGTTTTCACTGATATTAAGGATTGGGAAAAAGATTGGGAATCTATGGTAAGTCAATCTTCTATCTTGGTTTTCCGCCATTTACATACCAAGATTTTTTATGGATTTTCCCGGTTTTTACCCATTCCAGCAAGCCTGTTTTCTCCCTCCACAGCAAGTTTGCAGTTGAAAGCGCTTTCCGGGGAAGCACCTGGTTGGCATTACGGTGCCGATGTTCTGGTAGAAGAAAGTATGGTCATGTATTGGGAAGCCCCCATGGTGTTAAGAAAAATCTTTTCGGCTTATTTTCAACATTGGCAACCCAATAGCCTGGCAAGTCTGTTGATCAATCTGCACAGGCAACTTCCAAGAATGGATAGTAGTCAGCTTGCTACCGGCCTATTTTTGCTAAGCGGAAACGAGATCTGGGTGGCATTATGGCGACAGGAGACCCTGTTGATTATCCAGAATTATAAAACAGATGAGCCGGTAACCGTAAGCTATCATATGCTGAATATATGCCAACAATGGTCGCTTTTGCCAGAACAGATAACTTGGTATGGGTATGGTATGATGGATCCAGAAGCGCCTTTATGGCTATCTGTTGAAAAATTCTTTGGATCTGTAGAACCGGCAAATCCCGGAATTCCCTTTGGTAAAGGCACCCCTGTTCATTATTTTGCCCACCTTATTCAGTATCTTGCCCACTTAAAGTATCTAGCGCACTCAAAATAAGGGATAGGAGGTACAGCAATTATGAGAATTATAGGAGGAGACCTGGGTGGACGGAAAATTGCTCCGCCTTCAAAAATGCCATATACAAGACCTACCACTGACATTGCTAAAGAAGGTTTATTCAATATCCTTCAAAATCATGTGGATTTTGAAGGGATAGAAACGCTTGACTTATTTGGAGGTACAGGTGCCATAACCTTTGAACTTCAAAGCAGGGGCACCGGCCGATCGGTGATAGTAGAAAAAGATCCGGCCATGTACGCGTTTATAAAGAAGCATCTGGATTTATGGGAAATGAAAAAGGTGAAAGTGCTTAAAATGGATGTTTTTTCTTATTTGTCAGGCTGTAAAGATACCTTTGATTTTATTTTTGCAGGACCTCCCTATGCATTGGGAAGCATTGATGAATTACCCAAAATTGTTATCAATCAGAACCTTTTGAAACCTGACGGTGTATTTGTATTGGAGCACACCCCCCGTAACAGGTACGAGAATTACCCAGGTTTTTTCAAACAAAGAAACTATGGAACAACCATTTTTTCTTTTTTCAATCCACATCCATAATGGTTTTAAATACAAAAGCAAATCTTAGAAAACAATTTATAAGCGACCGGGCAGGTATCGAATTGCGACAGGCGCATGAATGGCAGGCCCGTATGCTTGATTTTTTTGCAAATATTCCTATCCCACCTAATAGCAGAATACTATCCTATCGTTCCATGCCTGAAAAAAATGAAATTCCCATGGAATATTTTGAGGATTTTCTAATGAGTGAAAAGAAAGGATTGGAGCTTTGTTATCCTGCTATTGATTCGGGAGATGGTAGCATGGAAGCCTACCTGGATGATGAAAGCCTTGAATGGGAAACGGTTTCGTTTGGACTGAAACAGCCCGCTTCTGGAAACCGGGTGGATCCGAGGTCTGTCGAAGTGATATTGTTACCCTTATTAACCTTTGACAGAAGTGGTCACAGGCTTGGATATGGTAAGGGTTATTTTGACCGCTATCTGGTAAGATGCCGACCAAGTGCAGTTAAAATTGGATTTAGTTGGTTTGAGCCCATGGAAGAGTTGCCCGAAATTCAATCGTATGACATACCTTTAGATTATTGCGTAACACCTGAAAAGTTATATGTCTTTTAATTTTTTCCTTTTCCGGAGCCTTCGGTTATTGCTTTTCCCTTTTTCGTTTCTTATCGGCATTTATATTAATTTGCGTAATGTTTTTTATGATAAGCAATGGCTGAAATCGGTTTCCTTCAATCTCCCAATGATTTGCATTGGGAATTTGAGTGTTGGAGGAACAGGGAAAAGCCCTATGACGGAATATATATTACGTTTACTCACACCACGCTATCAGGTGGCCATCCTGAGCAGGGGGTATAAACGAAAAACGTCAGGATATGTATTGGCGGGAGAAAACACAACAGCACTCGAAATTGGGGATGAGCCTATGCAGTTTTTCATCAAATTTCCAGAGGTAGCCATAGCGGTGGGTGAAGAAAGGGTGGAAGCCGTTCCACAACTACTGCAGGACCGGCCTGCAACTGATCTCATCTTGCTGGATGATGCTTTTCAACACCGAAAGATTCAGGCAGGTTTCAATATTTTATTGACTGATTTCAGTAATCCTTACTGGCAGGATTGGTTTTTGCCCTCTGGCGATTTGCGTGATGAAAAAAAGAGCGCTCAAAGAGCAGATGTGATTATTGTGACAAAATGTCCTGCAGATCTGGAGGAACAACGGAAAAAGCAGTACCTTTTTTCAATAGCGCCATTATCCAACCAATCTGTTTTTTTTACTGAAATTACATATGGCATTCCTTATCATCTTTTGAGTAAGGAATCCTATCTGCTCCACGAAAACCTTGAAGTGTTATTGGTTTGTGGCATTGCCAATCCTCTTCCACTAAAAAAGTATCTGGAAAAGTATACCTCAGCTTATTTTGAAAAAAATTACGATGACCATCATATCTTCAGCATTGATGATTTAAAGGAAATCCAAAAGAAATTTGAACAAGTAGAAGCCCGGGATAAAATTATATTGACTACAGAAAAGGATGCGGTCCGGTTATTGAAGTTTGGAGAGATATTGAAATCCGTACCAATTTATGTGATGCCCATCCGACACGATTTTTTATTTAATGATGGGGTACGTTTTAATACATTGGTTTCCCGCTTTATTGATTCTTATAATGCACCACTTACACAACAACAATAATAATGGCAAAGAAAACAACCAAAAAACCAAAACCATCCGAGGTGAAAATGAGCAAAGGATCGCTTGAAATTACAAGATCAGGTCTTGCTTATGTAAATACCGGAGATGTGGAAGGAGATGTAATGGTAAGGCCTGCCGACTATAATAAAGCATTTCATGGCGATATGGTACGGGTGAAAATAACCCGGGATGGAACGGGTGGCAGAAAGCGGGAAGGTAAAGTAGAAGAAGTCCTCCACCGCAAACAGACCGATTTTATCG
This sequence comes from Chitinophagales bacterium, assembly GCA_038209595.1. Lineage (GTDB taxonomy): Bacteria > Bacteroidota > Bacteroidia > Chitinophagales > Chitinophagaceae > Phnomibacter. The sequence continues at coordinate 27,337 of JBBQXO010000019.1, forward strand.
GGTACTTGCGTCAACATGCGGGTCGGTGGTTCTTTTTACCGGATACCGATAAGCCCATGCCTCATTTCGAGATGGATGAAAATCCGGAAGTGGAAATTGATGAAGACAGCAAAGTACTGGTTCGTTTTTTACGTTGGGATAAAAGCGATCGCAGGCCTGTTTGCCAGTTGATAGAGGTATTGAAACCTGAAGATATGGGCAATATTGCTATGAAAGATATCTTGCTGGAAAATGGGTTTGCCTTGTCCTTCAGCGATGAGGCCATGGAAGAATCTCAAAGGCTTTCTGACGCCATTGATAAAGAGGAAGTGAAAAAAAGAAAGGATTTCCGGGATATTCTAACTTTTACGGTGGATCCTGCCGATGCCCGGGATTTTGATGATGCATTAAGTATCCGTAGCGTAAAACGCGGGCTTTGGGAAATTGGGGTGCATATTGCCGACGTTAGCCATTTTGTACAACCCGGCAACCTGCTTGATGAAGAGGCTTACGAGAGGGCTACAAGTGTTTATTTGCCCGACCGGGTAAATCCCATGTTACCCGAACGTATTTCCAATGAACTCTGCTCCCTTCGTCCGCACGAAGACAAGTATACTTTCTCTGCTGTATTTGAAGTCAATGCCAAATGCGAAGTAAAAAGCACATGGATAGGAAGAACACTCATTCATTCAGACCATCGATTTAGCTACGAAGATGCCCAACTTGTGATAGAAACTGAGGAAGGGAAATATGCAAAGGAAGTGGTGCATATGAATAAGCTGGCGCAGATCCTGCGAAAAAAAAGATTTGAAACCGGAGCTATTAATTTCAGTTCTTCCGAAGCAAGATTTAAGCTGGACGAAAATGGAAAGCCTATTGGCATAGTAATAAAGGAAAATAAGGAAGCCAATCAAATGATTGAGGAGTGGATGCTGATGGCCAATAAAGCAGTTGCCGAAAAGGTAGCAGCCATAAAGGTAAAAGATAATGATCTGCCTTTTCCATACCGGGTACACGATCAGCCAAATGAAGAAAAGTTGGAACCTTTTATGGCCTTTGCAAGGAAATTTGGATATAAATTTAATACAAGCACACCCGATAGCATTGCAGCCTCTTTCAATGAAATGCTGCAACTTGCCAAAGGGACGCCCCAACAAGCGGTACTTGAACAATTAGGTATCCGCACCATGGCTAAAGCTATTTATACCACGACCAATATTGGTCATTACGGTTTAGGATTTGAGCATTATTGCCATTTTACCTCTCCAATCAGGCGATACCCCGATGTGATGGTGCACCGCATTTTACAGGAAGTGATTGACGGAAAACCCAAGGTAGACAAAAAGCTGGAGGAGAAATGTAAACATAGCAGTGAGCGGGAGCGGGCAGCTATGGACAGTGAAAGAGCAGCTAACAAATACAAGCAGGTAGAATACATGCTTGGGTTTATTGGCGAAGAATTTGACGCCGTGATAAGTGGCGTTTCCACTTTTGGGTTTTGGGCAGAAACAGTATTGCACAAATGCGAGGGATTGGTAAGTGTAAAAGATTTGAACTATTATGATGATTACCGTTTGATCCAAAGCGATTATGCTCTGGTGGGATACCGGAGTGGCCATAGTTTCCGAATGGGCGATACGGTTAAAATCAAGGTGGTTTCTGCCAACCTCGAAAAACGGCAGATAGATTTTGATTGGGTTTCTCCGGATGGAAATATAATGCCACAAGGTCGCAGGAAAAATAACTCAGGACGATCCGGTAAAAAGCCTTCAAATAAGGCGCCGATTCCAAAAAATCAAAAACACAGAAGGAAGTAATTTTTTTAATTAGGATAGCCGGGTATTTTTGCCTTCATTATGACGGGAATAGAAAGTGTAAAACTGGAGCAGGTAATTGTACATAAGGTAGGCAACCCTACCCGTGGAGAGCAATTAAAATTGAGTGCAAACCCACTAACGTTGAATGATGAATTGGTTTGTCAATTGTTAGGCCGCTATTTTTTGCATCCTTTTAATGAGCAGGAGCTCTTTCATTTTTCTCATTTGAATGATGTGAACCTGAACGAAGCATATTCTTATTGCCACAAAATTTTTTCAGATCCCGGATCCTTTACTGAATCAAGCCAATTGCTGGCTCGATATCTTTATAGCAAAAGCACGCACGTTAGGGTAAAAGAAGGTGAATTGTATGTAGCTTTAATTCACGAGGTCCCTTTTGAAAATGACTTTGTGACAGCTATTGGAATTTTTAAGAGTGAAACCAAAGAAACTTTCCTGAAGGTATTTGAGCATGGAAGCAGTTTTGAGGTAGTAAGTGAAGACGGTGTCAACATCAATAAGCTCGACAAGGGCTGCCTTATATTTAAAAGTCAATCTACAGAAGGGTACAGGGTTTGTGTGGTGGATAATACCAATAAAGCGCAAGATGCACAGTATTGGGTCAACGATTTTTTACAGGTAAGTCCACTTGCAAACGATTACCGGCATACACATGACTACCTTACCATCTGCAAACAATTTGCCACACAGGAAATGCCCGGACATTTTGATGTGACCAAGGGGCAGCAGATTGATCTGATGCAACGGAGCATGGAATATTTTAAAGAGAAAGAGCAATTTAACCTGAAAGAATTTACGGAGGAAGTGATTCACTATCCAGAAATGGTGGATCAGTTTATGCAATTTACCGATCAATATGCAAAAGGCAATAATATGCCTATGGAGGAATCATTTGACATCAACCTTGCGGCTGTAAAAAAACAGCAACGGTTGTATAAAAGTGTGCTCAAGCTCGACCGCAATTTCCATATCTATATCCATGGCAGACGAGACCTCCTCGAACGTGGTTTCGATGAAACCGTTGGCAAGCATTTCTACAAAGTGTATTTTGACGAAGAAACCTGATTACAAATTCTATTTGATTATTGAGGAAAGATCTGTCAGGTAATATTGTTTTGTGTTTGGTTATTGTTACCATTATAAACAGTAGCGGTTCCATACACCCTTTTTTGAAGCGTAATTTTATAGGAATAGGTTCCTGCTCCAAGGTTTAAAACGATAATCCCCGAAGGCAGATTAATCAATTCGTTGTTTGGGGTATATGCCGGGATGCCTGCAATAATATTGCTACCACCCACCACATTCTGCTTTAAGTTAACAAAGGTGCGACGCTCCCCGCAACCGAAACAGCCCCTGTTGTTTAAAGTTAATGAAAACTGAATAATGACTCTTGCTGTTGCGGGCAACGTGAATTCAGCTACCAATCCGGGTACATTTATCTCGCTTACTGAATTGCTTGTGAGATCTGCAGAGTTGCCTGATTGCTGTGCATAATGTACATATCCGGGTGTCGTTTTCCAGCTTACCCCCGTTCCGCCACCATTACTTGTCAGTACCTGTCTCAGGGTGCCTTCATTGCCCTGAACTGCCTATGCGCCTGTAGGCTTAAAGGCAAACCGTTCAATAAAATTGCCAGCCGCATCGCTACCCAATGCAATATCCGCATTCGGGTTATCTGAAGAAATTTGTAATGTATTCCCGCTCATTCCGAACCCGGCATCGCCCAATGTACCGGGATATAGCGTAATTTTTTTTCCAAGACTCGCTGCGAAAGCAAGCGGAGCATTTGGGAAATTGTTGCCAATACCCACCTGTCCATTCAGGGCATTGTAAGTGAATCCCCAGCCGGTTAGCCCTCCAAAAAAGCCGATATTTTATTTGTTTTGGGTACCAATAAATGCTAAAACCCCTGTATTATCTGATCTGTTTAGCCAGATGCCTGCGCCTGCGCCACGGTCGAGGGAATTGGTGCCATTTCGTAAAATAATTCCCCCATTTAATTGCAAGGCGTCAGCACCCGAATTGATTATCCGCATTCTTTCATTGAAAGCCTCACTTCTGCCTGTACCAAAACTAATAAAGTCCAGAGGCTGATTGGCATATATCTGGAGTCTTCCGCTCTGTACTCCAATACCATGGGTTTGAGCCCCATCCCCCCAAAGCACAATTTTATTGCCAGAAATACTGGAGAAACTCAATGGGCCGGTCGGATTGTTGGTTCCAATGCCTACATTTTGTCCGCTTACTGTATGGCAATTCAGCTAAAGGACCACCATTGAAATTCCATGAAAGCGAACTCCCTTTTATAAGAAGTGGTGCATGAATGCAAAAGGTTCCATGATTTGGATGTTTTTATTGTAGTTAAAATTATACAGAATAGCACTCGTTGCCAATCCCCTGAAAGGGGATATCTTATCCGTTTTTTTAATCATAAATCCGGGTAGGAAGTGCCTTTGATGATTTTCTAAACAGGCTTCTGTTTTCTTAAAGACTAAATTAATTGCTTAAGGATTGAATTAAGGGTAACATTACAGCAATAAAGCCGTAACAATTGCAGGAATTGGTTTTATTTAAAAGGGATCGGTATGGTTGTGAAATATGGTTCGTTAAGTTATTTTATTTAAAGTTATAGTGAAGGTACTACCTGCGCCAATTTCACTTTCCATTTTTATCAGGCCGTCCTGAGCTTTCATAAAGGCTTTGCTAATAGTAAGCCCAAGGTTTTTACCTTCTTTTTTTGTTCCGGAAACACGAAAATAGCGATTGAAAATTTTGTCTTTGTATTGTGGAGTAATTTCTTACCGGCTGCCGCCCTTATGGTACTTACATACAATTTTTAAACACTATCACTATTTTTCAGGGTGGGAAAAAAATTGTATATAATTAGTGAAAAACGATGCTCAAGGATGTTCCAAAGAAGTAGTTGTTGCCAACAGGATTTTGATTTCTATTAAGGAATATATTATCTTTTCTACTGTTAAAAGTACGGCCTTCTAATCGCCAAAGAACATTTTCTGTTACCTGTATATCCATATTTAAAGAATAACCAAAAGTTTGAAAGCCGTTGGGGGTTTTTGTGGAAACAATAACTTCCTTTTTATCGGAATAATACTCGGCCCTTGCTGCAAATGCTAATTTTTGAGTAGGTGCATAGCGAGCAATCAATGTAGGGCAGTACCAAACATTGTAACTACTGCTGCCTTTTGTTTTCTGTTCGGCTCCAAGATCAAAGCCGGCGATTAAGCCGAAATTTTGAGAACATTGAAATTGGCCGTATAAGTTGTGAAAATATCGCATTTTTCTTGTACTATCGGGAGTATCACTTCCAATGAATGAACTGCTATTGAGCGTTATTTTATCTTTAGGTGTCCAGGTGAGTTGATGACCAAAAGCAGGCGTTTGGTTCCCTTGTACTCGTTGTATCCGTTGCCAGCCGTTCAAAACTAAGCCACTTAAAAACCATTTTTCGTTTTTACTCGTGAAAGAAATTTTGGCTCCTGACTGGTAGTATGGCGAATTTTCAGCCATAAGACTGCGTGTCATATTCCAGCAATTTGCACCAATTGCACTCTCAAAACCAATGTGCGAGTCAAAAATTCCTGCATCTATCCAAAGGTTTTTTGTTTTGGAAATCCTTACACCTGCGTTGGCTTCAAAAATATTTTTCAGTACTCCTGGTTCGGCGGCAAGATTTGCATTGGCGTAAGTTCCCGTCATCAAAGCTAATTTTCCGCGCACTTTGTCTTTGTCATATGCTGCCTGAATATATCCGAAATTTAGATTTACTTCATTATGGCGATTGAACGAATAAAGAAAATCTGGACGGTTGTGATCAGCTGGATTGCTAAAGTCATACACATAATAGGTTTCAAGGTATCCACTTATTTTTAATGGATTCTTTGTACTGTCTTTTTGTGCAAAGCAACTTATAGAATACAAATACACCAATATAAATAATATCTTTTTCATCGTATTTTTCTATTTCATTTTAGTTACCTGAACCAAGGCAGATTTTTATGCACTACATCCTCAATATAGGTTGAAAAATTTGTTGCTACAACATTTTCTTAGGAAGTAATATGCTTATTATGTATAAAATATTTACTTCAAATGGTATTTATCCGCAAAATATAAAAGCACAATTCCATTTACCTTTCAAAGGTTGAATCGTATCGGGTTGATGGCAAGGTCATGCAAAGGGCACTAGAACATATTGAAAAGGAAGAAAATGGTCCTGCTATACAAAAGTCGATTTTAATAAAATTGAAGCTCAAACACAAAGCAGTATCCTGAGGTAGGTCCATTACATAAGGATGCATTGAAATTCGATATGAACTACTTACTCGGAAAAAGTCATAAGCTAATTTTTGCTGTATTGATTGCACATTTAATATGTAAAGAACGCATCTAAAGGACGCATTACAAGAGTTGCTTCGTGGATAGAACACTCTCGGTTTAAATAATTACTGGGACTAAAATAGCTAACTGCATAATATGTATACAGCGTATTAGATAGTTTAGAGGATTGCAATTTCGGGATTATCGAACATGCCATCTTCGTAAACAGGGAAAAACTTGCTCCCAAGGATAATAATAATTTTATTTTAAATGCTACAGATAGCTATCAAAATGGAAAGTATGATAGAAACTCACTTCAAAGAGGCAGCGATGGTAAGTTATCAACACTGCTTCATATTGGCTGGGGTTAAGTTTCTAAAATGACTTTCCAAATTTTGCAAATCGGTGGACGGACGTAAAATGTAACTTGAATTGGACGATTTTTGATATTTATGGGAATTAAATTATACGATATTATACTGGTATTTATCCCCTTAAAGCAGGATATTGTATCCGTATATTTTCACAAAATAAAAAATCCTGTATGTATTGAGATACTTTGGAGTTTTTCAAAACACGTCTTTGCGTTTTTATTTATAATTGTCTAATTTTATACCATCATGGCAACCTACCAAAAAACAGCACCCGAGGTCTGGTCGGGAAGAATAGATGGCACCGACCCCGATTTACTCCGTTGGCATCAGATAATAGAACTGGCAGAACCACCCGGATTGCCTGCCTTAGAAAAGGGACAGCAGGGAATTGCTATGATTGGTTTTTGTTGCGATGAAGGGATCCGCAGAAATAATGGAAGGGTTGGCGCAGGCGATGGCCCGCAAACCATTCGTAAGTATTGTGGACATTTTCCTGTGGTGGCCGACCATATACGTATGGTAGATGCCGGCGATGTTTATTGTAAGGATGGCGATTTGGAAAATGCACAGGTTTTACTCAGCCAAAAACTAGGGGAAATAATCAAGGCCGGCTATTTGCCCATCGTTTTGGGGGGTGGGCAAGAGCTTTCTTATGGTACTTTTCAATCGCTAAAGCCAAAAAAGGAAGGTCAGGAGTATGGCATTATTAATTTTGATGCTCATTTTGATTTGAGGGCCATTCGCCCGGAAGAACCTGCCCATTCCGGATCCTGGGTATGGCAGGTGCAAAACGATTGTAAAAACGCGGATATTCCTTTTCATTACCTGGTGTTAGGTATTCAGCAGTACAGCAATACCCGAAGATTATTCGAGTTGGCCATCGAAATGGGAGCCCCCTATTTTCTGGCAGAGCATTTTACAGGTGATCAGCTCGAAAAAATACTGCATACCATTAATGGTATCATTGCACAATCTGATGTATTGCATCTTTCCATAGATATGGATGTTTTTGCAGCACCTTATGCCCCGGGAGTAAGTGCAGCTGGCTACAATGGCATTTCTCCAAATGCTATGTTTAAAAGACTTTTGCGCCATGTGGTGTTGAGTGGAAAAGTAGCTGCTATCGATATTGCCGAGGTAAATCCTTCTTTGGATACAGACAACAGGACCTCGCGTTTGGCAGCTGCCTTTATTTTCGATATTGTGCAGGCCGCCGATATCAACGCAGAATATCCTGCGCCTTGATTCCACTGTATTTCACCATTACGCTGATGCTGGATAAAAAGGTTTCAGTTTTTCAAGCATTTTCTCTGGTACTGCTACCTTTTTCATGGTTTTTACATCTACAAAGTAGAGCGTAACCGTTCCGGAAGTTGTGATCTCACCGGCTTCATTATGGATTTCTCCATAGTAAATTATTTTATGTTGAAGTGGTAATTCCCGCAGCGTCACCGTTACCGTTATCAGGTCATCGTAACGGATGGGACGAAGAAAACGGGTATGCATATCCGTAACGGGTAGCATAATGCCCATTGATTCTAATTCTTTATAGGAAAACCCCAGACTCCTGATGGACTCGGTACGGGCAATTTCAAAAAATTGAGCATAATGCCCATGGTAAACTACACCCATCTGATCGGTTAGTGCATAGTGCACCCTTAATTTGGTAGAAAAGGAAAACAATTTATTCCGGTTTTATTTTTTTTGCAATCATAATCATTCGGGGCTGCTTGCGCACATGGTAAGGGCCGAATTGATAATCCCCAAATACTTCTTGTATCTGCATACCTTGAAAGGCAAGCATTTCCGTAAAATCTCCCAGTGAAAATTTGGAGACTTTCTCTGTGTAAATATGTGGTACTGTAAATTGGTCGTGTTCCACTTCTATTTTTTTATAGAAATGGGTTTCATCCATCCATTTGGTAATATGAAAATTAAAAGCGCCTGAGGTTACATCTGTTTCATGAACAAGATGAGCTTCAGAGTAATGGGTATTCAGATAATCAATGACAAGAATACCATCTAAATGCAACGATCTTGCAATGGTTCGGATGGCGGCATCATGTTCACGACGGGTTCGAAAGTAGCCGAAACTGGTAAAAAAGTTAAAAGCATAATCGTAGTAATTAATACGGAAAGGTAGCCGCATGTCATGCTGAAAAAACTCGAGGTTTTCCTGCTCGGCAGCTTTTGCCGCTATTATGGATTGGTACGAAAGGTCAATACCGGTTACATGAAATGCTCCTTCTGCTAGTGTCATGCTATGCCGGCCACGCCCACAGGCAACATCTAGCATACGGCTTTCGGCAGGAGGCTTAAGATGCTTCACCAACGCTTCAATAAAAGCGGTGGCTTCCTGCTGATCCCGGTTGAAATATAATTCGTGGTAATACGGTGAATCAAACCATTGATTAAACCATTCTGCCATGATTGTTTCTTTTTTTTACTGCAAACCTAAAGATTGCAGGCCACCTTATAGCAAATTATCTGCCAAAGTGTGGATTTTGGAAAATTTAAATATTCCGACCTGGCAGGATTAAGTCCACAAAATAAAAAAATCAATGAATTAATAAGAAAAAGGAAGAAAGCTTTGCGTAAATTCAACTATTTTGCCCGGTTTATTGGGACTATGCAAGGCATACAACTGATTTTATTAAACATTCATTTCAATCATAAGATATAAAACATGTCTTTATTTCGTAAAAAAAGCATTGCAGATATGTCTTCAGAGGCTGGGCACGATGATGCCGGTCATAAGATGGACAAAGTACTTACCGTAAGGGATCTTACTTTTATGGGGATTGCTGCTGTAGTCGGGGCGGGTATTTTTTCCACAATTGGTTCTGCGGCAAGTGATGGTGGTCCGGGTATTTCTATCCTCTTTGTTATTACGGCTGTCACCTGCGGATTCAGTGCGCTTTGTTATGCTGAGTTTGCCAGCAGGGTGCCTATCAGCGGAAGTGCTTATACCTATGCATATGTAAGTTTTGGCGAATTGATTGCCTGGATTATAGGGTGGGCACTTATTCTGGAATATGCTATTGGTAATATTGTGGTAGCCATCAGTTGGAGCAGTTATTTCAATAACCTTTTGATTGGGTTGGGAATCCATTTGCCTTATTGGATGACCATCAATGGCACGGCTGCACATGATGCCTTCGAAGCAGCCACCGCATTGGTGGCAGCAGGTAAAACCGTTCCGGAAAATCTGTTGGCTGTTTTAGAGGGCTACGACAAAACCCCCATTCTTTTTGGTTCGAAATTGTTTTTAAACCTGCCGGCTTTCGCCATCGTTATTTTTGTTACTGTGCTGGCTTACATAGGTATGAAAGAAAGCAAAAAGAGCGCCAATTTTATGGTAATCTTTAAGATAGCGGTCATCCTGATGGTTATTTTCCTTGGTTTTTTTTATGTGGATACCAATAACTGGCATCCCTTTTTACCTAATGGTTTTACAGGTGTTCTGGCAGGGGTAAGCGCGGTGTTTTATGCTTATATCGGTTTTGATGCTATCAGTACCACGGCCGAAGAATGCAAGAATCCACAACGGGATTTGCCCCGTGGCATGATTTATTCCCTATTGATTTGTACCGTTTTGTACATTTTGATTTCGCTGGTACTTACCGGGATGGTCAATTATACGGAACTTGATGTGGATGATCCATTGGCTTTTGTATTCAACCGGTTGGGGCTTAACTGGATAGGATACATTATTTCTATTAGTGCCGTAGTAGCTACTACAAGTGTTTTATTGGTTTTTCAATTGGGTCAACCCCGCATATGGATGAGCATGAGCCGGGATGGTTTGTTGCCTAAAGCCTTTGGGCGAATTCATAAAAAGTATCAGACGCCTGCCTTTGCCACAGTTATTACAGGTTTTTTGGTTGGCATTCCTACCTTGTTTTTACCCAGTAGCCTGGTTACCGATCTTACCAGCATCGGCACGCTTTTTGCCTTTGTACTGGTATGTGCCGGGGTGCTTGCATTGCCACGAATCAGTGCGGTAAGTGGACGTTTCCATTTGCCTTATATAAATGGCCAATTTTTAATACCGGCTCTTACCGGTTTGTTTATCTATTTGGCCAGAACACGCATTCAAGATGCATTTAACAATATGGGCAGCGAAAATTATCATGAAATACTATTTCTTGTTTTTGTATTAATAGCTTCACTCACTGCTATTTTCTCATTTATTAAAAAATATTCCTCTATTCCGGTACTCGGAGCACTCTGTTGCCTGTACCTGATGATTGAAATTCCACCCATAAGCTGGCTATGGTTTTTTATCTGGATGGGTTTTGGACTGGTCCTTTATTTTCTATATGGCTACCGTAAATCTAAATTGGCTGAAAGCTAAGAAGGAAAGCCCTGACTTATTTCGTTATTTTGCATTATGAAATTTGAAAAAGGGGATGCTGTGGTTGTCAAACATAGCAATGAGGATGGGGTTGTTGAGGAAATTCTGGGTGAGAAAATGGTTTTGGTGAATGTACGTGGGGTGAAATTTCCTGCTTACACCGATCAACTTGATTTTCCGTACTATAAAATGTTTAAAAAGGAAAAACCCGCAGGGCCTCCTAAATTACCCAAAAAGTATATTGAAGATGTAAAGCGGGAAAAACCTGCTCCTAAATATGCAGTAAAAGAAGGCGTTTGGCTTTTATTATTCCCGGTTTTTAGCAAAGATGTTTTTGAGGATGATGTAGTAGAAGGGTTCAAAATCTATCTGGTTAACCAAACAGATGATGGCTTTGCTTTTCATTTTTCATTACGGTTTAAGGGAAATGTAGATACAGAACTCAATAGCGAAATCTATGCACTAAAGGAGTTTTACCTCATGGATATTCCTTTTGAGAATATAAATGATGGTCCTTCATTTGATTTTGAATTCAGCCTGTTGTCGCACGATAAGAAACGTATGGAATATTTTGAGGTTTCTTACAAACCCAAAGGCAAACAACTTTTCAAACAGATTGAAAATCTGAAAGAATCTGGTGCCGGGTTCCTTGATATAATGTTGATGGAATCTTACCCACAAAAACAAATAGAGGACGCCCCTCCCGTTCCGGAAGTAAGCCCATTGAATAAACTGCAAGCTGCCGGGTTTAAAGTAAAACCGCAAAAAGTACAAAAAGAATCGCAGGCTCCTCCTTCTGTAATTGACTTACACATTGAAAAACTGGAAGAGGATTTTGAGGGAATGCCTGCCGGCGAAATATTAGATATACAGTTGCGTGCTTTTGAAAGATGGCTCGACAAAGCACAGCAGCATTACCTGTCGCAAGCGTGGGTGATTCATGGCGTTGGCAAAGGCACTTTGCGCAATGAGGTACATGAGATATTGAGATTCAAGGATTTTGTAAAAAGTTTCAGCCAGCATTACCATCCCTGGTATGGCAATGGCGCTACTGAAATATTTTTTGATATATCGTAAAGGATTTTGGTTCGGCGTTCGTTGATTTTTTTATGCAATACCCACCATAACGCATTAGTTTTGCCTCACATCATTGCCGAAGGCTATCGCCTTTGCCACATGGCAGGGGAGGAAAGTCCGGACAGCACAGAGTAATTCACCGGCTAACGGCCGGGGGTTTGCGTAAAGCAAGCAACAGAAAGTGCCACAGAGAATTACCGCCTTGTTTTCAGGCTGCAAAGTTTGCAAACAAGGTAAGGGTGAAAATGTGCGGTAAGAGCGCACGGCAATCTTTGGTAACAAAGGTTGGGGGTAAACCTTGGATGCTGAAATGTCACATACAGGCGTGCTTAAAAGCGGCTCGCTTTTGTATAGCTTCGGCTATCGGGCGCCGGGGTAGACAGAAACAGGCAAACAGCAATGTTTGTCGCAGATAAATGATAGCCATTCGCTTCGGTGGATGTACAGAATCCGGCTTATGCAGGCAATGATGTTTTTTTAAATTTTCCAGTCAATAATTTTATTGGCAAACTCAGACCGGTAGGGGGTTTGTATCCGAAGATAATTGTCTGTATAACCTTCCATCATTCCATTTTTTTCATGGTCTTCAAACAATACAGGTCTTGTGCTGCCTTCATTTTGTTGGGTAAAATACTGCAGCTTCAAGTAACTGAGATTGCGCAATATTTTGTTACGTTCCTGCCGCACAGGAACAGCTACAACCGGTTTAATTTCAAGGGCTTTGGTTGCATCGCGTTCGCTATAAGTAAATACATGTAGGTAGCTGATATCCAAGTCATGCAAAAAGCGATGAGTTTCTATAAAGTCTTCATCCGATTCGCTTGGGAAACCAACAATTATATCTGCACCAATGGCACAATGAGGCATTTTCTCTTTGATCCTTTCTACACGTTGCACATATAATTCCCTGCGATAACGTCTTCGCATCAATCCCAGAATTTTGTTGCTGCCACTCTGCAAAGGAATATGGAAATGCGGCATAAAAGCCCGGCTCTGCGCTACAAAATCAATGATTTCGTCTGTGAGCAAATTGGGTTCTATTGAAGAGATCCTGTAACGTTCAATGCCTTCTATTTTGTCAAGCTGCTGCACCAGCGAATAAAAATCGGCATCGCTGCCGGGTTCCCGGAAATCACCAAGATTTACCCCGGTCAGTACAATTTCTTTAACGCCTTCCTGAGCAAGTTGCTCCACATTTTTTACCACATTGGCTACAGAATCGCTACGGCTTTTGCCCCGCGCCATTGGAATGGTACAGAAGCTGCAGTTGTAATCGCAGCCATCCTGCACTTTTAAAAAGGTGCGGGTACGGTCGCCCTGACTCCAACTGCTTACAAAGCCTGCCACATCTTCAATATCGCAACTTGAAATTTTGGTACTATCCCCTTTGCTCAGGTCGCCGATATGTTTGGCAAGGTTAAATTTTTCTGCGGCGCCGAGTACGAGGTTAACGCCGGGTATTTCGGCAATTTCTTTAGGTTTAAGTTGTGCGTAGCAACCGGTAATCACCACAAGGCTTTCGGGTGCTCGTCTTTGGATGCGTCTTACCAGCATCCGGCACTCCTTATCTGCATTATCGGTCACAGAGCAAGTATTTATTACATATACGTCCGCGGGATCAGTAAAAGCTCTTTTTTCGAAACCTTCAGCTTCCATCATGCGGCTCAGGGTGCTCGTCTCGCTAAAGTTGAGCTTGCAGCCTAATGTGTGAAAAGCTACTGATTTTTTATTTTCCTGTACCATCATGCGGCGGCAAAGGTAATTAAATTACTTAAAGCTATTTTAGCACCGTAAATAATCTTCATGCAAAATAACAATTTCAAAAGATGGTCCCCGGTGGTGGTCATTATTGGCCTCCTGATCGCCTTATTTTTTGTAAAGCAATGCCAAAACACGGAAACAGAAACAAAAACCCGGGAGACGGTTCAATCCCAAAAGGAAGTACGGGGCCTCAACCGCAATCCTTCCAGAATCAATTACAGCAAACATGCCCGTTGCCGCATGGATTGCCGCAAAATAGATGCTTCCGAGGTAGAAGATATTCTTGAAAATGGAAAAATAAACTACAGTAAAAGCGATATTGGCGACCGGCCCGATTGTAAAAAGAAATATGCTGTGGAAGGAATGACCCGTGATAAACAAAGAGTGCGGATCATTTTTGCGCCTTGTAAAAACGAAGTGACTGTGGTAACCGTCATCGATATTGGGAAAGAATGGCCTTGTGATTGTCCTTAAATTGATTTTTATAGGCACACTAACAGGAACATAGGGGGTCTGAGAGACCTAAAAAAAGCTGATTTGTCTGACTTTTCTTTCAATATTGTTTAAACGTTTACAAGATGGGGTTACGGTATTTAAACCCACTTGTTTATATTCGCCACCACTTTAAAAGGGTCAAAGCCTGAAAAAATATAAAGTGTATTGAAAATCAATATCTTATGCAATTTAAGAAGATAAATAACATCGTAGGGTGGGTCGTGTTTCTTATTGCTACCTCTGTTTACATCCTCACTGCCGAAAAGAACGGCAGTTTGTGGGATTGTGGTGAGTTTGTAGCGAGTTGTTTCAAGTTACAAATACCGCACCCGCCGGGAGCGCCGCTTTTTGTGATCTTGGGTCGATTTTTCGTAATCATGTTTGGCGACAACCCTGAAACCGCAGCCAAAGCAGTCAATATAATGAGTGCGCTTGCAAGTAGTTTCACTATTTTATTTTTGTTCTGGACCATCACCCACTTTGCCCGTAAGATGGTAAATAATGATGTTACCACCATGACCCGCAGTCAGGTGCAAACCATTATGGGTGCTGGTATTGTAGGCGCGCTTGCCTATACTTTCAGTGATTCTTTCTGGTATAGTGCGGTTGAAGGCGAAGTGTACGCCCTGAGTTCTTTTTTTACTGCGCTTGTTTTTTGGGCAATGCTCAAGTGGGAGCATCAGGTGGATACGGATAGCAGGACAGATGCCTCTGATAAGGGCCATTTCAATGCGGATCGCTGGATTGTATTCATCTTTTTTATGATGGGCTTAAGTATTGGGGTGCACCTTTTAAACCTCCTTACAATACCTGCCATCGTAATGATTTACTATTTTAAGCGCTATGAAGTAACCAAATGGGGTACTTTTTATGCTTTTATTATTGGTTGTGCCATCACAGGTATTGTACAAAAGTTCGTAATTCAGTCCTCAATAACTTTTGCAGGCAAATTTGATATTGCGTTTGTGAATAGTTTTAACCTGCCTTTCTTTAGCGGGTTTACCTTCTTTTTTGTACTGTTATCTATTCTTATTTTCGTTGGTCTTCGTATTGCCAGCAAAAAGGGTTGGTATTTTCTTCGTCTTGGCCTTTGGTGTTTTTCCTTTATGCTCATAGGGTACAGCAGTTACCTCACCACCATGGTACGCAGTAGTGCCGATCCCGTGGTGGATATGTACAATGTTGACAATCCCATGAGTTTGGTGGGATATCTTGGCCGGGAACAGTATGGTGATTTCCCCTTGGTGTACGGACAGGTTTTTACAGCCCAAAGCCGCAACACCGAAAGGGAAGAAGGGGCTACCCGCTATCAGAAGTCCGATGATAAATATGTTGAAATTGGAAAGGATATAAAGGAAGTATTCCCTCCGGCAGATCAAATGCTTTTTCCTCGGGTATGGGATCGCAGCAACGATCAGCAGCATGCTGATTACTACGCTGAATTTTTGAATATTGGTAAATCAAATGATCCAAAAGCAGTAGATCCTGAAACCGGTCCCTACGAGAGAAGACCAACTTTTGCAGACAACCTCAAGTTCTTCATAGGATACCAGAATTACTGGATGTATATCCGCTATTTCATGTGGAATTTTGGTGGCAAGCAAAACGATGTTCAGGGGGTTCAGCCCTGGAATGTACGTGATGGTAACTGGCGCTCTGGTTTGCCTTTTGTAGACAATACCATGTACGGCGACCAAAGTAAATTACCAGAAACTATCCGCGAAAACAAAGCGAATAACACACTATTTGCCTTGCCGCTTATTCTCGGTTTGCTGGGTTTATTTTTCCATTACCAGAAACATCGGAATGATTTCCTGGTTAATTTTCTTTTATTCTTCTTCACCGGTTTTGCCATTGTAATCTACCTCAATCAGGCAGGTAATCAACCCCGTGAACGGGATTACGCCTTTGTAGGAAGTTTTTATGCCTTTGCCGTTTGGATAGGATTGTCTATTCCGGCACTGGTACATCTTGCCCGGGAAAAGACCACTTCCATGCTGCAAAAGATTCTGATAGGCAGCGGAATTGTTTATTTCGTTGCAGCTACCACTGCTTCTATAGCTTCAAGGGGCGATTTTAACCAGTTTTTGGGATGGGTATTGTTGGGTGCATTTAGTACGGCAGTTATTGCAGGGTTGGTATTTGGTTTGAAAGCCGTTAAAAATGATTCTGCCATGATTCCGGCAGCTATTTTGATAGCCCTTTTGGCCGTTCCGGGCTGGATGGCGGTGCAGGAGTGGGATGACCACGATCGTAGTAATAAGTTGACAGCGCCAGATCTGGCAAAGAATTACCTCGAAAGCTGTGCGCCCAATGCCATTCTTTTCACCTTTGGGGATAATGATACCTATCCACTTTGGTATGCTCAGGAAGTACAAGGCATCCGTAAAGATATACGGGTAATTAATTATAGCCTTTTAGGTATTGACTGGTATATTAATCAGTTAAGATATAAAGTAAATGAAAGTGACCCGATTGATGTTATCTGGAGTAAAAACCAGATAGAAGGCGAAAAGATGAATTATGCCGTGGTGGACAAGCGGGTTCCCGGATCTATGGATCTTTACACTGCCTTAAAAGATTGGGTGGGTTCAAGTGATATGGGACGTATGTTTAATGGTCAGGGAGAATTCCTGCCATTGTTGCCTACCAATCAGTTTTATATTCCTGTAGATAAAGAGGAGATGCTCAAAAAAGGAGTGGTGAATGCAGCAGATATGCCTTCTGTGGATACCGTTCGTTTTCAGTTTGACCGTGGTTATCTCTTGAAAAATGATCTGGCTGTACTTGCTGTTATGGCAGCCAGCAAATGGGATCGTCCCATTTATTTTACTTCGCAATTTGAGGGACTTGGATTTCAGGATTACCTCCGTAGGGATGGAATGGCCTACCGCTTTGTACCTGTGCGTGGCAGCCGGGTAAATGGTCCATGGGCTTATGAAAAACTCACAAAAGAATTCCGGTTTGGAAATGCGGACAAAGTAGGTGTCTATTTTGATGAAGAAAACAGAAGACATCTGAACAATATCCGTCAGGCCTATGCCGATGTAGCTGTAGAAATGGCTTCTGAAGGTAAAAAAGACAGTGCTCAAAAATTACTTCAAAAAGTAGATGCAGGGATGCTGCAACAAAATATGCCTTATGGTTTAGTAAGCCGATACAATATGCACAATCAGGCCAGCATCATGCTGCTCGAAGCTGCTTACCGGTCATCGGATGATGCCTTAGTGAAAAAAATTGGAACGGGTCTTAAAAAAGATCTGCAGGAGCAAATGGATTATTATGCCTCCCTCAATGAAAGAAGACAGGCTGGGCTTGCTTATGAAATGCAGCGTGCTCAAATGCTGTTGCAAATGATGGGCCAAATGGAGGAGATGTTTAAACCTAACAATCCTGAAGCGCCTGCTATCATTGCGCCGCAACAATAAGAGGATTAATATTTATTACTTTTAAAAACCGGTATCTCTCAAAAGATGCCGGTTTTTTTTACCATATACGAGGTATCAATCGATGCGTTCTTTGCTGATAGAACAGATAGTCCGGGTACTTGCTACTCAACATGCTTTCTTCAAGCATAATTTTAAAGTAGAAAACAATCAGTAACAGTGCCCATGCTGCTATCTTGAGCTTTGTGGGTTGTGATATCAATAATCCAAGCCCTACAAAAAGCACAGCCGTGTACATAGGATGCCGGATGAACCTATAGGGTCCTCTTTGGGTAAGCGCTCCATTGTTATTTGGTGTAGGGTGAACCGACCAGCTATTCCGGCTCATGGAAAAAACAGCGTAAGCCAATAGCAGAAAACCAAAGCAAAACAGAATGATCCCAACTAAAGATTGGGGCATGTGAGGTGGCCAGCCAAGGAGTATCAAAAGTGCGAAAAATTGTAAAAAAACCATAATCCAGCCTTTTGCCCTGCTATTCGTAGGATGATATTCAGATGCCATATATGCAAGATAAACGATCCTGAAGTGCATCACAAATACCTTTTCAGGTTGCTTTATTTTTAAGAGGTTCTATACTACGTTTACGAAAAGGACTTTTTTGTGGTAAAGGAGGAACCTTTTTTTGTCTCAACAATTGCCCGACTCTTTCCGTTATGTTATGAATACACTAATGATGGATAACATTCTCCATAGCTTTCATAACTTCATATCATGTTAGGACATAGATTTTTAAAATATGACCCCAATGCAGGGGGTAAATCGAAATTCGAGCAATTGCTCGATCTTTTGATGCAAATGCTTACCCATACCAACGGAGATGCTTCCGAAGCATTGTCGTGGATGAATGAGCTGGATAAAAAATATCAACTTACAGATAGTGAGTATGGTATGGGAGATTTTATTGAGGATCTCAAGCAAAAGGGATATCTCGATGAAAAGAAGGAAAATGGGGAAATAAGCATTACTCCAAAAACAGAACAGGGTATCCGCAAAAAAAGTCTCGAAGAAATATTCGGGAAACTAAAAAAGAGCAAACAAGGCAATCACCAGACTTTTAAACCAGGGGCAGGGGATGAAATCAATCCAGAAACCAAGCCTTTTACTTTTGGAGATACCCTCGAGCAAATTGATTTTACAGAGAGTATTCGCAATGCGCAGATTAACCATGGTATCGAGAATTTCCAGATGCAGGAAGATGATTTGCAAATACGCGAAACTGATTTTAAAACCCAGACCAGTACGGTGCTGATGATTGATATCAGCCACTCGATGATTTTGTACGGGGAAGATCGCATTACGCCTGCCAAAAAAGTGGCGATGGCATTGAGCGAACTCATTACAACAAGGTATCCTAAAGACACCCTTGATATTGTGGTATTTGGCAATGATGCCTGGACGGTTGAAATAAAAGATTTGCCATATTTGCAGGTGGGACCTTACCATACCAACACCGTTGCAGGATTAGAGTTGGCGATGGATTTATTACGCCGGCGTAAGAATCCCAATAAACAGATCTTCATGATAACCGACGGGAAGCCTACCTGCCTTAAAATTGGAGGGAAATATTATAAAAATAGTTTTGGGATTGACCGGAAAATTTTTACCCGCTGCCTTAACCTTGCAGCGCAGTGCAAAAAATTAAAGGTGCCAATTACTACTTTTATGATTGCAAGTGATCCCTATTTGCAGCGTTTTGTAACTGAATTTACGGAAACCAATAATGGGAAAGCATTTTTTGCTTCGCTTGATAAGCTCGGTGCCTTTATTTTTAAAGACTTTGAAAACGGAAAAAGAAAAACGTTGTATTAATCGATCTTTATTACAATTTTTCTGTTTTGATTTGAATCCGGGTATTCATCCCGCAATTAATTATATTCTTTTATTATCGTTAAAGTAAAAAATCTGGAAGTACCCATTAAAAAGTCTGTCCGGATATAAACTCAAAAATGACACATCCCAACATAGCTACTGTCGGACAATTAAAAGCTTCCGGCTATCAATCGAAATCAATTAAAGAAGAAATCAGAGAAAACCTGATTAAGAAATTAAAGCAAAAAGAAATCACCTTTCCGGGTATTCTCGGTTACGAGGATTCTGTAATTCCGGATACGGAAAGGGCCTTGCTCAGCAGGCATAATATTTTGTTTCTTGGTCTTCGTGGACAAGCAAAAACACGTATGGCACGTCAGATGATCGATTTGCTTGACGACTATATTCCTGTGATTTCTGGCAGTGAGATCAATGATGATCCATTGCACCCTATCAGTAAGTTTGGCAAGGATTTGATGCTTGATAAAGGAGACGACACCCCGATTGATTGGATACATAGATCGCAGCGATATGGCGAGAAACTTGCCACCCCCGATGTAAGTGTAGCCGATTTGATTGGTGATATTGATCCCATTAAAGCAGCCAACCTAAAACTCAGTTTTGCTGATGAGCGGGTCCTGCATTACGGTATCATTCCCCGCAGCAACCGAAGCATCTTTGTCATAAACGAACTGCCCGATTTGCAGGCAAGAATACAGGTGGCCTTATTTAATATTTTACAGGAAGGCGATATTCAAATCCGTGGATTTAAGCTTCGCTTGCCCCTTGATATATTGTTTGTATTTACTGCCAACCCCGAAGACTATACCAACCGGGGAAGCATTGTAACACCTCTGAAGGATCGGATTGAAAGTCAGATATTGACCCACTATCCCAAAACCGTGGAAACCTCTATGGCCATTACCGAACAGGAGGCAAATATTTTGGAGGAACAGAAAGGCAAAGTATTGCTTAGCGACCTTGTAAAGCGCCTGATAGAACAGGTAGCATTTGAGGCAAGAAGTAATGAATATGTAGACAAAAAAAGTGGCGTTTCTGCGAGGCTAACCATCAGTGCCTACGAAAATGCAGTTTCTACCGCAGAACGTCGTGCTATTTTACATGGGGAAAAATCTACCATGGTTTGGGTGAGCGATCTCTCAGGAATTATCCCATCCATTACCGGTAAAATTGAATTGGTGTACGAAGGTGAACAGGAAGGTCCTTATCAGGTGGCCATTAACCTCGTCGATAAGTCAATCCGTACTACGTTTGCAGAATATTTCCCCGATCCGGAATCCATCAAAAAAAGAAGAAATACCGGGAAAGCCTCTGCACAGGCAAAAGCTGAAGAGAATCCGTACAAGTCCATTATTGCCTGGTTTGATGCAGGTAATAAAGTAGATATGCTGATAGACGCAACTGACCGGATGAAAATTGATTCATTGTATGCCGTTAGTGGTTTACATGCTTTGGTTAGCAAGCATTATGCTACTAAAAACGAAATGGAAACCGCTCTATTAATGGAGTTTGTGCTGCATGGTTTATCTGCTTATTCGCTTATCAGCAAAAAAACCATTGAAGGCCGGATTGAGTTTAAAGACCTGATGGGAAGTATGCTCAACTTTGGCTCTGGCGAAACAGGGTCAGACGAGTTGGAAGATGAGGATTTTAATTAAACAGGATTTGTTTCAACAGCATTTTTACATAAAAAAATAGTAGTAGTGCGAAGTTAAACGTGAAAGGGCACACGTACAACGTGCAAATACCCTCGATTTACCTTTAACGTTTCACGCATAGCCAAAATATAGATAACATAACACTAGCCCAGCAGGATATCTTCAACCTGCTGGGCTATATTTTTGGCCAGTTGTTCCATCGGCAAATCGTTGGCCTCCCCGCCAAAGGGATCCTCTATTTCTTCTGCAATCACCTCAAGGCTGCCAAGTACATAAAAAATAAACATAACTACAGGAATAGCGATATAGCCAAGCGAAAACACAAAACCAAAAGGCAGGGTCAGCACATAAATCGCAATGAATTTTTTAATGAATGTGCTATAGGAAAATGGAATTGGGGTGTTCTTAATTCTTTCGCAGGCACCACAAATATCTAAAAAGGATTGGCTCTCCTGATTTAATACAATCAATTGATCCCCCGTAATCACCTTGTCGCGGTAAAGCTGTTGCATCTTTTTTTGGAAAAGCGTAATGATTTGAATAGGAATATGCCTGTTCCGGTCAAAGTCAGGAATCTCGGGATGTGGATCCGGATCAAGTCCTAACCTTGTTTTTTCTTTCAATAAATGCAGGTTCAGCTCTTTAGCAAAAAGCGCAATGAGTTTGGCAAAGTATTTTTTAGATTTTTTATCCTCGGTTGGTAAAATGGCTAATAGCTTGATGGCCATGTTGCGGCTGCAATTCACCAATCCGCCCCAGTGTTTGCGCCCTTCCCACCATCGATCGTAAGCGGTATTTGTTCTAAAAACCAGCAGCATAGAAATAGCAAAACCCAGGATATTATGCATCAGGGTCGTGTTTTTTATATGTGCATTATCGCTGATGTTGAGGTATTCCATTTCGAGCCAACCTATGCCGGCAGTATATAGTCCTACTCCAATCAGCATCGGAAATAGTTTGCGAAAGGTGTCTGCCTTATGGAAATAAAATAGAGGACGAAGCCACTCTTGTGGATGATATTGAATCATGAGATGGTAAAAGTCAGGGATTTTTTTGAATTCATTTAGTGGTCGGCAAATTCAGTTCTTTTTTTACCAGATTGTCAATCATACCATTAAAAATAAAGTAATGGAAAGGAAGTACAGCATACCAATAAAGCCTTCCCCAAAGACCCTTTGGCCGAAAGGTGGCTATTTGCCTTATGTGTGGAATATTGTCTTTTTTCATCACTTTAAACTCTAGCCATGCTTCTCCTGGCAATTTCATTTCTGCAAATAGCAAAAGTCTTTTTCCGAACTTATCAGCAATCAATACCCGCCAGAAATCAAGGGCATCACCCGACTTGATATCAGTAGAACTTCTGCGGCCACGCCGTAGCCCGACACCGCCCACTAACTTATCCATTAAGCCTCGCATTTTCCAAAGCCAATTGGCATAATACCAGCCTTTTTTTCCGCCAATCTGCCAGATATTATCTACTACATTACCTATTTCATCCTCCGAAATAGGCCGCCATTTTATGTCTTTAAAACACCCATAGGCTGGCACTTCAACTTGTTGCATCCATGCAGAAGGGGTATCGCTCGATACAAAAGCGTCCTTCCAACTGCTCAGGACCATGTTTTGCTCTATTTTCTGGAAGGCGAGTTCAATTGCTTTTTTGTAAGGGATCAAATCAATACCATGTTCTTCAGCCAGGTTATTTGGTCTTGCTATCACAGGAACCTTCATGCTATGCACGAGGTTTACCGCCAAAGGGTAGGAGGTGGAGGTTACAAAATATAGCCAGTACGAAGAAAGCTTAGGCGTCATAATGGGGACGATCAAAATCCTTCTTTTCAACCCCCTTACCTCAGCAAACTTCAAAATCATTTCTTTGTAGCTCAGTACATCCGGACCGCCGATATCGTAATTATTGTCAAAGTATTTCGCCTGCAAAATGACTCCAATTAAAAATTGAATCACATTCCGAACAGCAATCGGCTGGCATAATGTGGATAGCCACTTAGGAGCAATCATCACGGGTAACTTCTCTACGAGGTCACGGATAATTTCAAAAGAAGCGCTACCAGAGCCTAAAATAATCCCTGCCCGCAGGGTGGTTAGTGGGATATTTCCTGAGGAAAGGATTTTTTCTACTTCGTGCCGGGAACGCAGGTGCGGACTTAAATGATCGTCGTTTACAATACCGCTCAGGTAAATGACTTGCTTGCAGCGGGTAGAGATGAGTCCTTCTAAAAAATGACGAGCAGTCTCCGCTTCCCGAGTTTCAAAATCTCCTCCTGCACTCATGGAGTGTATCAGGTAAAAGGCTACTTCAATTTCCTCAGGAATCAGATGATCTGGCAGCGGTTTCAGGAAATCCACTTCAATCACCCGCATATTCGGATGTATATTTTCTTCTTGAAACCGGGAGCGATCGCGTACGCAACAATACAAAATATGCCCTTCTTCCAGCAAAACGGGAATGAGTCGTTGTCCGATGTAGCCGTTGGCGCCGGTGATGAGAATATTGTGAGGCATATTATTCAAATATGAATATAGTGAAGGTTTTTTAAAAAACAAGGCTTTGTATTGATTTGGGGTAACGGAACCCTTGCCTTGGGTCATTATTTGCGAAACGAGTCAAGGAAACGTGAAAGGTGAAAAGTGAAAAGTGAAAGGTGAAAAGTGAAAGGTGAAATGATAAAAGTGAAAGGTGAAATGTGAAAAGTGAAAGGTGAAAGGTGAAACGTGAAAGGTGAAACGTGAAAAGTGAAAGGTGAAAAGTGAAAGGTGAAATGATAAACGTGAAAGGTGAAACGTGAAAGGTGAAACGTGAAAAGTGAAAGGTGAAAGGTGAAAGGTGAAATGATAAACGTGAAAGGTGAAAGGTGAAAGGTGAAAAGTGAAAGGTGAAAGGTGAAAAGTGAAAGGTGAAAAGTGAAAAGTGAAAGGTGAAAAGTGAAAGGTGAAAGGTGAAACGTGAAAGGTGAAAGGTGAAAGAAGAAACGTGAAAGGTGAAAGGTGAAAGAAGAAAAGTGAAAAGTGAAAGGTGAAAGGTGAAATGATAAACGTGAAAGGTGAAACGTGAAACGTGAAAGGTGAAATGATAAACGTGAAAAGTGAAAAGTGAAACGTGAAAGGTGAAATGATAAACGTGAAAAGTGAAATGATAAACGTGAAAGGTGAAATGCGAAAGCAGAAAAGTGAAGGGAAAATGATTTTTTTTGGAATTTGGAACCTGTCTGCTCTGTCTTTTTACCGGCAGGCGATAGGCAGTTTTTATTTTTTTGGAATTTTAAAACTCACCTTATCCCTAAAGTGTTGCAAGGGGAAACCCAACTAAGCATTTGGAATACTTCACAAGTCGACCTGTTTTGTGTCCTGCAGTAATGCATGAACATCCAAAAGCTTTTTGAAGGCTATTCCATTAACGCTCAATCCCTGGCTAATGAATTCCTTTAACAACTTGGCTATTCGTTATTTTATATGCAATTTATTTT
>JBBQXO010000020.1:0-49262 GCA_038209595.1 Chitinophagales bacterium
AAAGAACAAGCAAAGAAGTTATTATCAGACTTCCATCTTATGTTGACACAGACGGACTTCAACGTTTAGTTGACTATTTAACATACAAAGAGGCGACTGCGAAATCAAAAGCTAAACAATCTGATGTTGACGCATTGTCAAAAGACGTTAAGAATGGTTGGTGGGCAAATAACAAAAAACGCTTTGTAAAATGAATATTGTTGTTGACAACAATATTCATTTTCAGTACACTATTAAATTCCAACAGTACTATAGGAGAACTATTATTTAACTCTGAAAAGCATTTTGAATTTTACAGTTGTAGTTATATGCGGCTTGAAATTAATAAGCATTAGGAGCGACTTAAAAAAAATTCAAAACTTTCAGATGAACAATTGCAGGTGTCATATACACAAGTTCTGTCGAAACTAAAGTTCATTAACGAAGAAATTATTCCATTAGAAACATGGCTGGCTTCTGAAAAAATCACAAAAGAAATTGACATTGACGATACAGATTTTGTAGCCTTGACTAAATTTCTGAAAGCTACCTTGTGGACAGGCGACAAAGTACTCTACAATGGGCTCAAAAAATTTGAATTTAAAAAACTACTCAACACAACAGAATTATTAGCACTTCGAACGACTAAAAGTTATAAATAAATTCGGCATGTACCAAAAATATTGCTGCAAGTTTACTATGGTTAAAACAAACTATTATTTATTATTATTTTTGGTTGTTATGCACAGTTCCTAACATAGTTATCCTTATAATTCCTTTCATCTCTTATTACAGCGAATACCAAGTGAATAAGTTTATTTCTTACAGCTTCAATAACAATCATTTCATTTTTTCCTTCTGTAACCTTTTGTTCAAAATAGGATTTCATTTCCGGGTTGTTTTGACTGGCAGACATGGCACACAGATGCAGGAGTTTCTTAATCTTCATATTGACATAAGGGCTCACCGGCGACATCCTGAAACGGCAGCCACCATCCATAACATAACAGCCACCGGCACCGGAGAAAACCGTTTGTGAACCATGGGAGAGAAGATCAGACCAAGTGAAGTATAGAACACCAAAGGGATAAATGGAATATTAATTTGGGAAAAAAGTGTAAAGAAACTGTAATGGATTTGTAAATTCCCTATTTTTGAAAGAGTTAAATTTTTATAGAATCATTTTAAGCCTGAACAGTATACAGGGAAAGATTTTGATAAAAGATAAGATTTCAACATTGTATTAACGCCTCTTTTTTTTCTAATTTGGCTCGATTAAAAATATATTATGATGTGATATGTGGAGCATATATTTAAAAGGCGCATTGGGCTATACTGAAAATCAATCAGTTAGAAAATGTGCTTGGGATTTTGTTCTACTTATGACAGAGTTGTGTGTCATGCGGCGTTATAACTTTCTATTGCTAATAAAATGAAAATTCACCACTTTATATTACATTTGATACATGACCACAATGCAAGTCGACATACTTAATCCTAAAGCTGCAAAACTCTTGAAAGATTTAGCAGACTTAAACCTTATTGCCATTCGGGACACTTCTAAAAGCGGTTTTGCAACCGTTTTGAAAAAGCTACGTTCAAAAGCAAAATCAGCACCAACATTTGACGAAATAACCAACGAAGTAGAGTTGGTGCGAAGCAAGCGTTATGCAAAATAAAGTTAACAGTATAATCATTGACACTAACCTTTGGATAAGCTTTCTTGTAACCAAGGACTTTACCAAACTTGACAAAATTATTTTTTCATGACACGGAATTTTGGTATTCAGCCAAGAATTACTTGATGAATTTTTAGAGGTTTCAAGACGACCAAAACTCAGACGTTTTTTTTCCGCTCCTAACATTGAAGAAATTCCTGAAACCATAGATGAATATGCAAACTTTGTAAAAGTTCACACTAAAATTGAAATTTGTAGAGACATGAAAGACAATTTTTTACTTTCATTATCGATTGACGGAAACGCTAATTATTTATTAACGGGCGACAAAGATTTATTAGACTTGGCCAAATTTGGAGAGACATCCATTGTTACAATTTCGGAATTCCTGCGAGACACATAATAGCATAAACGTACAACAAAAATATTGCTTCAAGTTTACTATGATTAAAACAAACTATTATTTATTATAATTTTTGGTTGTTATGCACAGTTCCTAACATAGTTATCCTCATAATTTCTTTCATCTCTTATTAAAGCGAATACCCGGTGAGTAAGTTTATTTCTTACAGCGTTAATAACACTCATTTTATTTTTTCCTTCTGTAACATTTCGTTCAAAATATGATTTCATTTCCGGGTTGTTTTGAATGGCGGACATGGCACACAGATGCAGGAGTTTCTTAATCTTCATATTGGCAAAAGGGCTTACCGGCGACATCCTGAAACGCCAACCACCAACCATCAGATAACAGCCACCGGCACCAAATAAAACCGTTTCTGAACCATGGGAGAGAAGATCAGACCCTGGGAAGTATAGAACACCAAAGGGATAAATGGAAAATTAATTTGGGAAAAAGTGTAAGGATATTGTAATGGATTTGTAAATTCCCTACTTTTGGAAGAGTTTAATTTTTATAGGATCATTTTAAGCCTGAACAGAATTCCGGGAAAGATTTTGATAAAAGATAAGATTTCAACATTGTATTGACGCCCCATTTTTTTACTAATTTTGGTCAATTAAAAATATATTATGATGTGATACGTGGAGCATATATCTAAAAGGCGCATTGGGCTATCTGAAAATCAATCAGTTAGAAAATGGACTTGGGAGTTTGTTCTACATATGACAGAGTAAGCAGCAACCGTATGACAGACCAAACTCACAATTGCAGACATGACGGCCAAACTGAAAGTAACATTGAAAAATATGGCTTGACAGTTATTATTCTTGAAGCGACAGAATATCTACCAGCTTTTGCTTATTCAATTGGACTTTGGAAGACATTTAAGCATCCGGGAAATTATTTCTTTTGGGCTTACAACAAAAAATTTATATGCACTTATCAATGACGTTGCTGAACTTGTAAAACAAGGATAAATAATATCGACTAATAAAAAATACGATGAATTTTTCAATAAGGCTGACACACAATTTGTCAATGTTGACCCAAGTTATTTGAGCAATTATTTTGGAACTGCAATCAATTATTATAATTCAGACAAATTTCCAGCTTTACAGTTTGTTTGGACAGACAGAAACAATAAATTCCCGTGGGACACAGACTATGAAGAAGAGTTTCAATATAGGCAACCGTTGCTTGACCGAAATGTAGATTTTAAATTTAGAGAGGCAAGAAACCTAGGCATATTTACGACAAGACAATGGATAGAATTTGACAAACCAATTCTTCGTGTAGTTCATGACGAAGACGGCGATTGGCAATTTTTGACAGTCGACCAAATGCCAGACGACATTAAACTTGTTGCATTAGAACAAATAACTTTAAGAGACAAAACTTTAAATGAAATCTTTGACCTTGACTACGGTGAAGAAGCAGAAAGAGAATTTGTCGGTGCAGAGTGAACAAGGGCAGCGACGCAAAACGAAAACGAGTAACGGCTGCTGCTTACATGGGGTTTGGCAATATTGGGGCTGGAAGTTGATATCCTCATCATTAGCAACATAGCAGCAGTTGTTCGGGCAGGGCAAGCATCGGTGGGCTTTTGGTTGTTATCTTTTACTTTTATATCTTTACCTGCCTACCGGCAGGCAGGTTCATCAGCGGTTGGGGGCTGACACAACTATGAATTCACTGCCTGCAGCAATACCCGACCGTTGTACGTGATAAAATCAGACCCTCTTCGTTTTACTGACAATCTTTTTTTTGGGTGCTTTTGCTTTAAGTGGAATATTAGACTTTTTCAAGAGCAACATTTTTTCTTGCTTCTTCTTAATTAGAGACTGCAAATCGAAGATTGGAAATAAATATTTTCCCGGAGGAGTATAAGCAGTTATATCCAATATAAAACCACGAATATTACTGAATGCGATTGTTACTGCCGAAAAATTAATTAAAGACTTCACATCGTCAGCTTCAAGTTTATCAGGATATTCAGGATTAATTCTAAATACACTTACTGCTTCAGCAAAGATTGAATGACCTGGTAGTTTATTTTCACCATCATTTACTATAACTTTTGTAAAAATTGCATATAGATTTTCTCCACTTGTTTTAATCATGTAATCAAAATCAAGTACATAGTCTGTGACCATCTGTCTGACATTGATTTCTTCCTGATCTTCAGGATGCTCAAATGAATACACAGATTTTAAAACGTTAAAATCCAAAAGTTCTAAAGGTGATTTCATTATTTCCATTATGCAATCCGTAATTTATTTTGTGGGTTAGATGTTTTAATAAAAGTCAAATAATCTACCTCTTTCATTTTATTAAATTCTACTAAATTTGATTTAGAATGATTTTTGTAAATCCAAAATCCATCTTTACAACTGAATTTTTGAATAAAATTATTTATTTGCTCTTCATTCCAATTAAATTCGGTTGTGTCCGTTACTTCCAACAAAGATTTTTCAATTGCTTTAATATCAAATCTAAAATCCAACACTAGTTCAATTTTTGCCAAAGTTTCAATATTTAAAGGTTTTACTCCTCTGTATAATTGTGTTAAATAGCTTGCAGAAACACCAATCTGTTTAGCCAAATCTTTTCTGACAATTTTACGCTCATCTGTTATTTTTTCAATTTCACTAAGAAATCTATACATAAGCATTTGAGCTAAATGCTTAACTTCATTAGGCGTCTTTTTATTACTCAAAAAATTACTTGTGTAAAAGCTCTTTATTTCGTCAGGTTTGTTATAGTTCGTATTCATATGAACCAATTGTTTCTAAGCGTGATTTAATTTTTTTGGGTATATCTTGAGATTTTTTACCTTCAAACAGTTCACTCATTATAATAAACCGCTTTTTGTTTGTGTGTAGTTCTTGACAATATATTCGATCATTTTTCCCGGATTTTGTAAACCGCATTTCATAAACATTTTTTGCTTTGTTAGAAACGTCTGCTTTGCAATATTTATCTTTTATTCTTAAATTCTGTTTTAAAATATCTCGAAATTCTCGAAATTCTCCTTCAACATTTTCTCTAAATAAATATGTCAAAATCTCTTCTGCATTTAACAAATCAACTACTATTATAGTTGTTTCATGCAGACTTTTATCGATTATGACACCTTTTCTTTTCAAAATGAAATTAAGCTATAGGTTAATAAAAACAAATTTATTATTGATTTGGAGGGTAAATAAACGGAAAAATTAACAGATTACGGCAATTTACCACGTACAATAACAGGTTTTGTGCAGTTGGGGCTGGACAATGAAGCAATCATCGGCAGTGCATTCCAGGCTTTGGTTTCAGCGGACGTAATTCTGCCAAGGATTAATTCTTATCATCAACTTTTAATTATAAATTTAGCTTCGGTTCGGTTCCGGGCGGACAGTTGGTCAATTCCCCAACTGCACAAATACTCGAACGTTATGCATCATTGACCATGGGGAAAAGCAGAATGATTACCAGGCAATGATCAAACATTAAATGGCAGTGCACCTGCAAAACTAAAATTACTTGAACCAAAAGATGGTTTACAATCTCCTGATATTTAAGATTACTCATCCAATTTCTATCTTAATATTTTCTAAATGTCCTTCAATACCATCCTCTCCAAATACCGAAAACTTTCATTTTCCAACCGCAATATGGGCGCTCGTTTTGAAAGCCTTATGCAAGCCTATCTCCAGACCGATCCCAAATATGCTTACCTATTTAAGAAACTATTCCTCTTCCAGTTCCTTTAGATAGTCCTCCATTTCTTTCAACCAGGCAGAAAACTGTTTATCCACTTTCTTTGTATTAAAGGACTCTTTTAAAACACGGGCCTCGCTATAGACTCCTTCATGCACCACAAAACTTTTGGGGTCCAGCTCAAATGGCCCTGAAACACCAAGATAATACTCCCATTCATTTTCATATTGAAATCCAATTTTATATAAGAAGAAACGACCTTTTTTTCCCATAAATGACACTTCCCGTTTGCCCACCAATATCATAGTATCGGGCATTTCATCATCAAGGGCATCCATCAGAAACGCTTCGGCCATTGAGGTCTGATTGGCATAAGCAGCCGGAAACAACTCCATTTTTTGCGTTTCCTCCAATAGTTCTAAGACAGAAGAACGCCAAACTTTAGAAGAAGCAAGCTTTTCAAGACCCAACACGGGCTTTTCTCCCTTATTTACCAACGCCTCTACAGCAAGATAAGATAGATAAGTAAAGGGCTCATCCAAAATGGAGAAGTCATTCAGAAGTTTAAAAGCATCGGGGTCTTTAATTGAAGCCAGTGATTCTAAAAAGGCAGCCTTATATGGCAATTCATATTCAGAATCAGACATTACTCCATGGTAAATTTTCTTCCCCAAAACCAACACCTTCTCCTCAAATCCGGGAGGATTGGCATTGACAAAACCGCTGTCCAGATAGGTTTTGAACAAATATAAAATAGCAGGCCCGAATTTTTCATCATCCAGGAACTCAAGCCAGTCTGGAAACAAAACCGATGCTGCCTCCTTATTCTCTTCGAGCTCATTGATGACCGAATAAATATACATGTCTGTAAGCAGCATGGACGGTAATTGGTCTTTTACAACTGTCAGCGAGGCCGGACTTCCTATTTTGGCCAGAAGCGAAATTATCTTTAATTGTAAATCTCCATTTTCAGATGATGATTGGTGCATTTGAGCCAGTTTATCTACATCTGATTCGTCAGCTAGTTCGTCCAGCAGGCTCCATATTTTATTTTTTAGAGAAGGGTTATATAAAGTATCTCCGGGAAAAGATTTCATGGCATAGGAAAACAAAGTCTCTTTATCTGATTTATAAAAAGTCAGTTCATCTAAACCATAGACCAGTTTTCCAAAGGACTCCTCTCCTGCTGTATCAAACTTTTGAAGATAGGCGGCCGCAGACTGTTTAGTCAGATCGAAGGGTGTATATTTTCCCAGAAAAACAAGGGAATCAAACAACATGGAAACCTCGGGCATAGCCATCGCCTCGTTATCAATATCAAGCAATAATAAATACAGATCATCCCCCCACTTAATCATTTTTTTTCTGTTCAGGTGGTGGGTTCTCTTGCGGCTATAGCTGATATCAATCGAGCTATAATTTTTTCCTGTCTGGAAGCTTGTGGATGACCTCGAAATCAAATCTTCAGCATAGTATTTGTTAAATCGATTCTCCAGGAAAACGCTGTCATTTTCTGCCCAGGTATTTTCGTCAATCTTTATGGTTTCAATTACAAAGGTTCCATAAAAAGAAGGCAGGTAACTATAAATCATAGAACTATCTGTAGCCCCTGCTTCGTCTTTTTCATAGCCTGCAGGACTTGAAGGGGAAGTAAATAGTTTTAAATTCCCGATAGTTTGCCAATCAAGTACCTCTTGCTGATACGGCAGTAATTTAAAACTGGCAAAAAAAGCATCTGCATCCTTTTCATTATACAACTCCGAGGTATTGAAACAACTGATTGTGTACACTCTGTTACCTCTTAAAAGCGAACGAAAGTCCATCGCAATTCCATTGGTCATTAGGCCACTCAGCCGGTAAGCAGGATACCCTAGCCATTCAATTCCCTTTTCTTCCAAAAACCCTTCCTCCATGCCACTCTTGATATTATTTCCCATAGCATTAAAAACTAAAGAATCATCCTGAAAGCCCTTTAACTTACCCGCAGAATTTACAGTAACCATATATTCCGAAGTTCCTTGCCTTAAATAATATTGATTGGCAAGAGCCAATGTATCCTCTGTCTCTTCCTTTTTCAGGTAAGGTTTACCGGGGAAATTTATTTCGAAACCAGAAACCGCATCATAATGAAGTGAAGAGGGGGTTGCTGCTTTTTCCAAAACCTCCAGCGAACTTCTGAATTTTTTCATCCTGTCAGATTGCAGACTATCTCGCTTTGCCGCACCATTCATAAGGAAAAAAACATCATTTTTCTCAACAAAATACGCCATGAAATAGAAGGTTCCATCGCTCCCTAAAACTACAGAGGACCTGCCTTCTATTTTGCCTGGTTTGAAAGGTTTTAATGGCTCAATAATCTCCGCTTTCATTTCTTTTGCAGAGGCCTGCAGCATAGCTTGAACAAGGGAATCGCGACTGGAAACTGAATTAACGGAATAGATAGGATAATGTACAAAAAAGTATTGTTCGGTTCTTTTCCAGTCTACATAAGTGTACATAGGAATACCGCTTTCCTTTATATTATTAACGGCTGCTTTACCCGGCATCAGGAGTCGGTATCCATTTTCTGATGATGCAATCACTTCCCATTCTTTCTCTACAGGATTTTGGATGGGTTTATATTGAGCGGCGTGGAGATTTTTTGAACCCATAACCGGTGTAAGGGTATATCCTTCATCAGCCAGCAGTTTAAGTAATCCATTTTTGCCAGGTAAATGCGCAGCTCCCACTGCAGAAAAAAGGGAACCATCGTGCATTCGCTTTTTCATACTGGCAAGCATTATTATATTTCGCTGACTCAGTACAATTTCTTTGAGTGAATCCGGCATATTATCTACATAAGCTTCAATCTTATCCATATCCCGGCTTATATAAGCAGCAACCAGTTCTGGTAACGTATTGGCATCTCCAATCCATGCGGTTAAAAGCCTTTCCGGATCATCGCTTTGCGTAAAATTAAATATCATTTCCAGTTGATCTGCCGCCCTTTCCAATCCAAGAATTTCTTTTCCTGACGAAGCCGCTAAATCCATCAGATACATATCCATAAAAGTGGCCATTTCATCACCGGAACTTTGCTTTTTTTCCTTCGGAGATTTTCTCAGTTGAATCAATTCCATCAGGGTCATTTTTTCAATTGGTCTTGAAAACCTCCGTTGGTATTTCTTTTTTAATCTTGCCATGGTAGCCGGGTCAATCAATTCCTCCAGCAGCTTTTCCTTTTTGCCATTCATGCTGTAGCCCAGCATCGCCTCTGTTAAACTATCAGGATGTATCTCCATGGCAAAAGCCGTACATTTTTCAATGGCAGCATACATCGAATCAGGAAAGTCAAATACCCGGGGATCTTTAAGATGGATAGTACCCATCAGGTAAGAATCGCCCGAAATACCCGAACCGGTAATGCGGTACAGAAGGGTTTTTGGATTTTTTTGGGCGATAATTTCTCCAGGAAGAAGAAAAATAATGGCACCAAGGCTCAAAAAAAGAGTGAGGAAAACGAAACGGGTAAACATGGCTTTGTTGATTAAAAAATAAAATTAGAGATTTACCCCAAAATTTCAATTTTTCTTTATTCATTTTTTGGGGAAAAACTCAAAAGACAAAAACGTTTTGATGATGCCAGTTATTTTACCAGTTTCTAATAAGTTCCCCGAATTAGGTTCGGATTGTTTTATTGCCCCCAATGCTACCCTTATTGGAGATATCGTAGCTGGCAACCAGTGCAGCTTTTGGTTTAATGCGGTAGTACGGGGGGATGTAAACTCTATTAAAATAGGGAATAAGGTGAACGTGCAGGATGGTGCCTGCATACACTGTACCTACCAGAAACATGCCACCCTAATTGGGAATAATGTAAGTATAGGTCATAATGCCATTGTGCATGGCTGCATCATTGAGGATGACGTATTGATTGGCATGGGGGCCATCGTAATGGACGGCTGTGTAATAGAATCCAATAGCATTATAGCTGCGGGTGCGGTAGTACTTGAAGGAACCCGGGTACCCGCTGGATCCATTTTTGCCGGAGTACCTGCCAAAAAAGTAAAAGAAGTATCCCAGGAATTGATATCGGGCCAAATAAACCGCATTGCCGAGAATTATATCAAATACAGTAGTTGGTTCAAGTAAATGGATGAAATAGCTGCCGAAAAACCTTTTGAATAAATATTGCGTATTTATGAAGACAAGAATCAAACAAAAACATCCTAATTAATATCAAGGTATTACTTTTAAAGTACCTTATTTACTTTAGGGTATCCTGATTGTTAAAGAGATATTTGGTTACATTTACAAAAATAATCAGGAAGCTGAAAATTACATAACGGATTTTTCGTTTATAGAGCGCTGGGATAATTTCCAGATTGTTGTATAGATTAATTAATCATTAGAATATAAACTTAAAAATACACCTATGAAAATAATGCGGGTTGTAATTGTTTTATGCGTAATGGCAGCTTTTTCCTCCTGTGCAGGGGCATTTAAGGCCAAGCAAGGCTGTCCGTCTAACGACCGGGCCATGGGTGCTGAGCGGGTAATGGCAGGAGAAGGCAAGAAAAAGCCTTCTAAATTCAAGATTAAAAATAGGTAAGTTTCTTCCTGTAAGCCCACCCGATAAGCCATACCAACACTAAAATCCATGAAAAGGAAAAAGACAATGCATTTGGGGGGGGTTGTAATGGTCTTCCTTTTGATGGGCACAGTTACTGTAGCCCAAAAAGTTACGCTGCAGACTGGCGTTTTCAATTTGAAAGCTCCAGAACCTGCATCTCTCACTTTGAATCTTTTTGCGAATCAGAATAAATCCAATACCTATTATTTTGCAGCAGCCTTCAGCGAGCTACCTGGTTCTTCAACATTGACCCGTATTCAAAAAGAAGGCACCCTGATCGGAGAAAAAATTGCCCCCGGAATTTATTTGGTTCAATCTAATGAAATGCCAACAGATGTTTGGTGCCGCAATCGCAACATTGTCTCCATTGGTATTTTACCGGCCTCTCTAAAAAAAGATAAAAGACTCCTGCAATCAAATATTCCTGACTATGCCTTAAAAGGAAAAGAACAGATAAAAGTACAGGTAGGCATATATGGAAATGCAACACATGCTTTTATACGTGCTCGATTGGAAGCAGCAGGGCTACAGGAAGCTAAGCCGGCCAAAACGAGCCAACAGGTTTATTACGGTTATATTGACAAGTCTGACATAGAACAGCTTGCGGAACTGCCTTTTGTTTATTTTGTGCAATTGGGTAAACCAGAAGACCGGCCCCTTAATGAAGTGGGCAGAGCAACCTCCGGTACAAGTATTGCCAATGCACCTTTGGGAAACGGAGGAAAAAATCTTCTCGGTCAAGGCATTACAGTTGGCGTAGGAGATGATGCCGACCCTACCCTTCATATAGATGTTAGCGACCGGGTGGTAAATCACACCCCGGGTATCCCCAATAATCATGGAACCCATGTTACCGGCACAGTGGCCGGAGCAGGTATCCGTAGTTTCAGAGCAGCTGGCTTTGCTCCTCAGGCACAGATTATTTCTCAATGGTTTGCTGGCGTATGGACCAATGCACCACTTTATGCTCAGCAATACAACATGGTAGTAACCAACAACAGCTATGGCAATATTGTAAGTGATTGCGATTATGCCGGGGTATATGACCTTGACAGCAGGCTCCTGGATTTGCAAGCTTTTGAGCTGCCGCAAATACTCCATGTATTTGCGGCAGGAAATGATGGTGATGCCACTTGCGCACCTTTTCCTAAAGCATTTCATACCGTATTGGGCGGCTATCAGTCCGCCAAAAATATAATTACTGTAGGCCGTACCGATTACACCCAAATTGCCAGCAGCAGCAGTGCCGGTGGACCCGTTCGGGATGGTCGTTTAAAACCTGAAATTACCGGCCTTGGTATTATTCGTTCGCTATCTGGAAATGGTACAAGCTATTTCACCGATTTTGGAACAAGCATGTCGGCCCCTAATATCACCGGTGGACTTGCCTTGCTCTATCAACGCTACCGGCAGCTATTTGGCGGCGCCAACCCTACCGGGACTCTTATGAAAGCGCTTTTACTGAATGGCGCAAGGGATGTAGGTATTCCCGGCCCTGATTACCGGCATGGCTATGGCACCATGATGCTCGAAAGAAGCCTGCGAATGCTGGAAAATACCCAATTCTCAAACAGAGTCATTGCTCAGGGTGCCATACAGGATACTATTTTAAACGTACCTGCCGGGCTGAGTCAGTTAAAAGTAATGCTGGTATGGCACGATCCGGCAGCGAATGTTTTAGCTTCAAACACCCTCGTTCATGACCTCGACCTTGAGGTGATAGCTCCGGGTGGCGCCATCGTATTTCCAAAAATTCTGAACCCGGCTCCCGGGTTTGTAAATCAGCCAGCAACGGAAGGACGCGACCATGTAAACAATCAGGAGCAAATTGTAATAGACAATCCCGTAGGTGGTTCCTATACTATTCGGGTGAAAGGAACCGAAATCGGCATGAGTCCTACCCAAGCCTACAGCCTTGCTTTCGATTTTCTGACTCCGGAACTTCGGTTCACCAGTCCGGTACAAGGCAGTCCGATAGCTGCAGGCGCAAACACCACGACGATTGCATGGGAAGATACTGACAACGGCAATGCAGCAACAAATTATACGCTGGATTATTCATTGGACAATGGAACCAATTGGGTAAATATTGTTTCCAATTTAAAAGATACCACCAAGCTCTATTTCTGGCAACCCGGCGATATCCGGAGCGGACAGGCGCGTTTGCGTATCACCAAAGGCAGTGTTTCGGACATCAGTCAGCCTTTTGGTCTTATTCCCATCATGAATTTTTCTGTTGCACCTACTGCAGATCAGTGCTATGGATATTTCCGCATCAACTGGACCGCACTTACGCCACAACCCGGAGAAACGATTGATTATGTAGTGCGACTAAAAAAAGGATCCGTCATGGAGAATATTGCCACAGTAACCGGCATAAACACCTACACCATCAAAGGGCTTCATCCGGACAGCACTTATTTTGCAGCAGTAGTTGCCCGCATCAACGGACAGGAAGGCAGGTATGAAAATGCCATTACCCGGCGCCCTAATGCAGGAACCTGCAATGGCGCTATCAGCGATGGAGACTTGATGCTCGACTCCATAATTACCCCCAAAACAGGACGTGCATTCACTTCCACCCAACCTGGCAATATGGGTGTTCAAGTACGTGTTCGTAATCTTGACAATGTAGTAACCTCCGGATTTAATATCCGATACAACATCA
Source organism: Chitinophagales bacterium (assembly GCA_038209595.1). Classification (GTDB taxonomy): domain Bacteria; phylum Bacteroidota; class Bacteroidia; order Chitinophagales; family Chitinophagaceae; genus Phnomibacter. Next base: position 13,044 of record JBBQXO010000020.1, read on the forward strand.
ATGGAGGTGGCTTTGCGCAGGCAAATATTACGGCAACAGTAGCAGCAAGGGGCACTTTTCTGCATACTTTCCCCGCAGCCGATTTTTCCAATCCGGGTACTTACAATGTCATGGCAATTGTACAAAACACTGGCGCCACCGACCCGGTTGCTTCCAACGATACTTTTCGCCTGACCATCCGGCATCTCGAAAATGCGGTACTCAATTTATCAACTCCTTTTCTTGATGATTTTGAAACGGCGGCCAACGAAACCTCTATGCGACCATCTACCGGTTTTGCAGGGCTTGAGCGTTGGGATTATGTAAACGAAGACCCTCTGGCAAGAGCCCGCAGCTTTGTTACTCTGGATATCCCTTTTAGCGGACAACGAGCTATTTCGATGGATGTAAGTAAAGCGCCACCAAGGGTACTTAACCCTTTTAACCAACTGATTGGTACCTTTAATTTATCATCCTATCAGGTGGCTAACAACGAACTGAGGCTATCCTTTCATTTTCTGCACCATGGCGAAACACAGGTGGCGGGTCCGCTAAATAAAGTGTGGATCCGGGGAAATGACACACAGGCCTGGCTGGAACTATATGATTTGGGTGCCAACCAAACCGCATTGGGTGGCAACTGGCAAAAAGTAACCGGGCTTCCCATCAATGATGTATTGCGCAATGGCGGCCAGGAATTTTCGTCCAGTACTCAAATACGTTTCGGACAAAATGCGTTGTTTTCTCTGGCAGATAAGTTTGGCTTTGGCGGCTACACCTTTGATGATGTGGGTATGCTGATTGCCCAAAATGATGTTGCTATAACAAGGATCATCAACCCGCCAATGCTCAACTGCGGATTGAGTAACAGCGAACAAATACAGGTGACTTTGCAAAACAATATGCCGCAGGTACTTACCAATATTCCCATCCGGTTCAGGGTGAATTCCGGAAGCTGGATCAATGCCATTGTGCCTTCTATACCGGCAAAAGGCACACAAAATTTCATCTTCCCTACTACTGCTGACCTTTCGATGATGGGTAAAATAACCATCGAAGCAGAGGTTAATCTGGCAGGCGATAATATCCCTGAAAATAACTTAGCTACCCTTAATATAATCAATCAACCCACCATCACTAGCTTCCCCTATTTCGAAGATTTCGAATCGGGAACAGGTGGCTATGTATCCGATGGCATAAATAATACCTGGGAACATGGTACACCTGCATCTTTTTCCATCAAAACTGCTGCAGGAGGTATCAATGCATGGAAAACTAAGTTGATAGGCAATTACAAAAATGCTGAATTCAGCTATTTATATTCGCCTTGTTTCAATTTAAGTACGCTTTCGGCACCTATGCTGAATTTTAACCTGGCTTATGCGCTGGAAGATTGCCGCCGTTTTGATGCTGTTTGTGATGCTACCTGGATAGAATACAGCACCGACAATGGCGCAAACTGGCAAAAATTGGGAGCTTTTGGCGAAGGAGAAAACTGGTATGATTATGAAGCGGCTCAAGTTTGGATGAAAGACAAACAATCCGACTGGCGCGAATCAATGATTCCGCTACCGGTTACAAATGGAATTATCCGTTTCCGTTTTGTACTAAGCAGCGATGGTGGTAGCACCCGGGAAGGCGTTGCCATAGACAATATCCGGATATTTAACAGTGGTCCGCTTTCTGTAAATTGGGTATTGTTTGAAGCGAATAAAAACAATAATAACGGGGTGAACCTAAAATGGATTGTACGGAACGGGCAGCCGGGGGATATTTTCGAAGTACAGGTTGCATCGGATATCAATGGCCAAACTTTCAGAACCATTGGGGAGATTGCTGCCGGTAGTAATCAGGATACTTACCGGTTTACCGATAACAATCCATATGCAGTGTTAACCCGCTACTACCGTATTGTTTGGAAAAAACCAAACGGCGACCCATTGGTATCTCCTGTACGTAAAATCAAAAAGGAAGCAGTTGAAAATCAATGGATTGTTTTCCCTAACCCAGCTACCCACACCCTGCAAATACAGGCCAACCTGCCCGGAGAGAAATTGGTTACCCTGCGTATTCTGGCAATGGATGGAAAAACGCTTTACAATCAAAAAGCGGCTATCGAGGATGGACAATTAAATACACAAATTAACCTGACCCGGCTAGGACTGGCACCGGGTATGTATATGTTAGAATTGCTGGGAAGTAAACACAGGTTAATGCGCAAGTTTATAACTCAATAAATTTATTACCCGATAAAAATGAAATACCCGATTTCTTTTCAGAAATCGGGTATTTTTTATAAACAGGATATAAAAATTATCTTGATTTCTGCATTTTGGCTTCGAGGCTCAGTGTAGCATGTGGTACAGCCCTCAATCTTGCTTTATCAATCAGTTTACCCGTTTGGCGGCAAATACCATACGTTTTATTTTCAATCCGGATGAGTGCTTTTTCGAGGTGATCAATAAATGTAATCTGCCTGCTTGCCATTTGGCTAAGCTGTTCCCTTTCCATACTCAGGGTACCATCTTCCATGGTCATGTAACGGCCATCTTCGTTATCGCCACCCGTTTCGTCCTTACGGGTAATTAATCCTTGCAAATAGGCAAGCTCTTTACGAGCCGTTTCAAGTTTGCGCATAATCAACTCCCTAAATTCTGCGAGATCGCTATCGCTGTAGCGCTGCGTAGGTGTTGTTACTGGTGCATCCATCTTGGGAGCATCCAAAACAGAATGGGTAAAATCAGGCAGATAAGGTACACTGCCTTCTGCAATAATTTTTGGCAACTTAACTGGCTTGACAACTGTTGCCTTTTTGGCGCTTTTTTTTGGTGCTTTCTCTTTCAAAGTCGTGGATGGTTTAGCTGTATTTACCTCATTAGCAGTTGAATTTTCTGCGTCATTTGATTCAACAGTTTTGTTAACAGATGCCGTCTCATAAGTAGCATCAGCTACTTCCTCAACGGGTTTGGTTGATTCATCCGGAGACGCTTCTGCAACTATATCAGCAGTCTGCAACTCCTCCTCTGCAGCCGGAGCTGCCATTATTTCATTTACAGTATCCTTAATCCCCGCTACGACTTCTTCGTCAGGGGTATCAGTGAAAGTAGGCGTTGTCGCCGTGTTACTTGTAGCCATCGTTATGTCCTTTTTATGCACTTGCACCATTAATGTAGCCTCATTGATCTCAATGGTTTCTCCACCCGATATTTCAGGTGTCCAATCGAGTGAATCGGCTAAAATTTCGGCGCAAATATATGATTTGAAAATGTCAAAAGAAATTCTAATACTTTCATTTCCGGAATAAGTAACTCCAATGCGGTCTGTAACCTGCAATCCACTCTCTTTACGAATATTTTGCAACCTGTTTACAAACTCTCTGGCAGTACCCTCCTGCTTTAAGGCTTCAGACAATGAAAGATCTAATGCTACTGTAATTCCTGCTTCACTTGCTACACTCCACCCCGGTACATCTTCTGCAATTATTTCCACCTCCGTTAAAGCAACTTCATATTTATTATCACCCACTGTAAACAAAGCTTTGCCCTGATGCTCTATATCCGAAATTTGATTGTCGGTGAAAATAGCCAAAGCTGCGCTAATCGTTTTCATGGCCGGGCCTAATTTTTTCCCCAAAAGTGCATAATTGGGCTTGATTTTCTTTTTAATAAAACCGCTTGTCTCAGTAAGAAAATCAACCTCCTTTACATTTACTTCTGCTTTTATAAGATCAGATACCTTTTCCAACTGGTTTTTCATGGTACCATTCATTACAGGAATCAAAACCTTTTGAAGCGGTTGTCGCACTTTCAACCCTTCCTTTTTACGGATAGAAAGCACAAGGCTGCAAACCTGCTGAGCCAATTCCATTCTTTCCTCCAGTGCTGTATCCACTTTTTCAGGATCAGCCACCGGATACAATACATGGTGAATACTCTTTTCAGCAAAACGACCGGTAACCTTATTTAGTTGAATGAACAGTTCATCGCTAAAAAAAGGAGAAATAGGTGCCATGAGCCTTACAAGCGTCTCGAGGCACTCATACAAAGTTTGGTATGCTGCTAGTTTATCAGGCCCCATTTCATTGCGCCAGAACCGGCGGCGGCAAAGCCTTACATACCAGTTGCTCAGGTGTTCATCCAAAAAAACCTCCATCAAACGACCTGCCTGTGTAGGCTCGTAGTCATCCATGGCAAGCGTTACTTTTTTCACCAAAGTATGCAAGCTGCTGAGAATCCAGCGGTCAATTTCAGGACGGTCTACCAAAGGGATAGCAGCTTCTTTAAAGGAAAATCCATCAATATTCGCATACAGGGCAAAAAACTGATAAGTATTATACAGGGTACCAAAAAACTTACGCTGTACTTCTTCAATCCCTTTGAGATCAAATTTCAGGTTATCCCAGGGGCTTGCATTGGTCATCAGATACCACCGTGTAGCATCGGCACCATAGGTTTCTATTGTTTTAAACGGATCAACCACATTGCCAAGCCGTTTACTCATTTTGTTACCATTTTTATCCAATACCAAACCATTGCTTACCACTGTTTTGTAGGCAAGCCCTCCGGTTGGATGGGGCAGCGAAAGTCCATCTTCCTCTAAAGCTGCATCAATATCTTCTTTTATAAGCGACCCTATGGCATGCAATGTATAAAACCAACCACGGGTTTGGTCGACTCCTTCGGCAATAAAATCTGCCGGATAATTGCGGGCAAAAATCTCTTTGTTTTCAAAAGGAAAATGCCATTGAGCATAAGGCATGGCACCGCTGTCAAACCAAACATCAATCAAGTCTGGAACCCGCTTTAATACTTGCCCGTTGGTACCGGACAGCCATATTGAGTCTACCTGTGGTTTGTGCAAATCGGTTATTTCTTTAATGGGACTATCTGGGTGAATTTTTGAACGCAGTTCCTCCATAGAACCAATACAAACAAATTCTGTTTCATCTTCACTGCGCCAGATGGGTAATGGTGTTCCCCAAAAACGGCTACGGCTCAGATTCCAATCCACCAAATTCTCCAGCCAGTTACCAAAACGCCCGGTGCCAGTACTGGCAGGCTTCCATTGGATGGTTTTATTAAGTTCCACCATCCGGTCTTTCAGCGCGGTTGTTTTTATAAACCATGCATCTAACGGATAGTACAAAATAGGTTTATCAGTACGCCAGCAATGGGGGTAATTGTGTTCGTATTTTTCAACCTTAAAGGCTCTGTTTTCTTTTTTCAGTTTTACGCAGATGTCCACATTAACATCAACGTAATTAGGATCATCCTTATAGTTTTTAACAAAACGACCGCTAAATTCGCCCAATCCGTCAACAAATTTCCCTTCCCGGTCTACCATAGTAAGAATACCGATACCATATTTTTTGCCCACCTTATAGTCATCGGCGCCAAAGGCAGGCGCAATATGCACAATGCCTGTACCATCCTCAGTGGTCACAAAATCTCCCAGCATTACCCTCCAGGGGTCTGCGTCAGGTATAAGATCGTGCACCCCTTCCAGCGAATTGGCCTCAAAAGGAAGCAATTGCTCGTAGCGAATATTTTCGAGGTCTGCTCCGTTCAATACCTGAATAGTTTTCCATGGAATAACCTTTTGGGAACCGTCGTATCCTTCAAAATCCCCTTTTTCCCCTTCGGCTTTCAGATATTTGGAAACGAGATCTGTGGCTAAGACCACATTTACGGGCAAATGCGTGTAGGGGTTAAATGTACTTACAAGTGAATAAGAAACCTGCGCTCCTACTGCCAATCCCAGATTGCTCGGCAGTGTCCACGGGGTTGTAGTCCAGGCCATCAAAAACACTTCGGCTCCATGAACGGCGTGGTGTAAAAATCGATTATTATCGTCCTGCAAAACACGGAACATAACCGTTGCGCTGGTATCCTTTACATCTTTGTAGGTACCCGGCTGATTTAGTTCGTGAGAGCTCAAACCAGTACCGGCCGCTGGACTATAGGGCTGAATACTCACACTTTCGTAAAGTAAACCCCGATCGTACATTTTTTTCAGCAACCACCAAAGTGATTCAATGTACTCATTTTTAAAGGTAATATAGGGGTCGTTCAGGTCCACCCAATATCCCATTTTACGGGTCAGGTCGTCCCATTTATCTTTAAAACGCAGAACCGCTTCCCGGCACTTAGCGTTGTATTCTTCTACCGTAATTTTTACCCCGATATCTTCTTTGGTTATACCTAATTCCTTTTCTACACCGAGTTCAATGGGCAATCCATGGGTATCCCATCCTCCTTTGCGGTTTACCTGAAAACCTTGCATGGTTTTATACCGGCAAACCAAATCTTTCAAAGTGCGGCTGATAACATGGTGAATACCGGGCATTCCATTGGCGCTAGGCGGCCCTTCGTAAAAAACAAAAGGAGTTGCCCCATTTCGCAGACTTACGCTTTGTTCAAAAGCCTTCCCTCTGTCCCAATCAGCCAGCATTTCCTGCTCCAAGGCCGGCAGGTTCAGTTTAGTATATTCGTGGTACCTTGTACTCATTTTGAATCAGTTATACAAAAAATCTCTTTTAAAACGCCTTTTAAAGGGTGCAAAGGTAGAAAAATATTTCCGGGCTGCCTTGACAATTACTTTGTGTCATTTTAAAGCATTTTAAAAGGCTTGTTATGGGTTTGGGTGGCCCTTCCGGCGGCACTTGTTCAAGTCTTCGGCGGCACTGTGTGAGTCTCTCGCACCAAGAATGCAAAACAAGCCTAATCCGTGGTGGCATTGATGCGAGGGTATTCAGTTCCAAGAGTATCGGATTAGTGCGTTAGTAATTATTTATTTGCTGGATATATTATAATCTAAATATTTTTTATCTTTAAATTGTGTTCAGGGAACTACTCAACCATAAAATAGGCACACTGATTGCCCACATTTATGGTGAAATTTAAGATTTAAGCATAACCAAACTGCTAAAACTCCTGTACCTGATAGACGAGTCAACCTATGCCCTCACCGGGGCGCCCATTACCTTGTTTGATTATAAGATTTGGAAAATGGGGCCTGTAGCGGAAGAACTTTACAATGAACTTCGATATGCACAAAACATTGCCTTTTAAGGAGAAGCACTTAATATTGATACCGAAATACGTACCGAAAAAAGGAAAGGTAAAGATGCAGGAGAGCAGATTTTAATTTATCCGGTTACTGAACCCGACCTGAGCATTTTTTCAGGATATGAAATTGAATTGATTGAAAATGTAATTGACCAATTGGGTAGTTATACTGCCATGCAACTTATCCACTTACTTCATGAGCAGAATTCCTTGTGGCATAAGGCAGTTCAAAACCACCAACCCGAACAGAATTTTAAAATGTACGGTAGCAAAAGTAATCATAGCATTTATTTTGCAGAATTAATACAGCACGATCCGATTCTTCAATTGGCCGCTCAAAGTGCCTACGAAAGCCTGCATTATCAGGCCGAAATGCTTCAATACGCGTGATCCCGAATTCTTTGCTCCTTTTCCCAAAAACCCGGTAATTGCACGCTTTTTTAAAGAAATTGGCATTGTTGAAGAATTGGGCAGTGGGATTAGGAATACCCATAAATATGCACATTTTTATTGTAGTGAAACGAAGCCAAAGTTTGAAGAAGGTGATATTTTCCGATGCACCATTGGAATTCCTCATGAGAAAAGTAACCAAGATAGTAACCAAAATAGTAACCAAGATGGTAACCAAGATGGTAACCAGGATATTTTAATGCTTGAAAAAATAATGGGTCAACTTATACATGTAAATTCATCAGGAACTTTTATCCGGTTTACGAAGGATATGTTTGCTTCTCTTGGTGATAAACATGTATTTGGCATAGAGAAATTGGATAAAATCAAGCCCTATTTAAAATACAGTAACCCTTATTGGAAGGAAATTCTTGAGATTTGTCTATTACCAAAAACCAAAAAAGAGATTTTTGACCATCAGTATTTCTAATCAAACTAAGAATTTTAAGTCAATAATAATGCCACTTATTCTACATAATATGCTTTCAATCACCATAAAAGAGAAACCAAATAGTAAATTTCAAAAATATATCACCACCATAAATGGCAAAAAAATGCTTCAAATTCTGAACAGCCAATAGGATTCAACACACAATAGAGCTTTTTCATGAAAATTGCAGGATAAACTGATTTATAAAAGGCAATGCTTGGCCAACAATGTACTTTCCTCATACGCACAGATGCTATTATCTTGTACAGAGTAACCTAAACAAGCGTAATCATCATAATTTCATCCCCGATTTGCTTTAAGGCAGCTTTAAAACCCCTGATAATGCGTTACACCAATTTCATAACATACTCATTTACCAAAGAGACGTAAAGCCTTACCCTTCAATTCTGGTGTTATAAAATTGGCAGGTCTTGTCTTATTAGTTTTTTAAAGGAGCCTTTTAGTAGCCCAAAAATCATGCCATACCCAACGCAACAGTGCACTAGTGTAAGCTCCACTTTTACTGGAACCTAAACCACCTTAGTCATCAAAACGTATCGTTGAAATGGTTGAATATCCTAAATTAGTCCATACCGTTTTTGTTGATTTACCTCCTATTGTACCCTACTTCACAGTTCCTTGGCTACAAAATTGCCTTTAAAATGCTTTCTTTGCTTCCTGAAAAATTACTATGCAAATTGAAGTACTGAAATCGAAAATTCACCGGGTGGTGGTTACAGAGGCCAACCTGCATTATGTGGGTAGCTGTACCATAGCAGAGGACATCATGGAAGCTGCCAATATGATTGAAAATGAAAAAATCACTATTGTAAATGTCAACAACGGGGAGCGTCTTGAAACATATATTATAAAAGGAGAACGCGGAACCGGAGTAATCAGCGTGAATGGTCCGGCTGCAAGATTGGTACAACCTGGCGATATTATCATTATTTTCAGCTATGCGCTGATGGACTTTGAAAAAGCAAAAATATTTCAACCAACTGTTATTTTTCCCAAAGAAGGCAATAAATTATAACATGTTTAAACGGGGTTCCGGCGAGTTTGTGTAATTTGCAAGCGCATGAAAAAACACCTTGTCACCATTCTGCAATACCTGTTTTTTCTTGGTCTTGGTATTGGACTGATATGGTACAGCAGCAAGGACCTTAGTTCTCAACAGGTGGCACAAATGAAAAATTCATTTGCTCAAACCCGCTTTTTGTACATACTACCGGTAATTTTTACTTTGCTGTTGTCACATTTCAGTCGTACACTTCGGTGGCGGCTGTTGATGAAGCCATTAGGATATAACCCCGGTATTATTAACACCTACCTCACTGTGCTGATTGGTTATTTTTTTAACCTGTTGATGCCCCGGCTGGGCGAAGTAATGAAATGTACCCTGTTGGGTAAATATGAAAAAATACCTGCCGACAAATTAATTGGCACGATCGTCGCCGAGAGAGCCGTTGATTTGGTTTGCTTGATGTTGGTGGTGCTTATAATGATAATAACACAATTCAGCCTGCTTGGAGAAACAACGATTATTGCAATTAAAAATATGGTTGCCGGAGCTAGTTGGATAAAATTGGCAATATATTCATCAATTTTTGTGCTGGCGCTGTTAGGTATACGCTGGTATTTTGCAAAAAATAAACGAAACAAAATTGTATTGGTCATTCGTAAATTCAACCGCGGTATTGGACAGGGTTTGACGAGCATTCGGCGAATTAATAAACTGGGTCCTTTTATTTTCCATACAATAGCCATATGGGGCCTCTACCTTCTTTCCATTTGGTTGGGTTTTAAAGCTTTCCCCGAGGTGGCCCATCTTGACTTCAATCCATCCATCAGTGTGCTGGTTTTTGGCAGCATAGGTATGATGGCGACACAAGGAGGCATTGGCGCCTATCAGTTTGCTGTTCAAAAAACACTTTTGCTTTACGGCATTTCGGCAGTGGCCGGACTTGCTTTTGGATGGGTCATCTGGGGAGCACAAACTGCCATTGTTTTATTGGCAGGAATAGCTTCATTATTGATTCTTCCTTTTTTAAATAGAAATAAAAATGCGTAGCACGGCAGCCATACCGGCCAAAATATTGACATGGGAACAGTTGAAAATGCAGGTGATGGCCTGGCGGGTTTTGGGCGATACAATCAGCTTTACCAACGGTGTTTTCGACATACTGCATGAAGGCCATATTTTCTCACTGAGTCAGGCGGCAAAGGAAGCTGACCGTTTAGTAGTAGCTATAAATAGTGATGAAAGTGTAAAAAGACTAAAGGGCCCTACCCGACCCATCCATCCTGAGCAAAGCCGGGCTTTGATTATGGCATCGCTTGTAATGGTGGATGCAGTCGTTATTTTTCAACAGGATACCCCACTCGAACTGGTAAAGCATATTTTACCTGATGTAATGGTAAAGGGTGGCGACTATTCCCCCGAATCCGTTGCAGGGGGTAAGGAAGTGATAGCTAACGGAGGGCGCGTGGTTATCAATGCACTAATAGAGGGGATCAGCACCACACAAATTATAGAAGCTATTCAAAAACAGAATTAAATTTTTTGAAATAACCTATTGCTCCTATTTTAGTGCCCCACTCAACAAATCATTTAATAAAGACCGATATGGCATTTAAAAATAATATTATTCCACGGGATATAAGCTGGCTTGCTTTTAATGCCCGTGTGCTACAGGAAGCCAATGATAGTTCTGTTCCTCTTCGGGAAAGGATTCGTTTTCTCGGTATTCATTCCAACAATCAGGATGAATTTTTCCGGGTACGGGTTGCAACTCTCAAAAGAATGCTGGAAGTAATGAAAAAAGGTACCAAAGCAGCCATGCACCTCGAAGACTCTCCGGAAAAGATTCTGGAAGAAATTCAACGGATTGTCTTACAACAGCAAAATGAATTTGAGAGAATTTGGGAGGGTATCAAAAAGGAATTAAAAAAAGAAAGAATTAACCTGTTGAAAGAAACGGAGTTGTCTGCTGAGCAACAGAAATTTATTGAAAAATATTATGACGATGAGGTAAGTTCCAATATAATTCCTCTGATGATTGAAGGGCTTACCCAAATGCCTTACCTGCGGGACAAATCAGTCTACCTCGGAGTGGTGATGCGTAAAAAGGATACTGCCTATCATCAAAAATATGCTTTAATAGAGGTACCTGCAAAAGCCGTAGGTCGTTTTGTAACTCTGCCTTCCAAAGCGGGAGATAAAGATCTGATGTTGCTTGAGGATGTTATCCGCTTTAATCTGCCACATATATTCTCTTTTTTTGGATATGATGAATACAGCGCACATTTGTTTAAAGTTACCAAGGATGCCGAGTTTGATATTGATAATGATATTGCCACATCGCTGGCACAGAAAATTGAAAAAGGCTTAAAGAAAAGAAGAGAGGGCAAACCGGTTCGCTTTATTTATGATAAGGAAATGGATGCCGGGTTACTCGAATACCTGATTCGTAGATTGAACCTTTCAAGGAGGGATAATATTATTCCCGGCGGACGGATACACAATTTCAGGCATTTCATGGATTTTCCGGATGTGTTCAAAAGCAACAATACCAGGAAACCTTCCTTTTTGCATCCAGCTTTCGATGATGGTAAAAGGGTAACAGATACCATTCTGGAGCAAGATGTCATGCTTAGTTTCCCCTACCATTCCTTTTCCCCGGTAATTGATCTGCTCCGCGAATCGGCCATGGATCCCGATGTAAAAGAAATTAAAATCACCGCCTACCGATTGGCTTCCAGTTCAAAAGTGGTCAATGCCCTGATTAATGCGGTGCGCAATGGAAAAAAGGTAACGATAATGCTTGAAATACGAGCTCGATTTGATGAAGAGGCAAATCTGGATTGGAAAGAGGTGCTGGAACAAGAGGGTGTAAAAGTATTGACAGGTGCCCCGAATCTTAAGATTCATGCTAAAGTTTGCCTGATTAAAAAAATTAAAAACAGAAAAACTATTCAATATGGTTTCTTGAGTACTGGTAATTTACATGAAAAAACCGCTCGGGTTTATGGCGACAATTGCATTCTGACGAGCAATCGATCCATTATGGCAGACATCAACCGAATCTTCAAATTTCTTGAAAACCCAGCTGCAGGGATGGAACCGCTTCGTCAATGCAAGTCGCTTTGGGTATGCCCTACCGGTATGCGCAAACACATAATGGCAGGTATAAACCGAGAAATAGCGAATGCACAAGCGGGATTGCAAGCCATGATAATTATAAAGGTAAATAGCCTTAGCGATGCGTTGATGATCAATCAGTTGTACAGGGCTATAAAGGCAGGGGTAGAAGTTAAATTAATTGTAAGAGGTATTTTTTGTGCCGTTTTCGAAAAAATCAAAACCAAAACAAAGCCGGTTGCAATCAGTATTGTAGATGAATATCTTGAACATTCAAGGGTGATGGTATTTTTTAATAATGGAGAACTGGATACCTATATTTCTTCTGCCGACTGGATGGTCCGGAACCTTGATCACCGGGTAGAGGCAGCCATCCCTATACTGGATCCAAAAATAAAAGAAGAACTGCTTGATATATTAAGTATCCAATTATCAGATAATGAAAAAGCCCGGGTGCTGGATGCCACACTTAGAAATGAATATGTAAAAAGGAATGGTCGAAAAAAAATCAAATCACAGATTGAAATATACCGTTACCTGGCCCGAAAAAAAATGGCATCTCCCATGCATGAACGTTATAGCGATGTAGAAGCGATTGGAAAAGTGTAAAAGCGAAGGCATAAGGATAAAATAAAAGTCTAAACGGGTTATTTTTCTTTTTTTTGCCGAATGCGTTTAGCTGCAATTGATATTGGGAGCAATGCTTCCCGGCTGCTTATCAGCCAGATTTTGAAAGATGCTGATGGTGAACCTATATTTAGTAAACTGCATCTGTGCAGGGTTCCGCTGCGTTTGGGTATTGATGTATTTGGAGAAGGGGTAATATCAAGAGCAAGAATGGGCATGGTATTGCAAACCATGAAAGCTTATAAACACCTTATGAACGCTTATCAGGTAGATCATCTGATAGCCTGTGCTACAAGCGCCATGCGCGATGCAAAAAATGCTCAGGAAATTCTCCGCAAAATTAAAATGGAAACCGGAATAGATATCAAGGTAATTTCCGGCTCTGATGAGGCCGCTTATATCTATGAAAATCATACGGCTGAACATATGGATAAGAATGGCAACTTCCTTTACATAGATGTGGGGGGTGGCAGTACTGAACTCACCTACTTCAGCAAAGGCATACTAACTTTTAAACACAGTTTTAATATTGGTACCATCCGTCTTTTAAAACAGCAAATTACAGAAGATGATTGGGAGGAAATGAAAACTGCCATTAAGAAAAACTTCAAAACGAATCGTGATATTATAACCATTGGCAGCGGAGGTAATATAAACAAGATCTTTTCGCTTTCTAAACGCAAAGACGGCAAATCACTTTCCTTAGAAACCCTCCGGGATTATCATCGGGAGTTCAGCAGTTTTACGATGGAAGAAAGAATGATTCGTTATCAAATGCGTGAAGACCGGGCTGACGTCATCATTCCGGCATTACAGATATACATCAATGCCATGCGCTGGGCCGATTCTTCGGAAATTTATGTTCCAAAAATTGGACTGGCTGACGGATTGATCCAACACTTATATGCCCAATTAAACCCGGACTCCTGATTATTTTTGCAATCCCCATACCTTTACCGGCTTATGAATCTTACACAGGATGCCTTACTTCAAGGACAAGTTTTACTTTTAGACAAACCTCTTTACTGGACCTCTTTTGATGTAATTGGCCGGCTGCGCAAAGCTTTTAAAATAAAAAAGATAGGACATGCCGGCACCCTCGATCCCCTGGCAACCGGCTTGTTAATTGTTTGTACAGGAAAATTCACCAAGCGTATTAACGAGTACATGGGCATGGAAAAGGAATATACCGGCACCATTACCCTTGGTACCACTACCCCCACCTTTGATCTGGAAAGCAAACCAGAAAACCCATTACCCTTTTCCCAACTGAGCAACGAAGAAATTCATTCGGCAACCGCCGCTTTTACAGGAACTATTTTGCAGGTTCCCCCTGCCCATTCCGCTATAAAAATGGGCGGTAAAAGAGTATACGAACTGGCAAGAAGCGGTCAGGAAGTAAAAATGCAACCAAGGCAAGTAACGATTTCCACATTTGAAATTACTGGCATCCGGCTGCCAGAGGTGGAATTCAAGGTAATCTGTACTACAGGTACTTATATCCGTAGTCTTGCCAATGACTATGGTGCTACATTGGGTTGCGGTGGACATCTGTCTGCTTTGTGTCGTACACGGATTGGTAGCTACCTTGTTTCGGATGCCGAATCCCCTGAATTAATTGCAGGTAAGGTAGTTTTACCGGAGAAGGAGAAATAAAATCACAGTAACGAAAGCGCAAAGGATTCTGTGGGGAAATTGGAACACAAGTTGTTAAACACTACCAATGAGGACAGTGCTATCCTAAACTTTTGTTTAATCATGAAATATAAAAATAATACCTTAGCAAAACAAACGAACACATCAAAAATACCCAATTAAAAAATCAGACTTTTAAATCACCTTGCAAAATAACAATCAATGAAAATATATGTGAAAAATATGGCTTGCGAAAGTTGCAAGGTTTTTGTTGAAGATGCATTGAAAGAACTTGACATCTTAACAGTAAAAATAGAATTAGGGGAAATAGAAACAAAGGAAGATGTTTCTGATGACGAAAAGTTGAAACTGAATAGTAAAATCAAAAAAGTTGGATTAGAGTTATTAGAAAAAAAACAAGGGGTATTAATAGAAAAGATCAGAAAAGTCATCATAGATTATGTGTACAAATCAGATGAGAAACCAAATATTAAGTTCTCCGTTTTACTTAGCAAAGAATTAAATCACAGTTATACATACTTAGCTAATTTCTTTTCGGAAGTTGAAGCAAGCACCATAGAACAATACATAATTGCCTTAAAAATTGAACGGATAAAGGAGCTGATAATATTTGGAGAACATACTTTATCAGAAATTGCATATATACTATATTACAGCAGTGTTGCACATTTATCAGGGCAATTTAAAAAGATTACCGGGTTGACTCCTTCCCATTTTAAAGCTTTAAAAGAAAAAAGAAGAATTGCCATTCAAAATATCTAATATTTTTAAGTCACCGACATACAATATCAGGTGCGCAATTTGCTACCAACCTTTGGCGCAAACCTACAACAGTTGTGCTCCTAAAGAACAACACCTGCTATGAATAAAAGCGGTGGTTAAAAGGTAGCTGCTGAAGTGATCATAAGAAATAAAAATGCACTGAAATGAAGCCCTGCGCTTCATGACGGCAGGCAGCATACTAAAAATGAGCAAGTGAAATTATAGCTACCGGCAGTATAACTGTGTACATTTGATTTTCATTAAATTCAAGAATAGGAATTCTAATAAACTTTATTGCTGCTATTAAGGTACATAGCAAACTGAAAAATACAAAATCCCAATAGATTCTTTGCCGGGAATCGGGTAATTTACAAACAAAAAACCGGTCCTCTAATTGGACCGGTTTTTTGTTTAATTTTTATCATTGGAAAAGGTTATACCAGCATGGTAACCGGATTTTCCAAATAAGCTTTTAATGTTTGCAGGAAAGACGCCCCTACTGCACCATCTACGCTGCGATGATCGCAACTCAGGGTAAGCTTCATGATGTTTCGTACATCGAAATCCCCTTTGGCAGTCCGGTATACTTCTTCTTTTATTTTACCAACAGCCAATATGCAACTGTCGGGAGGGTTGATAATTGCGGTAAACTCATCGATATCCATCATTCCAAGATTACTGATGGTAAAAGTGTTGCCGGAAAATTCATTCGGCTGTAACTTTTTACTTTTGGCCTTACCACCCAATTCTTTTGCGTCAGCGCTGATTTGGCTCAGCGTTTTTTGATCGGCAAAACGAATTACCGGTACAATAAGCCCATCCGGAATAGCCACCGCCATGCCAATATGGATATGATCGTAATTGCGGATGAAATCACCCATCCAACTGCTGTTAACTGCGGGATGTTTGCGCAATGCCATAGCCGATGCTTTGATAACCATATCGTTGAAGCTGATCTTCACCGGACTGATTTCATTCATCTGTATTCTTGCTGCCATTGCGTTGTCCATCACCACTTCCATCTTCAGATAGAAATGTGGAGCAGTAAACTTGCTTTCACCCAAACGTTTGGCAATAATATTACGCATCTGGTTGTTGGGATGGTCGGTAGAACCTTCGCCTGAGCCACCTGGTACAAAAGGCGCCACTTTAGCAGCAGGTGCCTCTTCCTTCTTGGCAACCGGGGCGGCATCACTAGCTGGCTGAGCTGCTTTGGCAGGTGCTTCAACAGGCTTATATTGTTCAATATCTGTTTTTACAATCCGGCCATTATCTCCTGAGCCTTTTACAAACTTGAGATCAATGCCCTTTTCCTCGGCCAGTTTTTTGGCTAGGGGACTGGCAAAAATCCTTCCGGTATTCACCACTTCCTGCTCTGCAGCAGGTGCTGGCTTTGATACTTCGGTTTGTTTTTCTTTGGTTTCTGTTTCTTTGGTTTCTGTTTCTTTGGTTTCTATTTCCGTTTCGGGTGCAGAGTCAACTTGTTGACCGCCACCTGATTTAGCTGCTTCTACAATTTCTTCAATAGCAAAATCCTTGGCTGCAATGATGGCCAACAAATCATTAACTTGAATTTTTTCCCCTGCTTCTGCTCCCTGGAAAAGCAGGAATCCATCCTTATAGCTTTCCAGTTCCATGGTAGCTTTATCGGTTTCAATCTCGGCAAGAACATCGCCCTTGCTTACTTTGTCCCCTGTATTTTTTTGCCAGCTTGCAATTACGCCTTCTGTCATAGTATCGCTCAAGCGAGGCATCAGAACCACTTCATCCATTTTTGAAAGGTCGAGACTTGCTTTCTTTTCCTTTTTTGGTTCCTCCGTTTCAGCCGACTTCTCTGATTTGTTTTCTTTTTCTTCCTTTTGTTTATCAGCGTCATTCGCAATGGATTCTTTCCCATTGGATTCACCTGAAAGAAGTGCGGAAATATCTTCGTCTTTTTCGCCGAGGATGGCCAATAAATCATCTACCTGAAGTTTTCCGCCAGCCTGCACCCCCTGATGCAAGAGAACCCCATCTTTATAACTGTCCAATTCCATGGTTGCCTTATCTGTCTCGACTTCAGCAAGCAGATCTCCTTTTTTAACGGTATCTCCAACTTGCTTATTCCAGCTGGCAATGACGCCTTCCGTCATAGTATCACTCAAACGGGGCATTTTTATTACTTCGGCCATTAGATATTTCTTTTTTGGTTGTGCGAAATTCGGTAACTATCGTCAAATTACCATATCAGATTGCAAATGAATCGAAAACAACGTTCATTTAACCTGTTTGTAACCATCAATAACCCAAATCCAGTTTCAATTTTTCCTTTAAATCCAATAATGCAGGATACTCCCCTGCCATTTTTTTGAACCGCTCAGCACTACTGAGGTATTTAGGCTCAACTTCTTTATTTAAGTCGTCCTCGTTTTCCACTACTTCAAAAGCAAGGGTAATTTCAAAATTATTACAATGATCTTTTAAGGCTGTCAATAAATCAGAAGCTTCCGCCTCCATAAAGCGCTGGCTTATTTTAGTATTGCTCAGCACCCGCACATGGTTTCCTTCAATTTTAAATTTTGCCATTTGCAGGCTGGTGACGGTGGTTCGTTTACTATCCATCCCTTTCAGCAACTCAATATGTTTGTCCCAGATGGATTGGACGAATTCGTTATTTGGTGGAAGTACTGGCTTTTCTTCAACAAACATATCTCCCTGGGCAATTTTCTCTTTTTTCAGGTTGTCCAGCAATGACTTTTTACCCGGCAAAGGTGGCGGAGAAGATGAACTTATTTTCGCAGCAGGTTCCGGTGACGTGGGCAATACTGCACTTTTGGGCTGTGGCTGTGCAGGCTCAAGATTTACCTGTTTCCCTTTTTTGGCAATAGCAGGCTGTTTATCCCCGCTGGAAACCTGTTGATTTTGGATAGTTAATGATGCGTCGCTGGCTTTGGCAACTGTTTTAAGCAACAACGGTTCCACTGGCTTTTCTTTTACTGCTACGGGTACATCCATTCGTCTTTTTTGCTGCACCTTTCCCTCTCCATTTACCACAAGATCAATTACCTGTTGCAAATAGCACAGCTTAATCAATGCCATTTCTACATGTAGTCTGCGGTTCCGCGCCATCCGGTAGCTGAGTTCAGATTCACTCAATACCTGTAAAGCAGATACGAGGTAACTGACAGAAACCCTGGAAGCCATTTCAACATAACGATCGGCCATTCCTTCCAGCACGTCCAATAGTACTGCGGCCTTTTTATCTTTGGAGATTAATAAATTACGCATCACCTCGGCAAAGCCATTCAAAACCATGTCTCCTTCAAAACCCCGGGCATTTATGGCATCATAACTGAGTAAAGCACCGCCAATATCCTGCGTTATTAAAGATTCCAGCATATTAAAATATTGGTCTTCATCCAGCAAGTTGAGATGCTCTACGGTATTTTGATAAGATAATTTACCCCCGGTAAAACTTACAATTTTATCCAATAAACTCAAAGCATCCCGCATACAACCTTCGCTTTTTTGAGCTATAATCTGTAAGGCTGATTTCTCTGCTTCAATTTTTTCAAGTTCAATTATTTCCTGCAAATGCTCTACGGTATCGGCATTGGTAATTCTTTTAAAATCAAAAATCTGACACCTGCTCAGGATGGTAGGAAGAATCTTATGTTTTTCTGTAGTGGCAAGGATAAACTTAGCGTGGGCAGGAGGTTCTTCCAGTGTTTTCAAAAACGCATTAAAGGCTTGTTGGGAAAGCATGTGCACCTCATCTACAATATAGATTTTGTATTTACCATATTGAGGTGCAAACCGCACCTGTGTAACAAGATCACGGATATCATCTACGCTGTTGTTGCTTGCAGCATCCAACTCATGGATATTGAGCGAACTGCCTCTGTTGAAGGAATCGCAACTGGGACAAGTGTTACAGGCTTCCCCGTCGGGCTGCAAATTTTCGCAGTTGATGGTTTTTGCCAATATACGGGCACAGGTGGTTTTGCCCACACCCCGGGGGCCGCAAAACAAAAATGCATGAGCCAAAGTATTGTTGGCGATTGCATTCTTTAAGGTCGTGGTAATATGCTTTTGCCCGATGACCGTATTAAAATTCTGTGGCCGGTATTTTCTTGCAGATACAATAAACTTTTCCATGGAGCATCAAATGTAATCACTCCGAGGCAAAAATAAATGCCACCGGATGCATAAAAGTTAAACCCCTTGCTGTGTGGAAGCCTGTATGGCAGTCAGAGCGATGGTGTAAACAATATCATCCACCAAAGCCCCCCTGCTTAAATCATTTACCGGACGCCGTAAACCCTGCAACATAGGCCCGACACTTACCACTCCGGCGCTCCGCTGTACCGCTTTGTAAGTGGTATTACCAGTATTAAGATCGGGGAAAATAAAAACATTGGCCTTACCTGCAACTACACTATCCGGTGATTTTTGCCTGCCTACACTTTCAACAGATGCCGCATCATATTGTAGCGGGCCATCAATTAGCAGGTCTGGCCTTTTGGCTTGAGCAATCCGGGTCGCTTCCGCTACTTTTTCCACATCAGCTCCTACCCCACTGCTACCGGTACTATAACTAATCATTGCTACTTTAGGAATGAGCCCAAATGCTTTTGCTGAGTCGGCACTTTGGATGGCAATATCAGCTAATTCTTCAGCCGAGGGGTCCGGGTTTACGGCACAATCTCCGTAAACATATACCTGATCGGGCATCAGCATAAAAAATACCGAGGAAACGATGGAGGCACCCGGAGCGGTTTTAATCAATTGCAAGGCTGGCCGGATGGTATTGGCAGTGGTATGAACGGCACCACTCACCAACCCGTCCACCTCATTCAGCATGATCATCATGGTTCCCATCACAACGGTATCTTCCAATTGCTGTTCGGCCTGAGGCGCGGACAATCCTTTGTGTTTACGCAGTTCCACCATAGGAAGTACGTACCGGTGTCTTATCTCATCCGGGTGTAATATTTCAATATCCATTGGCAACTCAATGCCCTGTGCTTCGGCTACTTCCTCAATGGTAGTGCGATTTCCAAGCAACACGCAACGGGCAATACCCTTTTGGTGACAAATGGTCGCAGCCCTTATAGTACGGGGATCTTCTCCTTCCGGTAAAACGATTCTTTTATTGGCAGCTCTTGCGGCTTCCATCAATTGATGTCGAAAAGCTGCGGGTGGCATTCTTCTTTCCGAAGGTTCTCCCAGTTTTATTTTCAGAATATCCGCTGCAAGGTGATCTGCCACAAAATCAACCAGTTTGGTGGCTCTTTCTATATCGTCTGCCGGAATATGGATATCCATTTTTCCCAGGTTGGTGACGGTGGCGTAGGTATTGGTTTCAACCAACAAGACCGGAATTTTTTGCAAAAGTGCAGGGGCACATAATTTTCGGATGACCGGCTTTGGTTCAAAACCACTGGTGAGCAATAGTCCGGCAATAGGAGTACCCCGCATTACGGCCATACTTGTGGCAATCAACACATCATCGCGGTCGCCGGCAGTGATAATCAAAGCACCTGGCTGCAACCTTTCAATTACATACTCAATACTACGGGTCGCTACCATTATATCCTGAACCCTTGCTGTTTCGATGTTACCATGAAAAAGGATGGTGGCTTTCAGATGTTGGGCAACGTCGAGCATTCTGGGTGCCGACAGGGATGGTTCCAAGGGAGTAGCACCAATAAAGGGCAACTTTCCGGCATGGACTATTTTGGAGTTTTGCGCAATCAAACGATGTAAGGCATGCGCATCCGTATTGGCTGGTACTTTTGTGAGTACATATCCTACAAAGGAAACTTTTTCCTGCCCGCCAAACTGTTGAACAGTCATTTCAATTTGCTCGGCAATGTTAACCGCATCAATTGTTTCGGCTGCCACTACCAGAATGATATCTGCCTGCAGGTTTCGGGCAATTTCGCCGTTAAGCGCCGACAGCAGCGGCCGCATCGGGTCGTGGGCAAGGCCTTCTACCACCAGTAAATCAATATCTGGCTCGGCCAGCTTTTTAAGACCCACTACTTCTTCCATCAACTGTTCTTTTTGGCCATGGCTCATCAGGTATTCCACCCTATCCAGCGAAATGGGTTTGGGTACCCTCAGGTTGAATAAAGCTTTGGCAAAAATGGAAGAGCGCTCCCCTTCTTCACCGGGATAATTATCCGCTATGGGTTTTAAAAATCCAGCCCGCATTCTGTTACGCTCCAGCATACGAACGGTTCCAAGCGATACCGAAGTAAGCGCTGCGTTCATCCCCACGGGTGCGAGATAATAGGTTCTCATATAATTTATTTTTTTAAGACCTCAAGGGTCTGCGAAACGATCATGGCCTCTTCATTGGTATTTACGACCATGGCCACCGGGCTTCCAGACAGGGTAATCACCCCACCCTTCCCTTTTACAGCCACAAGATTGGCTTGCTCATCTGTTTTATACCCAAAAAGCGCCAGCCTATTCAATACTTTAGCTCTTACCAAAAAGGCATTTTCTCCAATGCCGCCCGTAAAAATAAGGGCATCGAGCCTTGGCAGCGATACTGCCAAACTACCAATAGCACGAGCCAGTCTGAAAACAAATACCTCGATGGCGATAGCAGCACCGGCATGCCCGGTAGCAGCCGCCTGCGTCAACTCCCGCATATCATTGCTAAGTTCCGACAAACCGAGCAGCCCACTTTTTTTATTTAAATGATTGATTACCTCTTCGGGGTGGATACCCAATGTTTTTGCAATATAAGTAGGCAGTCCGGGATCAATGTCTCCACTTCGGGTGCCCATTACAATGCCTTCCAAGGGGGTAAAACCCATCGTAGTATCCATACTTTTTCCATTAAGGACAGCTGCTGCACTTGCGCCATTGCCAAGATGTGCACTGATAAAAGCGCTGTCATTAATGGGAATATTCAACATTTTTGCTGCCTGCCGGGTAACATACTGATGGCTTGTTCCATGAAAACCATAACGACGTACTCCCAAATTGCGGTACCACTCCATGGGAACTGCATATAAATAGGCTTCCGGCGGAATAGTTTGGTGGAAGGCAGTATCGAATACCGCTACTTGTGGCAGGTGCGGCGCAACCGCCATTACCCCGCGAATTCCAATAAGATTGGCCGGATTATGCAAGGGAGCAAAGGGTATACAGGCCTCAACGGCATCCAAAACTGTTTCCGTAATCAAGGTTGGCTCCTTAAAATTTTCTCCACCATGCACCACACGGTGCCCAACAGCTTCCATTTCTTTATCAAGCCCGGATCTTTTTAAAAAAGAGAAAATTT
This sequence comes from Chitinophagales bacterium, assembly GCA_038209595.1. Lineage (GTDB taxonomy): Bacteria > Bacteroidota > Bacteroidia > Chitinophagales > Chitinophagaceae > Phnomibacter. The sequence goes on from JBBQXO010000020.1 coordinate 35,441, forward strand.
CCGAGACCGCCTGTTGATGTGTTGCCGGTAAAAGTTGATGGGTAACTAATCCCGCCGCATCTTTTAAATGCAAAACCCCTTCTGACTCTCCCAATCTTTCTGCTAACCCCTGCACCAAAACCTGCTGATCCTTAGATTGAATCAACGAAAACTTAAGCGAAGAACTCCCGGAATTTAAGACTAAAATTGTTTTCATCGACTATCGCTTGGTTTTCAGACAGATTCCATCATTTGTAAAAACTGATCGAACAAATACCGGCTGTCGTGTGGACCGGGAGTGGCTTCGGGATGATATTGCACCGAAAAATATGGTTTGTCTTTGATGCGGATTCCTTCAATGGAATCGTCATTTAAATTCAGGTGGGTCACTTCAACATGATCAGCCGATTTTACCGCTTCGGGGTCTATACCAAAACCATGGTTTTGAGTAGTGATTTCGCTTCGTCCCGAAATAATATTTTTAACCGGGTGATTGAGCCCGCGGTGACCGTGATGCATTTTAAAAGTAGGAATGCCATGTGCCAGTGCCAGTAACTGATGCCCAAGGCAGATACCAAACATAGGTTTGTTCAATTTTGCCAACTCCTGAATGGTAGCCACTGCGTAATCCATAGAAGCCGGATCGCCCGGTCCATTGGAAATAAAGAAACCATCTGGTTCAAAATCGAGTAAGGCTTGCAGGCCGGTTTTTGCCGGAAAAACTTTGGCATAAACACCCCGGTCGGTCAGGTTTTGTAAAATATTTTGTTTGATTCCAAAATCAAGGACTGAAACCCTTTTACTGTTAGCGGGATTGCCTTTGAAATAGGGAACGGTTGTACTTACCTGTGAAGCAAGTTCCAAACCTTCCATAGATGGAACTTTTTTTACTGCTTCCAAAAGTGCTTTTACCGTTTGACCATCGCTGCTAATGATGCAGTTCATAGCCCCCTTTTGCCTTATATGCGATACGAGTGCCCGGGTATCAATGCCTTCAATGGCTACAATATGGTTTTGTACCAAATAATCCTGCAGCGTAGCATTGGCCTGAAAACGACTGAAACGCTCTTCGAGATTGCGCCCTATAAGTCCCCTGATTTTTACAGAGGAGGACTCCACATCGGTTTCTTTGATACCATAATTACCTACATGCACATTGTTCATAATGAGCACCTGCCCAAAATAACTTGGGTCGGTAAACACTTCCTGGTAACCGGTCATACCGGTATTAAAGCAAATTTCGCCAGAAGTTGTTCCAGTGGCGCCAAAAGCATAGCCATAAAAATAATTCCCATCTTCCAATACGAGGATGGCTGGTTGAGTAGAATGCGTCATTTCGGGGGTAAATAGAATGATTTAACGAAGCAAATTTAGGAAAATCAAAGCAGCCACCTTTGAAAACTATCAGGAAGATATCTACATCAGATCAAGGACTTTATCTCGTACCAGCAGGCAACAACCTAAAACACCAGCATCGGATTTCAAGTCGGACAAAACAACTTTGGTATCGTTGTTAACCAGGTTAAGTGAATGCCTGAGTATAAAGGCTTTTACCGGTAACAATAAGGCATCGCCTACAGCACTCAGACTGCCACTGATGATAATAAGTTGCGGATTAAAAAGATTGATGGTTACTGCGAGGCCTCTACCAAGCTTTGAAGCCATTGTTCCAATTACGGAAAGCGATAAATTATCTCCCCGATTAATGGCGTCAACCACATCATCCAACTCAATACGCCCCTTTTCGAGTAAAACGGGTTGCAACAAACTTGTGGTTCCTTTTTCCATTTCGGCAATGATGCCTTCAATAAGTGCCCTGCCGGAAGCCTCTGTTTCAAGACATCCTTTTTTTCCACAGAAACAAATCTTTTCGTTATCAAATAAGGGGATGTGTCCAAGTTCCCCTGCATAGCCAGAGGCACCATAAACAGGTTTACCTTTTATAAAAATACCTACTGCCAGCCCATAATCGAGATTGAGCACAAGTACTTCCTGTTCGGTGGTTCTTTTGCCAAAATAAAATTCTCCATAAGAAACGGCCCGTGAATCGTTGTCAATATAAATTGGGATTCCCAGCGCTTTTTCCAGTTCCTTTTTTACAGGAGCATTTCCAAAGTGGTAGATGGTTAATATTTCGCCGGTATGCATATTTATACGGCCCGAAATGCTGCAACCCAATCCCATTATTTTAGATTTATCCACCCCGCATTTTTTTATAAAGTCTTTTATCAAACGGATAATTATGGTAAGAGACTCACCGGCTTCTTCATATAAAAAAGGAATATCCATTTCCCGGAATACCATTTTTCGGTCAAAACCCATGATGCCGATATTGATACTATACTTTTTAATTTCTAATCCTAGAAAGTAAAAAGAATCTCCAGCCAAAGAAAAAAAAGAAGCTTTCCGCCCCGGTCCTTCAGATTTACGTCCCGTTGGAACAACAAGCTTATCCTTCTCCATCCAACTGATTAATTCAGTTGTTTTGGGAATACTGATGTTGAGTAATTCAGAAAGCTCATTCAGGGTAGCTTCTTCTTTTTTACTGAGATAAGCCAAAATCCGTTTTTTTCGACTTTGGTCCTTAAAAGCAACTCCGCTTACTGCTTCTGAGGATAATCCGGTAATTGGCATAGTAAAATCTTTAATGTCAGGTTATTAATAAACTAAATACATGAATATCCAAAATTACAATAATTTAGCTTTCACAAGTCAATAATTAAATTTTTTAATAATTGATAGGGTTGATAAAAAAATAAATTTTATTTAATCAATTATTTAGTCACATATTTGCAATATTATAATTTTTAACCAAACTAAAAAAAATGAAACCATGAAAAAACTATGCTTATTATGGATCATGGGGGTATTTGTGCTGGGTTTACAGGCGCAGGAAAAACTAACGGTTACCGGGAAGGTTACCAATGCCACCACTAAAAAACCGGTGGAAAGTGCTTCTGTATTGGTAAAAGGCAGTATGAATGGTACCACTACTGATGCCACTGGAGCTTTTACCATTAGTGCACTACCCAATGCTACCCTTACCATATCGGGTATTGGATACGGCAATATGGAGGTTGCCGTTGGAGGCCGAAGTACGATTGAGATTGAATTGGCCGAAAGTGCAGGCCAACTGGAAGGAGTTGTTGTTACAGCACTTGGATTGAAAAGGCAGAAACGGGATTTGGGTTATGCCACTCAGCAAATTGGCGGAGAAGATTTACAAATAGGTCGGGAAAACAATGTAGCCAATGCGCTTGCCGGCCGCACAGCAGGGGTAGTAATCAACAGAAGCTCAGCCGGTCCGGGCAGCAGTACCCGCATCTCGCTTCGGGGAGAACGTTCTATTAGGGGAGACAATGGCCCGCTGATTGTAATTGACGGGGTACCGGTAGATAACAGTGTTCGTGGAAGCACCGGTGAATTTAATGGTAATGATGGTGGAGATGCCATCAGCAACCTGAATCCCGATGATATTGAAAGCATGAACATCCTCCGTGGCCCCAATGCCGCTGCACTGTATGGTGCAAGGGCTAACAATGGAGTCATTATGATTACCACAAAAAAAGGAAGAAATCAGAAAGGACTTGGTATTAGTTTTAACAACAATACCGCCATTGAAAATCCTTTTTATAGTGTTGACATGCAAAACCAATATGCACAGGGTAGCGGTGGCAGCTACATTGCCACGGATGAAAACAGTTGGGGTCCTCGTATTACAGGACAGCAAATTCAAAACTGGAAAGGAGATAATTATAGTGCTTCAGCACAAGACCATACTGCTGACTTTTTCAGAACTGGTTTAAGTACGAGTAATAACATTGCCTTATCAGCCGGCAATGAGGTAACGCAGGTGCGGTTTTCCTATAACAATCTGAATGCTACTGGATTAGTGCCGAATAATTCGCAAAACAGACATTCCTTTACCTTACGTAGCACAAGCACTTTTGGGAAATTGAATATAGATGCAAAGATCAATTACATCAATCAATTGATAAAAAACAGGCCTCAGGGTGGCGAGGAGGCTCAGAATCCATATAGTAATACACTAAGAATGCCTACCACTGTTCGCAGCAGTGATCTGGAAAATTATGCAGATGAAAGTGGCCCGCTGCCACGGCAAAGCTTTTTTGCTCCCAACAGTGCCATTATAGGCAATCCATATTGGATGGCCAACAAACTGTCACCCCGTGAAGAACGAAATCGTCTGATAGCTTCCGCCGCACTCAACTATAAAATTAATAACGATATTGGTATTACAGGACGTGCAGGAATTGACCGTTATAACGATGATAATTCGCGTAGGTCATTCGCCGGAACTCCTACTCCATTTACCAATAATAGTGCAGCAGGTAATTACAATTTTGAAAGGCTTCTGACAGAAGAGTTTAATGCCGAATTGTTTGCCACGTATAATAAATCGCTCAGTGATAATTTCAAACTTTCTGGAGTTGTGGGAACTGCGGTACGCAAAAATCGTTCGGAAGTAGCTTCTGCTAATGCAGGCGGACTCGATATTCCAGACTTATTTAATATGACAAACGGACGGGCAGTTACTGCGGGTAATGGTATATTCCGCAGGGAGATTCAATCCGTTTATGGTTCTGCTCAACTTAGCTGGAAAGATGCCATTTACCTTGATCTGACAGGCAGAAATGACTGGGCCTCTACCTTGCCCGCTGCCAATAGAAGTTTCTTTTATCCATCAGCTTCCCTTAGTACCATTATAAGCGATCTCGTTACCATGCCTAAGTGGTGGAGCTATGCTAAATTTCGTACTTCGTATGCCTTCGTAGGTAAAGAGGCTCCTGAGTATCAAACCATTCAAACCTTATTGTCTTCTACAGGTGTAGCAGGAACCATTCTGCGAAACCGGTCCCAATTGATTAATACCAACTTGAAACCAGAACAAACCCGTTCTTTTGAAATAGGTGGTGAATTCCGTTTTGCAGGGAGCAGGATTGGACTGGATGTGACCTATTACAAAACCAATACCTTTAATCAGGTGATAGGTGTACCGCTTGTATTGAGTTCCGGTTTTAATGAAAAAATCATCAACGCCGGTAAGATTCAAAACAATGGTATTGAAGTATTGTTAGATATTGGAGTGATTCGTAAGACAAAATTCCGGTGGGATATGGCCATCAATTTCAGCACTTTCCGCAGTCAGGTGGTAGAACTTGATGATCAGGTAAAATTCTTTACCTTAGGATCCACCCGTGTGGCGGATGTACGTGCCAATGAAGGAGAAAGACTTGGTAATATGTATGTAAATGGTTTTCAACGCAATACAGACGGTAATGTAGAAATTGGCGCCAATGGATTACCTATCCGAACCCAACGTAATGTGTTGGCTGGTAATGTATTCCCTGATTGGAATGGTGGAATAAACAATACCTTGAGTTTAGGCAACTGGAGTTTTGATTTTCTGGTAGATGGCCGTTTTGGAGGCGTAGTGGCAAGCCACACGCAGGCAGTTTTGGGCGGATTGGGTAAATTGCAAGAAACAGTGACAGGCAGGGAAGCGAATAGCCTGATTGTACCCGGCGTATTGGCAGGAACAAAAACTCCAAATAATATTACCACCAATGCACAGGCTTACTGGCAGTTTGTAGGTGGTCGGGGAAACCCTATTGGAGAAGCCTGGGTATATGATGCAACCAATATTCGTTTAAGACAGGCTACCCTTTCTTATAAATTTCCTTCTTCCATGTTTACCAAAGGATTTATTCAGGGCGTTAACGTTTCAGTCTATGGACGAAATCTGTTCTTCTTCAAAAACGATGCCCCTTTTGATCCGGAAGTAAGTTTGAATACCGGATTAGGTGGGCAGGGAATCGATTTTTACAGCTTACCCACCACACGTAGCTTAGGAATTAATGTAAACGTAAACTTCTAATCATATAAAATTTTGGATATGAAATCGAAAATAATAGTAGCAACCTTCTGTGCCGGCCTTTTGCTGGCAGGTTGTACCAAAAACTTTGACCAGATCAATACAGATCCCAACAGCCCTTCGCTTGATAACCCGGCAGTAGCTGCCGGAGCGGCGAATGCTCTTTTTTCAAGTGCTGTTTCGAGAGGGCTGATGGAAGCAGGGGAATTTCAGCGCGTTCAGGCTCTATATGCCGATCTTTACGGGCAGCATTTCGCCACTTCCCAAGGGTATTTTTTCAGCGACCGCTATCAGATCAATCAGGGTTGGCTTGATTTTGGCTGGAATCGTTTTTACCCAAGAGATATAAAAAACCTGGTGGACATCATCAACAGTGATAATGCCTCGGCCAATCAAAAGCAAATAGCCCGTATTTGGAAGGTATTCCTTTTTCACAGAATGGTGGACTTCTACGGAGATATCCCTTATTTTGATGCCGGTGATCCTAATAAAGCAGAAAAGTTTGACTCACAGCGCGACATTTATTACGACATGCTTAAGGAACTTGGTGAAGCAAGTACTGCACTAGCTAATGGACCAACCTACGATGCAAAGGATGTAATATATGGTGGTGATATTGTAAAATGGCGTCGTTTTGCCAACACCTTAAGGTTGAGGCTTGCTATCCGGATATCTAATAAAGATGCGGCAAAAGCAAAAACCGAAGGAGAAGCTGCTATTGCTGCTGGTATTTTTACTGCCAACAGCGACAATGCACTTGCAAAAGTGAATAATATACTGCCTAATGCCTTTAATCAAATAACCGGTTGGAACGAATTCAGAATGAGCGCTACTTCGGAAAGTCTTCTAGGTGGTTATCAAGATCCACGGCAAGGGATTTATTTCAATGCGGTAAGCGGAGGAGATCCAGCTTTTAATGGCACATTTAAAGGGTTGAGGAACGGTATTCCTAACCTAAATTCTGCACCGGAAATTTCTTTCAGAAATAACTCCAATGTTGGTACCACGTTTTCAGTGGCAAGCATGACAGCAAATCCACGGATTGTATTGACTTATGCAGAAGGCTGTTTTTTGATGAGCGAAGCCAAACTGAAAGGCTGGTCGGGTGCAGGAGATGCCAAAACCTGGTATGAATTGGGCATTATGGCTTCCATGAAACAGTTTTTACCTACGGTAGCAGATGCCGCTGTTATTGCCTATACTAATAATAGTACCAATGTACCAACAACCCCAACGGGTGCACCACGACCTATCAGTACCTTACCGGTAAGATGGGCGGCCAATGCAGCGGAACAAATGGAGCAGATTCAACTTCAAAAATGGGTGGCTGTTTATCCGGATGGTTTTGAAGCATGGGCAAATTTCCGCAGAACAGGATTTCCTAAATTATATCCTCCTGTAGCATACGATGCCTCTTCAGATGTACCCGTGGGACAATTTATTCAACGGATACCCTATACAGACAATATGCGAAACCTCAATACAAGTGGGGTGGCTGCTGCAGAAACCCGAATGGGTGGAAAAGGGCAGGCTATCAAACTATGGTTTGCAGGCGGTAATTAATTCCTAACAAAACAGGCTGTTTCAAATTTGAAACAGCCTGTTTTGGTTTTAGGATGTAAAATTTGCAACAAATTATTGCAGATAACCGCAAATTAACGCAGATTGTTTATATTTACCCTTCCATAATTGATAGGGCTGATATACTTACATTTTAAAAAACTTTTCCAGTATGGTTACTTCTTTTGAAAAAATTCCTCTTGAAATTTTCGACACATCCAAAGCAGGCTCCGAATTTGTAGCCCGTGAAATAGCCAATGCTATTCGAACAAAAGCAGAAGCAGGTGAAAACTGCGTATTAGGGCTCGCCACTGGCTCTACCCCTATAACCATGTATAAGGAATTGGTAAGGTTGCATCGGGAGGAAGGATTGAGTTTTAAAAATGTGGTCACTTTTAACCTTGATGAATATTATCCGCTGGAAAGAGAAGCCGTTCAAAGTTATTGGAGCTTTATGCACCGCAGCTTGTTTGACCATGTAGACATTTTGCCTGAGAACATTCATATACCTGATGGTGGCTGGAAACAGACCGAAGCAAAAATGCACTGTCTTGCCTATGAAGATGCTATTGATGCGGCTGGAGGCATTGATTTGCAGATTCTGGGAATTGGTAATAACGGGCATATTGGTTTCAATGAACCGGGTAGCAGTATTTACAGCCGCACCCGTTTGGTGGTTTTGGAAAACAGCACCCGAATTGCCAACACTAAAGATTTTCAGAATATAAGCAAAGTGCCCCGTCTAGCCATAACAGCCGGTATCAGCACTATTATGAAGGCCAAAAAAATAATACTGATGGCCTGGGGTTTCAAAGCGCCTATTATAGCAAAAGCGGTGGAAGGAACCGTAACTGAAAGCATTCCAGCAAGCTTGTTGCAGCAACATAATGATTGTCTTTTTGTGGTGGATGAACAGGCCTCCACTGAACTGACCCGCATTAAAACCCCCTGGATGACCGGTGAAATAGAGTGGACGCCAAAAATGATACGCAGGGCAGTTATTAATATGGCCCTTAAAGTTGGCAAACCTATTCTAAGTCTTACAAACCACGACTATAATGAAAACGGATTGGGAGACCTGATTGTAGAAAAGGGGGATTCCTACGAAATTAACCTGCAGGTATTTTACATGATGCGGGATACCATTACCGGATGGCCTGGTGGCAAGCCAAATGCAGTTATTCCTGGTCACCCCGAACGCAGCGAAATACAACCCAAAACCTGTCTGATTTTTTCCCCACACCCCGATGATGACATCATTAGTATGGGAGGAACCTTTATGCGCATGAAAGATCATGGACATAAAGTGCATGTAGCTTACCAAACTAGTGGAAACATTGCCGTTACTGATGAGTTCGTGACCCGGTATATTGATTTCGCAGTAGGTTTTGAAGATATGTTTGGCATAGACTCTGAGAAGTCACACGCTATATTGTATGAAGCAAGACAATATCTGGAAAACAAGGCCCCCACGCAGATAGATTCTCCACAAATCAGGGCAATAAAAGGCCTTATACGAAGAGGTGAAGCTGGAGCAACCTGCCGGTATGTAGGATTGAAAGAAGGCAATTGGCATTTTCAGAATCTTCCTTTTTATGAAACCGGAACCATACAAAAAAATCCGATGGGCGAGGAAGATGTACTGCTCACAATAGAGCTTTTACGAAAAATAAAACCACATCAGGTGTATTGCGCAGGTGACCTTGCCGATCCGCATGGAACGCACAAAGTTTGCCTCGATGTAATTTTTGAAAGCCTCAGAAGGATAAAAGAAGACGGAGATGAATGGATAAAGGATTGCTGGGTTTGGCTTTACAAAGGTGCCTGGCAGGAATGGGATATTACCGATATAGAAATGGCGATACCAATGAGTCCCGATCAGGTAATGAAAAAACGATATGGAATTTTCATACATCAGTCTCAAAAAGACATGGTACCCTTTCAGGGCAGTGACAGCAGGGAATTTTGGCAGCGGGCAGAGGAACGTAACGGCAACACCGCGAACTTGTATGCTAAACTTGGTTTAACCCAATATGCAGCTATGGAGGCATTTGTAAGATGGCATTATTAAGGGCATCCTTAATTTATTCAAAAAATAATCAAAAAGAAGCCAGCTTTTCCTGTGGAAGGGCTGGCTTCTTTTTAAACTTAACAGACCGCCCATATAATTTTAAAGGCAGAATCTTCATTTTAAAAATTTCTGACTCACATTTGCGCATGCATTTTCGTCTTTTCTTTTTGGGGATGGTCTGTTTTCTGGCATCCGATGCACAGGACACCCTCGTTCCCAAACCCAATATTGTTAACCGGTTGATTGATTTTGGAAAAAAAAAATATGAAAAGATTGCCAATGCAGACCGGCTGCTAATTCCCTTCCCTATCCTTACCCGGCAGCCAGAAACTGGCTGGGTGGCAGGCGCTGCTGTGGATTACTACTTTAAACCCCGCGACAGTGCTGTGGCGGCCATTACAAGACCCTCGTTCATTTATGCATCTATTACGTATAGCCAATTAAAGCAACTACAAACCGATCTTCAATGGCAAGCTTTTACTGCTGGTAATAAATATTTTCTGAAGGGTCAAATCAGTTATGTCAATAACTACGATCGTTTCTGGGGAATTGGCAACCGTAGCCCGGAATCTGACCGGAGTGAATATACTTTTAACCGAACAAAAATCCAATTGCGCGGCATGCGGCAAATAGCACCCTCTGTTTATGTGGGTGCCGTGGCGCAGGCAGATTGGTATACCAAGGTGGATTGGTTCAATTTGAATGATGCCATAGACCTTGATAGTTTATCGGGAAGCGGGGAAAATCGTCTGATTGGAGTTGGTCCCAGCTTTTTGTACGATAGTCGGGACAACCCATACAGTCCAAGCAAAGGATGGTATACAGAATTTCAAACCATTTTTTTTCTTCCAGCATTAGGAAGTGAATTTGGGTTTGAGCGCATACTCCTGGATCTCAGAAAGTATATCCCTATTGGTAAAAAAACTAACCATTTAGTTGCTATTCAAAACATATGGAATTTTAGTATCGGACCCGAAATTCCTTTTAGGGAACTAGGTCGTTTGGGAAGTCAATTTATTATGAGAGGCTACTTTAACGGACGCTTCAAAGACCGCCACATGGTGGAAGCACAGGCGGAATACCGCTTTCCTGTTTGGAATATCTTAACCGGTGCTACCTTTTTCTCCATGGGTCGTGTGGCTGCTCAACCAGGAGATTTGTTTGGTGGAAAATTCCATTATAGCTATGGATTGGGCCCTCGTTTAACGGTAAATAAGAAGCAAAGGATCAGTTTGCGTGTTGATATTGCGTTCAATGAATTTGGACAAACAGAATTTTATGCCCGATTTTTTGAAGCTTTTTAAAAAATATTTTGGCAAAAGCAATTGCCAGCCTTATTTTTGCATCCCGCTAAGGGAAAAAGGCTGCGTAGCTCAACTGAATAGAGTACCTCACTACGGATGAGGGGGTTTTAGGTTTGAATCCTAACGCGGTCACTAAAAAGCACTGAGCAGCATTTTCGCTGCTCAGTGCTTTTTCACCTCCTCCGAAACCCTTGCCAGTATTGCAAGGCAGGTCAAGTATCTCACTCGGCTGCATGGTTTGAAATGTTTGACTATTACATACCAGTTTTTCAGGGAATATCAAACCAAGCATTTTCTGACGGTTCTCAAGATTAGCCCCACTGTTATAACAGTTCATGTTGCTTAATAGTGAAATCCCGCACCGGCAATAATCTTTGTTCCCACTGCCAGCAGCTTTCAGGTCACTGATTTGTTTTTGATAATCAAGTGATTCCCTTGCAACTCTGTCTTTCACACGATTAAAATCATTTCTGTCAATTTCATCATCCAAAAGTTTAGTAGTGGCTTTATGCAGCTGTCCCCTGTTTTTTTCAAGCGCCGCTTCTATTTTCTTTTTTTCCACTTCCCTGTCACCCTCATTTGTTTTAAATGCTTCTTCCATGATGGCCATGTACAAAGTCGCAATTTCTGGCTCGGTAGATATTTCGCCAAGCCACGATTCAAAAGCATTGTGTACGCTATCGCTTTTATGCCTTTCCTTACAGCCTTTGGTACAATGGTAATAATAATATTTACCGCCATTTCCTTCGCCGGAGCTTCCTGTTAAGTTTTTACCGCATCTTGGAAAAACTAAATGACCTCTCATCGGATAGGCTTCATTCACCAGCGAATATTTGTATTTAGATTTCTTTTTGCCATCCAAAACATTTTGCACATCATAAAACAGTTCTTCACTAACAATAGGTTCATGTATACCCTGTACTATTTCTTCCTATTCATCCTGAAAAGCCTTTAGCCGTATTTTACCATAGTAGATAGGATTACGCAGTAAAGTGTAAAAATTACTCCTACTTATTTTTAACCCTTCCCCGTAAAGTTTTTTACGTAGCAATTCAATTTGCCATGTTCCTGATGCAAGTAATTCAAATACCTTTTGAATTACTTGCGCCATTGGCGAATGCACAATGATTGGCCTATTCTGGCTATTTCTTGTATTTCTAAATCCATAAGGAGCCGTGCTAACAAAGCGGTCTTCCCTTCGGGCTTCACGCATACCGTTGGTTGTATTTAAGGACCAACGTAAGTTTTCAACTTCAGGAATAGCCAAATACAAAGCCTTCATAATTAAATTTTCAGGCACATTATTGTCCAGTTTTTGTTCGATAGCTTCCACTTCGACACCTAATTTGAGCGATTGCTTGATCATAGTAAAAGAGGCTTCCGTGTTCCTGGAAAACCTATCCCATTTAATTATCAATAGCTTTTTAACTACGCCCTTGTTCTTTTTAATGTACTCAAGCAGGTTATTAAATTGCGGCCTGTTAAAGGTTTTTGCAGAATAACCGTCATCCTCAAAGTGCTTCAATACATCAATGCCGTTGGCATCGCAGTATTTTGTAAGCCTTTCCTTTTGGTCTCTTAGGCTAAAGCCCCTTTCAGCCTGTTCATCAGTCGACACTCTGGTGTAAATGATTGCTGTTGGCATCTTTTTTTGTTTTTATTGTTGAAAATAGATGATAGTCCAAATTGGCCATCTTGTAGATAACTTGCCTGAGTTGCTTTACCTGTTCATCTGTGTAGTTAGCTCCGCTTTGTTGTAAAATTTTTTTACATTTTTCAATGCTTAACATTAAAATTGCTTCACGCCGATACTCTGGGAACACCAGTCATGTTGGCTATTTTGCAATTACTTAGGGGAACGCCCTTTTATCTTACAATTTCTTCTTTTTTGTTCTTAGTACACTGGTAACTTGCCCACCCTGTCGCCGTATTTTTATTTCATCATACGTTTGCTCTCTCATAATATCCGCTATCTTGTTGGTAGCAATTCTTTCCGTTCCTTCGAGTATATCAATCCTGCCATCTTTCTATTTCACCTCTACCTTTTCAAATACACCCAACCCTATAAATGTCAGAAGTTGCATTTCTTCCAGCTTGATAGGCTTGGCGGTTTGTTCCTTAGGCTGTAAATCCATTTCAGGAAACATCCCTTGCAGAATATCATTTAAGCTAATCTGAATATGATTATCCACGCCAACAACTTCCTTAGATATTTTGTATTGCGTTAGGTTGCAAGGCACTGCCACACAATCTTTAAATACCAAAAGCAATACAGACATTTTAGCCCCCACAACAAACGCAGTATAAAACTCAAACATGGACATAGCCACCCTGCAATTTTCAGTCTCATACTCCAAACTAAGTTTGGTAGTTTTTAATTGTTCCCGGCTCATACCAAATTCTCTTAATTCTTTTATTAGCTTCACCCACACAGCATCCATGATGCTAAACCTGCCACTCCCTGCCTTCACGTTGTACAGTAAGTAATTCTTCTTTTTCCCAGCTACATCAATCCTGGCAATCCAATCTTCGATAGCCTGATAAATGTTGTACGAAATCAATACCGGGAAGACATGCTTAAAGGAACCATTCTTATTTCTCCCGATGATAAAGAATCCTATTTAGCGTTTTTTGTAAAATCGCAGATTGTTGATAATAGAGAAAGTAAAAAGGATGATAGCATTGCCGATGAACGGCTTGTTATGGTTTATCAAACAAACGACGGTGAATTTCATATAACCTCCCCTGCTAAGTTTATTGACCTTCATGCTCCAGCAGAATTTGCAAAACCTATCGATCCCCCGGCTTCTGTAAACAGTGAAGAAGTAGTTACCTGGAGTTTCATGAATATTACCCAGCAACAATTAATAGACACAAAAAATCATGTTGAAAAAGATACAGCAGATAGGAAAAGATATTTAGATTTTGGGTTTACCCAGGTTATTATGGATTTGCAGGTACAGATAACTGAGTTACATGAAAAGGTTTTGTTGGGTGATGCCAAACTTCAGG